>DATKLZ010000183.1:0-2547 GCA_035542135.1 Steroidobacteraceae bacterium | reverse complement strand
CGAAGTGGCCGGGCGCATGTCGATCCAGGTCGGCGCCTACTACCTGCAGAAGGCGCAGGGCGGACGCGGCGTGCTGCTCGGCGGCGTCGCCGGCATCCCGCCGGCCAAGGTCGTCGTCATCGGCGGCGGCGTCGCCGGCACAAACGCGGTCGAGATGGCGCACGGCCTGCGTGCCGACGTGGTCGTCATCGATCGTTCGCTCCCGCGGCTGCGGGCCCTCGACGTGCAGTTCCACGGCGCGGTGCAGACGATCTTCTCCACCGCCGAGGCGATCGAACGCGCGGTCACCGAGGCGGACCTCGTCATCGGCGCCGTGCTGGTGCCGGGCGCGGCCGCGCCGAAGCTGGTGACCGAGGCCATGATCAAGGGCATGCGCGCCGGCTCGGTCGTCGTGGACATCGCTATCGACCAGGGCGGGTGCTTCGCCACCAGCAAGCCCACGACGCACGCCGATCCGGTCTACACGCTGCACGGCGTGACGCACTACTGCGTCACGAACATGCCGGGCGCCGTGGCGCGCAGCTCCGCGCAGGCGCTCAACAATGCCACGCTTCCCTACGTGAAGGCGCTGGCCGACAAGGGCTGGAAGGACGCGCTCGCGGCCGACGCGGGGCTGCGCAACGGCCTGAACGTCATCGACGGGCGCGTGGTGCACGCCGCGGTCGCGCGTGACCTCGGCCTGCCGGTGCCGGCGCCGGTCAAGGTCTGAGGGGCGCCAGGGTCCGAGCTAGAGCTTGATCTTGCCGCCGCCGGGGAGCGCCCCGCCGGCGACATCAGGCACCACGATGCGCGAGGAAGCCTCGCGGCGGTACTCGCGCGCCTCTTCGATCGCCTGCTCGAGCGCCGCGTGCACCGCGGCCGGAAACCGCTGCACGGCCTCGGCGAGCGAGTTGGCCTCGATGTCGAAGGACAGCGGCAGCACGCCGCCGGGCGTCAGCAACTGCGTCTGGCCTGAATACAGCACCGCGCGAGCCGGATCCGCGTGGCCTTCGGCGGTCACCGGCGTGAGCCGGCGGATCGTGCCGGCCTTGCGATCGGTATACAGTTCGTCGCGATAGAGCGTGTTCGCGTCCATCTGGATGTCGGGCATCCCGGGTTCCTGGGCCATCGTCCTCATCCTCTTCCGGTTGTGAAATCCACGGCTTCGAGCCAGTCGACAATGGGCAGGTCGGCGCGCAGCAGCGGCAGGGCGCGCAGCGCCGCCGGCCGTTCCCAGCGCAGCGGCTGGCCTTCGAGGCCACGGGGCTCGCCGGCGTATTCGTCGACGATCCAGACCGAGAGCTCGACGTGCCGCTCGGGATATTCATGGCGCAGTTCCAGCACTGGCCGAGCGCTGCCGACCTGCACGCCGAGCTCCTCGCGCAGCTCACGGCGCAGCGCCGCGTCCTCGGCCTCGCCCGGCTCGACCTTGCCGCCCGGGAATTCCCACTGGCCGGCGAGCGCCTTGCCGGTGGTCCGTTGCGTCACGAGCACGCGCTGCCCGACATCATGCATCACGGCGGCCACCACGCGCACCGTCGGCTTCAAGACTCGAGCGCACCATGGCACTGCTTGAACTTGCGGCCTGATCCGCAGGGACAGGGCTCGTTGCGACCGACCTTGCGATCGCCGCGCACGAACGGCGACGCCGGCTCGAAGCCGCCCGCCGCCGCGCCACCGGCGGCGGCCGCACCGCCGGCGGCAGCGCCAGCGCCAGCGCCGGCGGCGGGTCCCGGCACGGGAGCTGCGCCGGGAGCCAGGGCCGTCGGCAACTCGGCGTGCTGCGCCTGGAGGGCCCGCATCAGGCGCTCGCGCCGCGCCGCCTCTTCGCGGTCGATCTGTTCCTGCGTGCGGATCTCGACGCGCGCGAGCATCGCCGCCGCCTCGTACTTCACGCGCCCGAGCATCGCGGTGAACAGCTCGAAGGCCTCGCGCTTGTACTCGTAGCGGTAGTCCTTCTGCGCGTAGCCGCGCAGGTGGATGCCCTGGCGCAGGTAATCCATGGCCGCCAGGTGGTCGCGCCAGTGCTGGTCGAGTTGCCGCAGCACGACGTCGCGCTCGACGTGGCGCATGATCGGCGCGCCGATGCGCGCGACCTTCTGGCGGTAGACATCGAGCACCGCGTCGACCACGCGCTGGCGCAGCACCTCGTCCTCCATCTGCGGGTCGGCGGCCAGCCATCCGGCCACGTCGACGCTGGCGCCGAAATCGCGCTGCAGCGCCTCGTTGAGCGCGCCCAGGTCCCACGCGCTTTGCGAGCTGCCGACCGGCAGGTGCGCGTCGAGGAGCCCGCGCACCGAGTCCTCGTACATGCCCAGCACCGCATCGCTCAGGTCGTCGGTGCCGAGGATCTCCGTGCGCTGCTGGTAGACGACCTTGCGCTGGTCGTTGGCGACGTCATCGAACAGCAGCAGCTGCTTGCGGATGTCGAAGTTGTGCGCCTCGACCTTGCGCTGCGCCTTCTCGATCTGGCGCGAGAGCATGCCGCTCTCGATGACCTCGCCCGCCTTCATGCCGGCCATCTGCAGCCAGCGCTTGGTGCGCGCCGGATCGCCGAAGATGCGCATC
>DATKLZ010000182.1:0-13566 GCA_035542135.1 Steroidobacteraceae bacterium | reverse complement strand
TCGATGGTCGTGCGCACGATCGCCTGGTTGCTGGCCGAGCGCTCGAGGTTCATGACGAAGGCGCGGTCGATCTTCAGTTCGTCCACCGGCAGCGCATGCAGCTGCGCCAGGCTCGAATGGCCGGTGCCGAAATCATCGATCGCGAAGCGCACGCCGGCGGAGCGCAGCTGCTGCATGATCTGCGCGGCGAGTTGCGGCTCGCGCATGATCGTGCTTTCGGTGACTTCGAGCAGCAGGCGGCCGGCCGGCACCTGGTGCTGCCGCAGCAGCGCCAGCACGCGGGCGGGCAGCCCGCCGTCGGCGAAATCCGCCGCCGACAGGTTCACCGCCACTTCGATGTCGAGTCCGGCGCGCTGCCATTCGCCGAGCTGCGCGATCGCGTGCTCCAGCACCCAACGCGACAGGTCCGGCAGCACCGAAGCGCGTTCGGCCAGCGGGATGAACTCGGCCGGTGAAATGTTGCCGAGCGCCGGATGCGTCCAGCGCAGCAGCGCCTCGAAGGCGACCGGCGCGCGGTCGGTCATGTTCACGAGCGGCTGGTAGTGCAGGCAGAGGCCCGTGCCGGTCAGCGCGCGGCGCAGTTCGGCCACCAGCAGCACGCGGCGGCGGTGATCGGCGTCGTGGCTCGACTCGTACAGCACGGCAATCGTGCCCTGCTCCTTGGCCTGCAGCAGCGCCACGTCGGCCTGCCGCAACAGGTCCTGCACCGGCACGCGCGGCGCGCGCCACTCGCTGATGCCGGCGCGGATGTCGACGCTGAGGCGCAGGTCGCCGAGGTCGACGCCGGCGCGCCATTCATCGGCCAGCACCAGCAGGCGGTGCAGCAGCTCGCTGTCATGGAGCGGCGCGCTCAGCACGAACAGGTCCGCGCCGACGCGCGCGCACGGGGCGGACTCGCCCGACAGCGCCTGCAGCCGCGCAGCCAGCGCCTGCAGCAGGCGATCGCCGGCCTGGTGGCCGACCGAGGCATTGATGTCGCGGAAGCGGTGCACGTCGAGCACGGCAATGCTCAGTGGCGCGCTGGCAGGCAGCGATTCGAGGCGCTGGCGCAGGCCTTCGCGGTTCGGCAGGCCGGTCAGCGCGTCGTGCGTCGCCTGGTGGACGATGTGCGCCTCGCGCTCGCGAATTCCCTGCTGCATCGAATTGAAGGTGCCGGCGAGCCGCTGGAATTCCTCGCCGCCCCGCACGGCGATCGCCTCGCAGTAGATGCCGCGCTCGATCTGCTGCGCGGCGCTGACCAGCACGCCGAGCGGCCGCACGGCGCCGCGGCCGGCCAGCACCGCGACGACGATCGCGCCCAGCAGCGCGGCGCCGCCGATCAGCAGCAGCGCGACGCGCATCTCGCGGAACTGCGCCATCGCCGCGACCTGGGAGCGCTGCACGACCAGCTGCAAGGTGCCGCTCTGCGCATCGAGCGGCGCGCTGAGCGACAGGAACTGCTGGTCGGCGAACATCCACAGCGAGGGTGCATCGCCGGCGAGCCGCGCCGGGGGCCGCTCGGCCAGTTGCGCGGCGGTGTCCGGATCGAGCGTCGAGATCGCGCCGGCGGCGCCGCCCGGCTCGCGATAGATGAAGCTGACATCGGTGCCGGCCAGCGCCGCGAGCTGCTGCGCCAGCGGCCGGTCGAGCGCGAAGCCGAGCGCCACCCAGGCGATGATGTCGGGTGCACGGAGCGGGGCAAACACGATCTGGTATGGCCTGCCGTCGACGACCGCGAACGGCGCGGCGGTATCCGTCTGCAGCAGGCGCAGGCGCGCGCCGGCCTCGCGCGCGAGCTCCGGCGTGGTCGCGGTCAGCACGCGGCCGTCGAGTCCGTACAGCACCGCCAGGTCGGCGCCGACGCGCCCGGCGTGGTTGTCGAGCACCGACTGGATCGTCGGCCGGTCGGCGGTGGCAACCGCCTCGCGGAACGCGAAATCGGCCGCCATGACATCGGCCGTGGCGCGCAACAGGCGCGCGCGCACGGCCAGCGTGCGGTCGAGCATGGCGCGCGTGGCGGTCAGCTGGCGGGCCGATTCGGTGCGCACCGCGCTGCGCATCGACGCCAGGGTCAGCAGGATCGTCACGCCCTGGGCCAGCACCACGAGGGAGACGATCAAAATGAGCAGTCGGTTCTTGAAGCTGGTCAACTTCAGACGCTCTAATCCGCGGTGATCATGGAGTGTAGAAGCGCAACGCTCGCGGCTTGTGTGATGGCCTGCACGGTTCTGGCCGGGCCGGGGCCGGTGGCAGCCGCATCGGCGTTGTCGGTCACGGTCACGGGCGCCGACGGCAGGCCGGTCGAGGGCGCCGTCGTGATCGCCGAGCAAGCGGGCGGCGCTGCGCATCCGGCCATCAATGCGAAGGCCGTCATGGACCAGCGCAACCTGACGTTCGTGCCCGACGTGCTCATCGTGCAGACCGGCACCGCGGTCGACTTCCCGAACAGCGACCAGGTGCGCCACCAGGTGTATTCGTTCTCGAGCGCGAAGGCCTTCCAACTCGCGTTGTACGCCGGGCGCGCGCACGCACCGGTCGTGTTCGACCACGCCGGGCTGGTCACGCTCGGCTGCAACATCCACGACAGCATGGTCGGCTACATCTGGGTGACCGACTCGCCGTGGTTCGGCCGCACCGCCGCCAACGGCACGCTGCTGCTGCGCGACCTCGCTCCCGGCGAGTACACCGTGCGGATCTGGCATGCGCGGCTCAATGAAGCGGGTCCGCAGCTGCAGGCGCAGGTGCGCGTCGACGACGGCGCGGCGGCCACCGCGAGTTTCCGCCTGCAGCACGCGCTGAAGGCCGAGTTGATGCATCACGGAGCGGACAAGCGATGGGCCGACTACTAGCCGTCATCGGCGCCGCCGGTGCGCTGCTGCTGGTGCGCGCGGCCTGCGCCGCCACCGACTTCGACTGGAGCGTCGACCTGCGCGCCGTGTCGAGCGACGGCACCGAGTCGCGCCTCGACGGCGGGCTCGGCAAGCTGCGCTTCGACTCGGCGCACGACGGACTGCGGCTGGGCGAGGCGCGCGCCGGCCTGCGCACCGACCTGACCGAGACGATGCGCTTGAACGCTGAAGCGGTCGCTTACGGAGACCATGACGTCAACGCAGTGGACCTCACGGAGTTCTACCTCGACTGGCGGCCGATCCCGCATTCGATCTGGCGCTCGCGCTTCAAGCTCGGCGCGTTCTATCCGGAGATCTCGCTCGAGAACCGCATGCGTGGCTGGGGATCGCCCTACACGCTGACCTATTCCGCCATCAACACCTGGGTCGGCGAGGAACTGCGCACGATCGGCGGCGAGTACAGCCTCGACTGGCTCGGCCGCAGCAACGGCCACGGCTTCGATGTCAGCTTCAATGCGGCCGCGTTCGGCTGGAACGACCCGGCCGGCACGGTCATTGCCACGCGCGGCTGGGGACTGACCGACCGGCAGGGCACGCTGTTCGGCCGCTTCGCCAACGGCGGCCAGCCCTACCCGCAACGCACGCTCTTCTACGACGACCTGGACAAGCGCGCCGGTTACCATGCCGGCATCACCGCGAACTACCGCGGCCTGCTCGAACTGCACGCGCTGCACTACGACAATCGCGCCGACCTCGCCGACGCCTCGAGCGTGATCCAGGATACGACCTGGCAGACCTACTTCGACAGCCTGGGCGCGCGCTGGACGCCGACCGCCGAGTTGACGCTGGTCAGCCAGTGGCTGCACGGCCGCACGCTCGCGGGCTTGGGCCCGCCCGTCAACGCCTGGCGCTTCGACTCCGAATTCCTGCTGGCAAGCTGGCTGCAAGGCCCGATGCGCTACTCGGCGCGCTACGACCGCTTTGCCTCGCAGCAGACCGCCAGCAACTTCCTCGCCAACGTCGACAACACGTACTACGGCGACCGCGGCCACGCCTGGACCCTGGGCGCCGAGCGCCGGTTCGGCGAGCACTGGAGCGCCACGCTCGAGGGGCTCGAGGTGCACAGCTGGGTCGCGCAGCGCGGCATCGCAAGCGAGTACGGCGGCCTCGGGATTCCGCGCAACCAGCGCGAACGCCAGTGGCAGCTGGCGCTGCGCTACCAGCACTGAGGGGCGCGCCGCTGGCGCGCTAGGCGAGCACGACCAGCAGGTCCTTGGCGTCGACCTGGCTGGAGACGCGCACCAGCACCTCGCTGACCTGGCCGTCGGCCTCGGCGCGCACCGCGGTCTGCATCTTCATCGATTCCAGCGTGACGACGACATCGCCGCGCGCCACCCTCTGGCCGACGACGACGGCGACCGTCGCCACCGTGCCCGGGAGTGGCGCGCCGATGTGGCGCGGGTTGCCGGGCTCGATGCGCCGCTGCGGCGGGCGGGTCGGCGTGGCCGCGCGATCGACGACGCGCAGTTCGCGCGGCTGGCCGTTGAGCTCGAAGAACACGGTGCGCGAGCCGTCCTCGTGCGGCTCGCTGCGCGTCACGTAGCGCACGATCAGCGTCTTGCCGGGCTCCAGGTCGATGCTGATTTCCTGACCCGGATGCAGACCGTAGAGAAACGCCATCGTCGGCAATTGCGCCACATCCCCGTAACGGCGCCGCGCGGCGTCGTAGTCGGCGTAGACCTGCGGATACATGAGCCACGAGGCGAACTGGCGGTCGTTGATCTCGTGGCCGAGCGCGGCCTGCGCCTGCGCGCGCAGCGCCGGGAGGTCGGCCGGCGCCAGCGCTTCGCCGGGCCGCCGCGTCAGCGGCGCCCTGCCCTTCAGTACCTTCCGCTGCAGCGCCTCCGGAAATCCGCCGTACGGCTGGCCGAGTTCGCCGTGGAAGAACTGCTCGACCGAGGACGGGAACGCCACGGCATGGTCGGGGTCGAGCACCTGCTCGCGCGTCAGGCCGCTGCTGACCATCAGCATCGCCAGGTCGCCGACGACCTTGGAACTCGGCGTCACCTTGACGATGTCGCCGAACATCTCGTTGACCTCGGCGTAGGCGCGCGCGACCTCGGGCCAGCGCGTGTCGTCGATGCCGAGCGAGCGCGCCTGCTCGCGCAGGTTGGTGTACTGGCCGCCCGGCATGCCGTGCACGTACACGTCGGAGGTGCCGGAGCGGATGTCGCTCTCGAACGCGGCGTAGTAGTTGCGCACCTGCTCCCAGTAGTGCGAGACCAGCCTGAGGTTCTCCGGATCGAGCTGCGGGTCGCGCGCGCCGAAGCGCAGCGCGGTGGCGATCGAACCCAGGTTCGGCTGCGAGGTGAGGCCGCTCATCGCATCCATCGCGCCATCGACCGCATCCGCGCCGGCGGCGATCGCCGCGAACACGCTGGCCGCGCCGATGCCGCTGGTGTCGTGCGTGTGGAAGTGCACCGGCAGCCCGGTCTCTGCCTTGAGCGCCTTGACCAGCGTGAAGGCCGCCTGCGGCTGGCACAGGCCGGCCATGTCCTTGATGCCGAGCACGTGCGTGCCGGCCCGCTTCAGTTCCTGCGCGAGCCCGAGGTAGTAGCCGAGCGTGTACTTGCGCTCCCGCGGATCGGAGAGGTTGCCGGTGTAGCAGATCGCCGCCTCGCACAGCTTGCCGGATTCGAGCACCGCGTCGATCGCCACGCGCATGTTCTCGACCCAGTTGAGCGAGTCGAAGATGCGGAACAGGTCGATGCCGCCGGCAGCCGCCTGCCGCACGAAATAGCGCACCGTGTTGTCGGGATAGTTCGCGTAGCCGACGGCGTTGGCGGAGCGCAGCAGCATCTGCAGCAGCAGGTTCGGCATCGCCGCGCGCAGCCGCTCGAGCCGCTCCCAGGGATCTTCCTTCAGGAAGCGCAGCGCGACGTCGAACGTGGCGCCGCCCCAGCATTCGACCGACAACAGCTGCGGCAGCAGCTGCGCGTAGTACGGCGCGATGCGGAGCATGTCGTAGCCGCGCAGCCGCGTCGCCAGCAGCGACTGGTGCGCATCGCGCATCGTCGTGTCGGTCAGCAGCACCTGCGGCTGCTCGAGCATCCATTGCGCGAAGCGCTCCGGGCCAAGCGCATCGAGCCGCTGCCTGCTGCCCGCCGGCGGCGGCGCCAACGGCAGCCGCGGCAGGCGCGGCGTCACCACGCGCACCGGCTCGGGCCGGCCACGCGCCTCGGGATTGCCGTTGACGATGACGTCGGCGAGGAAACTCAGCATGCGCGTCGCGCGGTCGCGCCGCTCCGGGGCGACGAACAGCTCCGGCGTCTCGTCGATGAAGCGCGTGGTGTAGTCGCCGCTGGCGAAGCGCGGATGCGTGATGACCTGGTCGAGGAAGCGCAGGTTGGTGACCACGCCGCGGATTCGGAATTCCCACAATGCCCGGTGCATGCGCGCGATCGCCTCCTGCGGCGTCGGCGCCCATGTCGTCACCTTCACCAGCAGCGAGTCGTAGGAACGCGTGATCACGGCGCCGGCGTAGGCGGTGCCGGCATCGAGCCGCACGCCGACGCCGGCGGGACTGCGGTAGGCGGTGAGGCGTCCGTAGTCGGGCAGGAAGTTGTTCTGCGGATCCTCGGTGGTGACACGGCACTGCAGCGCGTAGGCGCCGAGGCGGATGTCCTCCTGCCGCGGCACGCCGCTGTCGGGCGTGCCGATGCGCGCGCCGGCGGCGATGCGGATCTGCGCCTTCACCAGGTCGATGCCGGTGACCATCTCGGTGACGGTGTGCTCGACCTGGATGCGCGGATTGACCTCGATGAAATAGAAGGCGCCGCTGTCGGCATCCTGCAGGAACTCGACCGTGCCGGCGTTGCAGTAGTTCGCGGCGCGGCCGATCCTCAGCGCCGCCGCGCACAGCTCGGCGCGCTGCGCCTCGCCCAGGAACGCCGCGGGCGCGCGCTCGACCACCTTCTGGTTGCGACGCTGCACGGTGCAGTCGCGCTCGTACAGGTGCACCAGGTTGCCGTGCGTGTCGCCGAGCAGCTGCACCTCGATGTGGCGCGCGCGGCGCACGAGCTTCTCGAGGTACACCTCGTCGTTGCCGAAGGCCGCGCGTGCCTCGGCGCGCGCCAGCGGCAGCTGTTCGGCGAGCGCCGCGTCGCCGTCGATGACGCGCATGCCGCGCCCGCCGCCGCCCCAGCTCGCCTTGAGCATGACCGGATAACCGACCGCAGCGGCCAGCCGCGCGCACTCGGCCGGATCAGCGGGCAGCGGCGGCGTCGCCGGCATGACCGGCACGCCGGCCGCGACCGCCAGCTGGCGCGCCGCGACCTTGTTGCCGAGCGTGCGCATGGTCTCGGGGGCGGGCCCGATGAACACGATGCCGGCGCGCGCGCAGGCTTCGGCGAACTGCGGGCTCTCCGCCAGGAACCCATAGCCCGGGTGGATCGCATCCGCCCGCGCGCGCTGCGCGGTGGCGATGATCTCGTCGATGTCGAGGTAGGCCTGCAGCGGACCGCGGCCCTCGCCGACCAGGTAGGCCTCGTCGGCCTTCGTGCGGTGGAGCGAGAAGCGATCCTCCTGCGAGTAGATCGCGATCGTGGCGAGCCCGAGCTCGTTGGCCGCGCGCATCACGCGGATCGCGATTTCACCGCGGTTGGCGATCAGTATCCGGTGCAATGCGATCCCCATGTCGAAATGGTTGCCCGGACTGCTATGCAAGATCGGGGCCGAGCGTGCGGGCGAGGTAGTCCTCGAACGTGCCGCGCTCGGCGCGCTCGAGCGCGGCCTGCACCTCGAGCGAGGCCGCGGCCTCTTCGGCGAAGTTCGCCAGCACCGCCGGCTCGTGGCCCCGCTCATCGAGCAGGCGCGCGCGGTGCTGCTCCGAAAGAGTGCGCGCGTACTCGGCGAAGCCAACCGCGCCGCGGCGCAGTTCACGCAGCAGCCGGGCGGAGGGCGTCAGCTCGGGATCCCGCAGCTTCTCCGCCTGGCGCTCGAGCGTGCGCTGGTAGCGCCGCGTCGGATCGCCGGCATCCAGCAGCGCGCACACGCCGGCGAGCTGGTCGAGCAATTCGCCGGCCCAGTCCTGCAGCGGCACCGGCCGCCCGGCCCGCTGCAGCACGAGGCCCGGCTCGCGCCCGCGGCGGGCCACCAGCAGGTGGTTCTGGTCGAGCTGCGCCTGCAGGCCGGCGTCGATCGGCTCACTCTCGCGCAGCAGGCACAGCGCCAGGAAGGCTTCCATGAAATGCAGCTCGTCCATGCACACGCCGGTCGGCTCGAAGATGCAGATGTCGAGCGCGCGCACCTCGACATATTCGACGCCGCCGCGCGCGAGCGCGCGCAGCGTGCTCTCGCCGGCGCGCGGCGCCCGCTTCGGGCGGATGTTGCTGTAGTACTCGTTCTCGATCTGCAGGATGTTCGCGTTGAGCTGCCGGTATTCGCCGTCGACGCACACGCCGAGCGCCGCGAACGGCGGATGCACCGTGTGGGTGGCGTGCCGCAGGTCGCGCAGGTAGTCGGCCAATGAATTGACCGAGACGTTGACCGCGGACTGGTTGCGGTTGCGGTAACCGAGGTCGCTCATGCGCAGCGAGGTGGCGTGCGGCAGGTGCAGCGTGCCCGGGCCCAGCGGCAGCAGCTCCGGGTCGCGCGGCGCCGGCACGAAGCTGGCGCACAGCGCCGGCGAGACGCCGAACAGGTACAGCGCCAGCCAGCCGTGGCGCCGGTAGTTGCGCACCAGGTCGAAGTAACGCGCCGACACGAAATCAGCGTCCGGCGCCGGCTGCTCGAGCGCTTCGGCCCACAGCGGCCAGAAGCGCTCGGGAAACGAGAAATTGAAATGCGCGCCGGCGATCGCCTGCATCAGCCCGCCGTAGCGCGTCTGCAGGCCGCGGCGGTACACCTCCTTGAAGTGCCCGCGGTGGGAACTGCCGTAGCGCGCGATCGGCACCTCCGCCTCGCCCGCGATCTCGCCCGGCATCGAACCCGCCCACAGCAGCTCGTCGTCGAGGTGGCGCGCCACGAAGTGATGCAGGTCGCCGAGGTATTGCGCCAGCGCGGCATTGTCGGTGAACGTCGGCGTGACCAGCTCGAGCAGCGCCTCGGAGAAATCGGTGGTGATGTGCGGATTGCACAGTGCACTGCCGAGCGCCGCCGGGTGCGGTCGGGCCGAGACGCGGCCCGCCGGCGTGACGCGCAGGCCCTCGCGCTCCAGGCCGCGCCGGCCGCCGGCCAATGCGGCGCCGCGCTCGCGGCTGTTGACCAGCGAAGCCAGACGTCGCTCGAACACGCGGTCGATCGCCGCTCGCGCCATGCCCTGCAGACCCTCAAGAAAGGCGCGGCCGTGCAGATCAGGCCGCAAGCTGGCATTCTACGCGACCAGCGCCGCTCCCGGCGTCGCCCGCCATCCCGGAGGCCACCATGCTGACCCTTGCAGCACCCAGGCGCGTCGCCATCGTCGGCGGCAGCCGCATCCCGTTCGCGCGCTCGCATGGCGCCTACGCCGGCCAGGGCAACCAGGAACTGCTGACGGCTGCGCTCCACGCGGTGGTCGAGCGGTACCGCCTGCAGGGGCATCGGCTCGGCGACGTCATCGGCGGCGCGGTCATCAAGCACTCGAAGGATTTCAACCTGGTGCGCGAGTCGCTCCTGTCCACCGAGCTCGATCCGCAGACGCCCGGCCTCGACATCCAGCGCGCCTGCGGCACGGGCCTCGAGGCCGCGATCCTGGTCGCCAACAAGATCGCGCTCGGCCAGATCGATTCCGGCATCGCCTGCGGCGTCGACACGGTCAGCGACCCGCCGGTGGTGTTCCCGAATTCCTACCGCGACATCCTGATGCGCAGCTACCGCGGCCGCAGCGCCTGGCAGCGCATCCGCCCGTGGTTCGGCCTGCGCCTGCGCGACCTCAAGCCGATCCTGCCCGCGGTCATCGAGCCGCGCAGCGGCCTGTCGATGGGCCAGAGCTGCGAACTGATGGCGCGCACCTGGAACATCTCGCGCGCGGAGCAGGACCGCGTCGCCTGCGAGAGCCACCAGAAGGCCGCCGCCGCGTGGAAGGCGGGTTTCTACGACGACCTGGTCGTGCCGCACGCGGGCCTCACCCGCGACAACAACGTGCGCCCCGACACGACGGTGGAAAAGCTCGCCACGCTCCGCCCGGTGTTCGCCACCGACGGCAAGGGCACGCTGACGGCCGGCAACAGCACGCCGCTCACCGACGGCGCGTCCGCGGTGCTGCTCGCCTCCGAGGACTGGGCCCGCGAGCGCAAGCTCCCGGTGCTGGCCTACCTGCGCGCCGGCAAGAGCTGGGCGGTCGATTTCGCCAGCGGCCATGAAGGCCTGCTGATGGCGCCCGCCTACGCGATGTCCTCGATGCTCAGCGACGTGCAGCTCTCGCTGCAGGATTTCGACTACTACGAACTGCACGAGGCCTTCGCCGCGCAGATGCTGTGCACGCTGAAGGCATGGGAATCGCCGCAGTTCTGCCGCGAGCGCCTCGGCCGCGCGGCGCCGCTCGGCAGCATCCCGCCGGAGAAGATCAACGTGAAGGGGGGCAGCGTCGCGCTCGGCCATCCGTTCGCGGCCACCGGCGGACGCATCCTCGCCGCGCTCGCCAAGCTCCTCGCCGGCGACCCGCAGTCACGGCGCGGCGTCATCTCGGTGTGCACGGCCGGCGGCATGGGCGTCACGGCGATCGTGGAGCGCGCCTGATGCCGCGCGCCAACTTCGCCTCCGGCTCGCCGTGGGAGCCGATCGTCGGTTACTCGCGCGCGGTGCGCGTCGGCGATTACGTGCACGTGTCCGGCACGACCGCGCTGGGCGCCGACGGCAAGCTGGTCGGCATCAACGATCCGGCCGCGCAGACGGTGCAGACGCTGCAGAACATCGAGGCGGCGCTGAGGCGCGCCGGCGCGACGCTGGCGCAGGTCGTGCGCACGCGCATCTACGTGACCCACATCGGCGACTGGGAACTGATCGGCCGCGCGCACGGCGCGGTGTTCGGCTCCATCCGGCCGGCGACCAGCATGGTCGAGGTCAGCCGCCTGATCTCGCCGGAGATGCTGGTCGAGATCGAAGCCGACGCCTGGCTGGGCGACTGACGGGCGCAGCCATGTCGAGCGCGCGATGGGAAACGCTGATGGCCCGCGACGGACACCAGTTCGCCGCCTACCTCGCGGCGCCGGCCGGCGCGCCGCGCGGCGCGGTCGTCGTGCTGCAGGAGATCTTCGGCGTCAACGCGCACATCCGCGCGGTGACCGAGCGGTACGCCGCCGCCGGGTTCCTCGCGATCGCACCGGCGTTGTTCGATCGCATCGGCCGCAACATCGAGCTCGGCTACGGCCCGAAGGACATGGAGCAGGGCACCGGTTACCGGCTGCAGCTCGATGAGCCCAAGGTGCTGCTCGACATCGGCGCGGCCATCAACGTCGTGCGGCATGCGGGCCGGGTCGCGGTCGTCGGCTTCTGCTGGGGCGGGCAGCAGGCCTGGGTGGCCGCCGCGACGCTGCCGGTGCAGGCCGCGGTCGGCTACTACACCAGCCGCGTGTGGGAGAAGCTCGATCGCGTGCCGGCCTGCCCGATCCTGCTGCACTATGGCGAGCTCGACCGGAACATTCCGCGCGAGCGCATTGAAGAGGTGCGCGCCGCGTGTCCAACGGCCCACATCTACATGTACCACGCAGACCACGGATTCAATTGCGACGCGCGTGCGGCCTACGACGCGCCCAGCGCCGCGCTGGCCTGGCAGCGCACCCAGGATTTCCTCAAGCAGCACATAGGTTGAAGCGATCATGAAACTCAGCGACCCGACTCTCCTGCGCAGCCAGTGCTACATCAACGGCCAGTGGGTGGACGCGGTCGACGGCCGCACCACCGCGGTGAACAACCCGGCCAGCGGCGCGCAGCTCGGCACCGTGCCGCACATGGACGGCGCGGCGGCACGGCGCGCGATCGAGGCGGCGGCGGCGGCGTTCCCGGCCTGGGCGGCGCAGACCGCCAAGCAGCGCGCCGTGATCCTGCGGCGCTGGTTCGACCTCATGATGGCGAACCAGAACGACCTCGCGCAGCTCATGACGGCCGAACAGGGCAAGCCGCTGGCCGAGGCGGCCGGCGAGATCGCCTACGCCGCCGCCTACGTCGAATGGTTCGCCGAAGAGGCGCGCCGCATCTACGGCGAGATCATCCCGGGCCACCAGCCCGACAAGCGCCTGTTCGTGCTGCGCCAGCCGGTCGGCGTGGTCGCGGCGATCACGCCGTGGAATTTCCCGGCCGCGATGATCACGCGCAAGGCGGCACCGGCGCTGGCCGCCGGCTGCACCTTCATCGTCAAGCCCGCGGGCCAGACGCCGCTGTCGGCGCTCGCGATGGCCGAGCTTGCCGCGCGCGCCGGCGTGCCGCCCGGGGTGCTGAACGTGATCACCGGCGGCGCGCGCGAGATCGGCGCGGAGCTCACCAGCAACCCGATCGTGCGCAAGCTCACCTTCACCGGCTCCACCGAAGTGGGGCGCGTGCTCATGGCGCAGTGCGCGCCCACGCTGAAGAAGCTGTCGATGGAGCTGGGCGGCAACGCGCCGTTCATCGTGTTCGCCGACGCCGACCTGGACGCCGCCGTGCAGGGCGCGCTCACCAGCAAGTACCGCAACACCGGCCAGACCTGCGTGTGCGCCAACCGCCTGCTGGTGCAGGAGGAGATCTACGATGAATTCGCGGCGCGCCTGGCCAGGGCGGTCGGCGCGATGAAGGTCGGCGACGGGCTCAAGGGACCCACCGATCTCGGGCCTCTGATCGACGCCGCGGCGCTCGCCAAGGTCGAGGAGCATGTGGCCGACGCGAAGGCGAAGGGCGGACAGGTGATCCTGGGCGGCAAGCGGCACGCGCTCGGTGGCACCTTCTACGAGCCGACCATCATCACCGGCGCGACCACGGCGATGAAATTTGCGCGCGAGGAGACCTTCGGGCCCGTGGCGCCGCTGTTCCGCTTCCGCACCGAAGTGGAGGCGGTCAAGCTCGCCAACGACACCGAGTTCGGACTCGCCTCGTACCTGTATACGCGCGACCTGGCGCGTGCCTGGCGCGTCACCGAGGCGCTCGAGTACGGCATCGTCGGGCTCAACACCGGCATCATCTCGACGGAGGTGGCGCCGTTCGGCGGGGTCAAGCAATCCGGTTTCGGGCGCGAGGGCTCGCATCACGGCATCACCGACTACACCGAGCTGAAGTACCTGTGCGCCGCCGGCATCACGCCGCTCCAGGGCTGAACGGATCCGCACTGGCTGCACGCGAATGATGGCCACCGGGAAGTAAGCTGGAATGCTCGGCGTAGTCACGGTCAACACCGGCACACCCGACGCGCCGCGCGCGCGCGAGGTGAGCCGGTTCCTCGGCCGCTTCCTCGCCGATCCGCGCGTGGTCGAGTTGCCGCGCTGGCTGTGGCTGCCGCTGCTGCGCGGCCTGGTGCTGCCGTTGCGTTCGCCGCGCAGCGCACGGCTCTATCGCCGGGTGTGGATGGACGGCGGTTCGCCGCTGGCGGTGTACTCGCAGCGGCTCGTCCAGGCGCTCGAGCTCGAGCTGGAGGCGCAGCGCCCCGGCGCGGTCGCGGTCGAGGGCGCGAATCTGTACTCCGAACCGTCCGTGCCAACCGCGCTGCAGAAACTGCGCGCGGCCGGAGCGCGGCGCATCGTCGTGCTGCCGCTGTACCCGCAGGCCAGCGGCGCCACCACCGGCGCGGTGTATG
>DATKLZ010000181.1:0-3088 GCA_035542135.1 Steroidobacteraceae bacterium | reverse complement strand
TGACGATGAAGTCGTTGCACAGCGCGTCGAGCTCCCCGGTGCTGACGCCGGGCCGGATGTGCTCCCCGATCATGTCGAGGACATCGGCCGCCAGGGCGCCCGCAATCCGCAGTTTCTGCTGCTCTTCCGGGGTTTTGACGATGTTCTGTGTGCCGCGCAGCATGGGTCGACCTTGGGGTGAAAACGGGCGTGGGAAACGGAGGCCACTGACGAGAGGATAACGCGTTGTTCCGGCTGGAACTTCATGGTATAAAGCGCGGCCTTTTTTGGCAAACCAATCCACACGCGCATTGCGAACTTGCGGCCGGGTGTTGGAACAGCGGTGGACGCCATGGCGTTGCTGCTGGACCGATCGCCGTTATCAAGGATGCGCGGAGGCCCAAACCCGGACAATTCGAGGAATTTCTCATGCCCAGCGTGTCGATGCGACAGATGCTGGAAGCGGGCGTCCATTTCGGACACCAGACCCGCTTCTGGAACCCGAAGATGGCCCCCTACATCTTCGGCGAGAGAAACCGGATCCACATCATCAATCTCGAACAGACGCAGCCGCTGTTCGTCGAGGCGATGGCGTTCATCAAGCGCGTCGTCGCCGACGGGGGCCGCGTGCTGTTCGTCGGCACCAAGCGATCGGCGCGCGACGCGATCGCCGCGGACGCGACGCGCTGCGGCATGCCCTACGTGAACCAGCGGTGGCTGGGCGGCATGCTGACCAACTTCAAGACGCTGCGCCAGTCGATCAAGCGGCTGGCCGACCTCGAGGAGCTGACCGCTTCCGGAGCGATTGAGAAGCGCGGCAAGAAGGAAGCGACGATGCTGCGGCGCGAGATGGCCAAGCTCGAGAAGAGCCTGGGCGGCATCAAGGCGATGGAGGCGCTGCCCGACGCGCTGTTCGTCGTCGATGTCGGCCACGAGCACATCGCGATCCACGAGGCGCGCAAGCTCGGCATCCCGGTCGTCGCGGTCGTCGACACGAACTGCACGCCCGACGGCATCGACCACATCATCCCGGGCAACGACGACGCGATGCGCGCGATCCAGCTGTACACCGGCGCGGTCGCCGAGGCCGTGCTCGAGGGCAAGAGCGCGGTGCCGCAGATGGCGGTCACCGAAGATGAATTCGTCGAGCTCGACGAGCAGGGCAATCCGCGCCGCAAGGCCGGCCGCGCCGCCCGCCCGGTGCGCCAGGCGCCGGTGCGGCACCGCAAGCCCGCGCCGACGCGCCGCGGACCGACGCCCTCGGTGGCCCCCGCGGCCGCCGAAGCCGAGGCCGCGGCCGCTCCGGTCGTGGCCGACACGATCGATACCGACCTCGACATCGACGACACGATCGACACGCCGAGCGCACCCAGTGCGACCGCATCGGTGCGCCGCCGGCCGGCGCCCGGCGCCGCCGGCACCCGCCGCGGGCCGCGCTGATGAGCGTCACCGCCGACACCGTCCGGCAGCTGCGCGAGCGCACCGGCGCGGGCATGATGGAGTGCAAGAAGGCGCTGGTCGAAACGGCCGGCGACCTCGATGCCGCCGCCGAGCTGATGCGCAAGCAGGGCCTGGCGAAAGCCGACAAGAAGGCGACGCGCGTCGCGGCCGAGGGCGTGATCGCGATCGAGCGGGGCGCCGACGGCGCGAGCGCGGCGATGGTCGAGGTCAACTGCGAGACCGACTTCGTAGCGCGCGAGCAGGACTTCCGCGGCTTCGCCGCCGACGTCGCGCGCACCGCGGTGGCCGCGAGGCCTGCCGATCTCGATGCGCTCAACGCGGTGAAGCTCGCCAACGGCGAGAGCATCGACGAGCGCCGCCGCGCGCTCGTCGCCAAGATCGGCGAGAAGATCTCGGTGCGGCGCTTCACGCTGCTGGCCGGAGCCGGCGCGCTGGGCACGTACCTGCACGGCACGCGCATCGGCGTGCTGGTCCGCGTCGAGGGTGGCACGGCCGAACTGGCGCGCGACCTCGCGATGCACATCGCCGCCAGCAACCCGCGCTACATCGCGGCCGCCGACGTGCCGGCCGCCGAAGTGGCCAAGGAACGCGAGATCCTGACCGAGCAGGCGCAGAAGGAGGGCAAGAGCCCGGAGATCGCGGCCAAGATGGTCGAAGGGCGGCTGCGCAAGTCGCTCGCCGAGATCACGCTGCTCGGGCAGCCGTTCGTGAAGGACCCCGACCAGACGGTCGAGAAGCTGCTGAAGACGGCCGGCGCGAGCGTGCGTGAATTCCGCCGCTTCGAAGTGGGCGCCGGCATCGAGAAGAAGCAGGAAGACTTCGTTGCCGAAGTGATGGCGCAGGTCAGCGGCGCCGGGCGCAGTTGAAGGGGCTGGATGAGCCCGAGGCCGTGTTGACGACGATGCCCCGCTGATGCGGGGCATTTTTCAAGGGGACGTGCATGACGGGTGTTGCAGGCAAGCCGCGCTTCGCGCGCATCCTGGTCAAGCTCTCGGGCGAGGCGCTGCTCGGCAGCGCCGACTACGGCATCGACCCGGCCGTGATCAAGCGCATCGCGGCTGAATTGCGCGACGTGCACGCGCTCGGCACGCAGGTGGCGGTGGTGATCGGCGGCGGCAACATCTTCCGCGGCGCCGGGCTGGCGCGCGCCGGCATGGACCGCGTGACCGCCGACCAGATGGGCATGCTGGCGACCGTCATGAACGCGCTGGCGATGCAGGATGCGCTCGAATCGCTGAACGTCCATGCCCGCGTGATGTCGGCGATCCGCATCAACGAGGTGTGCGAGGACTACATCCGCCGCCGCGCCGTGCGCCACCTCGAGAAGGAGCGCATCGTGATCTTCGCCGCGGGCACCGGCAACCCGTTCTTCACGACCGACACGGCCGCGGCGCTGCGCGCGATCGAGATCGAGGCGCAGCTGCTGCTCAAGGCCACGAAGGTCGACGGCATCTACAGCGCCGATCCGGTCAAGGACCCCTCGGCCACGCACTATCCGCGGCTCACCTTCGATCGCGTGCTGGCCGAGCGGCTGAACGTCATGGACGCCACCGCGATCGTGATGTGCCGCGACCACAACCTGCCGCTGCGCGTGTTCAACCTGAACGCCGGCGGGCACCTGCTGCGCGTGGCGCGCGGCGAAGATGTC
>DATKLZ010000180.1:0-7699 GCA_035542135.1 Steroidobacteraceae bacterium | reverse complement strand
ACGGCGATATCCATGGGGAGTTCCTTGCAGGTCTGCTCAGGCGGGCCCGGCGTGGGCCGCAGCAGCCATTCTGGTGGCGGCGCGGCCGCTATTCAAGGTGCGGGCCTGGGGCAGCCACCAACGCTCGATGGCGGCGAGCACGGCCGGTGTGTCGAGCCCGGCGTCCGCGAGGCACTGCTCGCGGCTGCCGTGCTCGATGAACCGGTCGGGCAGTCCCAGGTGCAGGCGGGGCTGTGTCAGGCCCTGCGCGTCGAGCAGTTCGGCCACCGCGCTGCCGGCGCCGCCGGCGATGGTGTTCTCCTCGAGCGTCGCCCAGGCCACGTGCTGCGGCACGAGCTCGCGCAGCAGCGCCTCGTCGAGCGGCTTGACGAAGCGCATGTTGACGACCGTGGCGTCGAGGCGCTCGCCGGCCGCCAGCGCGGCTTCGAGCATGGTGCCGAAAGAGAGCAGCAGCAGCCCGCTCGCGCCGCGGCGCCGCAACTGCGCGCGGCCGAGCGGGAGCGGCGTGAGCGTCCGTTCGACGGCGACGCCGGGGCCCTGGCCGCGCGGGTAGCGCACCACGGCCGGCACGCCCGAGGCGCAGGCGGTGTGCAGCATCTGACGGCATTCGTTCTCGTCGGCCGGCGCCATGACCAGCATGTTCGGGATGCAGCGCACGAAGCTGTAATCGAAGCTGCCGTTGTGCGTCGCGCCGTCGCCGCCGACGACGCCGGCGCGGTCGAGCGCGAACACCACGGGCAGGTTCTGCAGCGCCACGTCGTGGATCAGCTGGTCGTAGGCGCGCTGCAGGAAGGTCGAGTAGATCGCCACCACCGGCTTCATGCCCTCGCAGGCGAGGCCGGCGGCAAAGGTGACCGCGTGCTGCTCGGCGATCGCGACATCGTAGTAGCGGTCGGGGAAGCGCTTCGAATAGTCCACCAGGCCGGAGCCCTCGCGCATTGCCGGCGTGATCGCCACGACCCTCGGGTCGCGCTCGGCCTCGTCGCACAGCCAGTCGCCGAACACCTGCGAGTACGAAGGACCGGTGGCCTTGCCCTTGAACAGCTGGCCGGTCGCTGGATCGAAGGGGCCGGGCCCGTGCCAGGTGATCGGATCGGCCTCGGCCGGCGCATAGCCCTTGCCCTTCTGGGTGACGACGTGCAGGAACTGCGGGCCGCGCAGGTCGCGCAGGTTCCGCAGCGTACGCACCAGGCCGGGAAGGTCGTGGCCGTCGATCGGACCGATGTAGTTGAAGCCCATCTCCTCGAACACCGTGCCCGGCAGCCACATGCCCTTGACGTGCTCCTCGGAGCGGCGCGCGAACTCGCGGATGTGCGGCATGCGGCGCAGCACGCGCTTGCCGCCTTCGCGCAGGTGCGCGTAGAAGCGGCCCGAGAGCACGCGCGCCAGGTACTTCGACATCGCGCCGACGTTCTCGGAGATCGACATGTCGTTGTCGTTCAGCACCACGAGCAGGTTGGCGGGCAGGCTCCCGGCGTGGTTGAGCGCCTCGAAGGCCATGCCGGCGCTGAGCGCGCCGTCGCCGATCACGGCCACGACGCGCCGCTCGATGCCCTGCGCCGCGGCAGCGAGCGCCATGCCGAGCGCGGCGCTGATCGAGGTGCTCGAATGCCCGACGCCGAAGGTGTCGTACTCGCTTTCGGCGCGGTTCGGAAACGGCGCCAGGCCGCCGTGCTGCTTGATGGTGTGCAGCCGGTCGCGCCGTCCGGTCAGCACCTTGTGCGGATAGGCCTGGTGCCCGACATCCCACACCAGGCGATCATGCGGGGTGTCGAACACGTAATGCAGCGCGATCGTGAGTTCGACGGTGCCGAGTCCGGCGGCGAAATGACCGCCGCGCGTGCTGACGGTCTGCACCAGGAACGATCGCAGCTCGGCGGCGAGCGCGGTCAGGCTCCGCTCCGGCAGCGCGCGCAGGTCGGCGGGCGAGTCGATCGCCGGGAGCAGGGCCTGCGGTGGCGTTCGGGAATCCATGGAAGACAGTCTACTGCACGCGGTCAACGACGTAATGAGCGAGCGCGCGCAGCTCGTCGGCGGCCTGGCCGAGCCCGGCCAGCGCCTCGAGCGCGCGGTCGCGATGCGCACGTGCGAGCAGGCGAGAGGGCTCCAGGCCGAACACGCTGGGGTAGTTGGGCTTGCCGTGCGCGGCGTCCGCGCCCGCGCGCTTGCCGAGCACCTCGGTGTCGCCGGTGACATCGAGGATGTCGTCCTGGATCTGGAACGCGAGGCCGATTTCGTCGCCGTAGAGACGCAGGGCGGCGAGCGTGGTTTCGCCGGCCGCCGGCGCGGCGAGCGCGCCGAGTTCGACGCTGGCACGGATCAGCGCGCCGGTCTTGCGACGGTGCATCAGTTCGATGCGGGCCGGATCGCTCGCGCGGCCGGCGGCCTCGAGGTCGATGGCCTGCCCGCCGGCCATGCCGGCCAGCCCGATGGCGTCGGCGAGCACGGTCAGCATGCGAACGCGCGTCGCGTCCGCGAGCCGGTTGGTGTGCGCGGCGAGCACCGCGAAGGCGAGCGCCTGCAAGGCATCGCCCGCGAGGATCGCGGTGCCTTCATCGAAGGCGCGATGGCAGCTCGGCCGCCCGCGCCGCAGGTCGTCGTCGTCCATCGCCGGCAGGTCGTCATGGATCAGGCTGTAGGCGTGGATCAGTTCGACTGCAGCGGCCGGCGCGTCGAGGTCGGCGGGGTCCGCGCCGAAGGCCTCGCCGGTGATGTAGACCAGCAGCGGCCGCAGGCGCTTGCCGCCGCCCAGCACGCTGTAGCGCATCGCTTCCTGGAGGCGCGCGGCGCCGCTGTCGGCGCCGCTCAGCGAGCGCAGCAGGGCCTGCTCCACGCGCTGCTGTGCGCCACGCACGCGGGGCAGGAAATCGGGACGATGGGAGTCGGCCGGGGCGTTCAGGGCACGGATCCGGGATCAGGTGGCCGCGTCGCCGTCGGAACCGGCAGCGGCGGAAAAGTCCTCGAGCGTGGCGCTGCCATCGCGTTGCGTGAGCAGCTGCACGCGCTGCTGCGCGGCCTGCAGCGCCGCCTGGCACTCGCGCGTCAGCTGCACGCCGCGCTCGAAACTGCGCAGCGCCTCGTCGAGCGGCAGGTTGCCGGCCTCCATGCGGGCGACCAGCGCCTCGAGCTCGGCCAGCGTGCCCTCGAATCCGGCTTCCTTGGGTTTGCGTGACACGTCGATGGGTACCCTATTAGCGATCCCGGCGGGGGTCAAACACGGTTGACGGAACGCGCCATTCAATCGTACAGTTAAGCAGCTTAGACTTAGTCTAAATTACCGCACGCAAGAGGGACAGACCATGAATCTCAAGGGTAGCAAGACCGAAGAGAACCTGAAGGCCGCGTTCGCCGGCGAATCACAGGCGAACCGCAGGTACCTGTATTTCGCAGCCAAGGCCGACGTGGAAGGGTACAACGACGTCTCGGCCGTGTTCCGTTCGACGGCCGAAGGCGAGACCGGCCATGCGCACGGCCACCTCGAGTACCTCGAGGCGGTGGGCGATCCGGCCACCGGCCTGCCGATCGGCGAGACCAAGGCGAACCTGAAGTCGGCGATCGCGGGCGAGACGCACGAATACTCCGACATGTATCCGGGCATGGCCAAGGCCGCGCGCGCCGAGGGTTTCGCGGAGATCGCCGACTGGTTCGAGACGCTGGCGAAGGCCGAGCGCTCGCACGCCAACCGCTTCCAGAAAGCGCTCGACTCGCTGTAACCCACGGTGAGCGGTGAAGGCAATCTCGAGGCGCCGACCCGGCATGCGCTGAACTGGCGCGACCCGTCGTTTTATGACGAGCAGGCGCTCGGGCAGGAGCTCGAGCGCGTGTTCGACATCTGCCACGGTTGTCGCCGCTGCTTCAGCCTGTGCCAGGCGTTCCCGACGCTGTTCGACGCCATCGATGAATCGCCGACCGGCGAGCTCGATGGCGTCGACAAGCGCGTGTACTGGAAGGTCGTGGACCACTGTTACCTGTGTGACATGTGCTACATGACCAAGTGCCCGTACGTGCCGCCGCATCCGTGGAACCTCGATTTCCCGCACCTGATGCTGCGCGCCAAGGCGGTCAAGGCGCGCAAGGGCGAAAGCACGTTCCGCGACCGCATGCTGACCTCGACCGACACCGTCGGCAGCATCGCCGGCATTCCGGTCGTGGCGCAGCTCGTCAACGCGGCGAACTCGAGCAAGCTCGGGCGCAAGCTCCTCGACAAGGTGCTGCACGTGCATCCGGAGGCGCCGCTGCCGAAGTACCATTCGAGCAGCGCGCGCGCGCGGCTCGGCAAGCGCATGCCCGCGCCCGCATCGGAGCCGCAGGCGACCGCGGAAACGACCGGCCGCGTCGTGCTGTTCACCACGTGCTACGGCAACCGCAACGAACCCGATCTGGCGACCGACCTGGCCGCGGTGTTCGCCCACAACGGCATCGCCCTGACGCTCGCGGAACGCGAACGCTGCTGCGGCATGCCCAAGCTCGAGCTCGGCGACCTCGAGGCGGTGGCGCGGCTGAAGGAACAGAACATCCCCGGGCTGCTGCGGCTCGTCGAGGCCGGCTACGACATCGTCGCGCCGATTCCCTCGTGCGTGCTGATGTTCAAGCAGGAATTGCCGCTGATGTTCCCCGAGGACGAAGCCGTGCAGCGCGTGCGCGCGCGCACCTTCGATCCGTTCGAGTACCTGATGCTGCGCCACAAGGCGGGCCTGCTGCGCACCGATTTCAAGGCGCAGCTCGGCCGCGTCAGCTACCACGTGCCCTGCCACCTGCGCGTGCAGAACATCGGCCTGAAGACGCGCGACGTGCTGCGGCTCGTGCCCGGCACGACCGTCGATGTGATCGAGCGCTGCTCGGGGCACGATGGCAGCTACGCGGTGAAGAGCGAATTCCGTGCGGCCTCCATGAAGATCGCGCGGCCGGTGGTGCAGAAGGTCGAGGGCGCCGCGGCCGACTACTACTCGAGCGATTGCCCGATGGCCGGCCACCAGATCCGCAGCGGGCTGGCCGATCCGGCGCGCGAGCCGACGCCGCCGCTGAAGCTGCTGCGCATCGCCTACGGCATCTAGGAGGCCCCGCGATGTCACCCCAGCTGCACGCCGGCGAACTGCTCTCGCTCGAGCAATATGCGCGCGAGCGCGCCGCGATCCGCGCGCGCATGATCGGCTACCGCGCGCAGCGCCGGCTCCAGCTCGGCGCGCATTGCACCTGGAGCTTCGAGGACCGCGAGACGGTGCGCTACCAGGTGCAGGAGATGCTGCGGGCCGAGCGCATCTTCGAGCCGGAGGCGATCGCCGAGGAGCTCGCCGCCTACAATCCGCTGATTCCGGACGGCAGCAACCTCAAGGCGACGATGCTGCTGGAGTATCCCGATCCGGCCGAGCGCGCGCAGCGCCTCGCCGAGCTGCGCGGCATCGAGCACCACTGCTGGCTGCGCGTCAGCGGCCACGACCCGGTGAACGCGATCGCCGACGAGGACCTCGAGCGCAGCAACGAGCAGAAGACCTCGGCGGTGCACTTCCTGCGCTTCGAGCTCAGCGCCGGGATGATCGCTTCGCTCGTGGCTGGCGCGTCGCTCGCGGCGGGCATCGACCTGCCGGCGTATCTCGAGACCGTCGATCCCGTGCCGGCATCGCTGCGCACGGCGCTGCTCGCCGACCTCGCCTGAACGATTGGATGCTAGAATCCGCGCGCTCCGCATCGAGGTGAGTCGTCCCGCGTAATGGCACAGTCGTACAACGCCGCCGATATCGAAGTCCTGTCGGGTCTGGAACCCGTGCGCCGCCGGCCGGGCATGTACACCGATACGACGCGCCCGAACCATCTCGCCCACGAAGTCATCGACAACAGCGTCGATGAAGCCCTGGCCGGCCACTGCCACCAGATCGACGTCACGCTGCACAAGGACGGTTCGCTCGAGGTCACCGACGACGGCCGCGGCATGCCGGTGGACATCCACCCGCAGGAGAAGGTCAGCGGCGTCGAGCTGATCCTCACGCGGTTGCATGCGGGCGGAAAGTTCACCGACAAGACCTACAATTTCGCCGGCGGCCTGCACGGCGTCGGCGTCTCGGTCGTCAACGCGCTGTCGAAGCACCTGGAATGCTGGGTGCGTCGCGGCGGCAAGGAATACAACATCTCCTTCAAGGACGGCCGCGTCGCCTCGAAGCTCGAGGTGGTCGGCACGGTCGGCGCGCGCAATACCGGCACGACGGTGCAGTTCTGGCCCGATCCGAAATTCTTCGACAGCGACCGCTTTGCCGTGCCGGAGCTCAAGCGCGTGCTCAAGGCCAAGGCCGTGCTGTGCGCGGGCCTCAGGCTCACGTTCACCAACGAGGCCACCGGCGAAAAAGAGGAATGGTTCTACACCGGCCACCTCGGCGAATACCTCACCGAGCAGCTGGAGAAGAACGAACGCCTCCCGGCCGAACCGATCACCGGCCGCCATGCCTCCGAGCAGGACGTGGTCGAGTGGGCGCTGGCCTGGTCGAGCGATGCGCCGCATCTGATTGCCGAGAGCTACGTCAACCTGATTCCCACCGTCGCCGGCGGCACGCACGTGAATGGCCTGCGCTCCGGCATCGTCGATGCGGTGCGCGAGTTCTGCGAGTTCCGCAACCTGCTGCCCCGCGGCATCAAGCTCAGCGCCGAGGACGTGTGGGACCGCGCCTGCTACGTGCTGTCGATCAAGATGCGCGACCCGCAGTTCGCCGGCCAGACGAAGGAGAAACTCAGCTCGCGCGAGGCCGCCGCGCTGGTCGAGACGCATGCGCGCGATGCGATGGCGCTGTGGCTGAACCAGCACCCGGAGGCGGGCGAGGGCATCGCGCAGTTCGCGATCGCCAACGCGCAGGAGCGGCTGCGCGCCGCGCAGCGCATCACGCGCAAGCGCGCGGTCAACGGCCCGGCGCTGCCCGGCAAGCTCGCCGACTGCACCTGCCAGGATCCGGCGCGTTCCGAGCTGTTCCTCGTCGAGGGCGATTCGGCCGGTGGCTCGGCCAAGCAGGCGCGTGCGAAGGACTTCCAGGCGATCATGCCGTTGCGCGGCAAGATCCTGAACACCTGGGAGCTCGAGCCCGGCGAGATCGGCAGCTCGCAGGAAGTGCACGACATCAGCGTCGCGATCGGCGTCGATCCCGGATCCGCCGACCTGTCTGGCCTGCGCTACCACAAGATCTGCATCCTCGCCGACGCCGACTCCGACGGCCTGCACATCGCGACGCTCCTGTGCGCGCTGTTCCTGCGCCATTTCCGTCCGCTGGTGACGAACGGGCACGTGTACGTGGCGATGCCGCCGTTGTACCGGATCGATGCCGGCAAGCAGGTGCTGTACGCGCTCGACGATGCGGAGCGCGACGCGGTGCTCAAGCGCCTCGCGGCCGAGCACTCCCGCGCCAAGCCCGTGGTGACGCGCTTCAAGGGACTCGGCGAGATGAACCCCGCGCAGCTGCGCGAGTCGACGATCGACCCGCTGACGCGCCGCCTCGTGCAGCTGACGATCACCGCGAAGGACAACACCGACAAGCTGATGGACATGCTGCTCGCGAAGAAACGCGCCAGCGACCGGCGCGAGTGGCTCGAACAGAGCGGCAACCTGGCGGAAGTGGTGCCATGAGCGCGCAAGAGAAACCGCATGCGGGCGGGCTGCGGGTGAACTCTCTCGCCGGGACCGTCCGCGCCCTGGATGGCGCGGCCGGAGCCTCCCTGGACGGAT
>DATKLZ010000179.1:0-6857 GCA_035542135.1 Steroidobacteraceae bacterium | reverse complement strand
GTCGTACATGCCTTCAAGCGCCCGGGAACTGCTTTTCCCACTCGCGCCCATTGCAGGCGACGACCTGCATGGCCGTGACCGTGCCGTCATCGAGGCAGCGTGCATTGACGCTGTAGCCATCCGGATGCGAGCGCGGCACGTAAAATGACTTGATGCCGCACACCGAACAGAACAGGTGGCGCGCCGTGCCGGTGTTGAACGAATAAGTGCGGAGCGTGCCGGCGCCGCGCAGCAGCGTGAATTGCGCGGCCGGCACGATCAGGTGCAGGAAACCCGTCTTGCTGCAGATTGAACAATTGCAGTCCATGACCTCGATGGCGGGCGGCGAGCGCACCTCGAATCGCACCGCCCCGCAGTGGCAGCCGCCATGATGCGTGATGCAGTCGGCATTCCGGCTCATGCGGGCATGCTAGCAGAGGCCGCCGCGCGGCCCATACTGTGACCTGGCTAACACCCGCGCCGCGGCGCGCCTGCGACACTGCGCCGATGGACAGTCCCAGGGCGGAAACGCAGGTGGCCTCCGACGATTACTGCATCGTCACCGACGATGTCGTGCTGAGCGCAAAGCTGCACAGCTCGCTGGTCGTCTGCCTGTACGACGCGGTCGAGGAGCACGGCGCGCTGATGCACCTGCGGCTTGCGGCGCCGGGGCACAGCCGCGATCCGAATCTCACCGACAACACGCTGTCGAGCGACCTGGCGTTGCTCGACCGCGCGATGCGCGAACTCAATGCCGTGAGCCCGCGCGCGCAGCACTGGCAGGCCAAGCTGGTGGCGCACTCCGAGGACCAGGCTTCGGCGCGCGTGCGCTGCGAGGGCCTGCAGGCCTTCATCGGCGCATTCCTGCAGGATGCGGGCATCCAGGTGGTCAGTTCGATGGCGCACTCGGATCCGTCGGTGAGCGTGCGCTTCCGCCCGGCGATGGGCGAGGTGCGCACCGTGACGGGCCCGGCCGCGGCCTGAAGCCTCAGCCGAGCGGCAACGCCGCCTGGCGGATCGCGCCTTCGATCCGCAGCAGCCTGAATTTCGTCTCCACGCCGCCGCGCGCCGAGAATCCGCCCGCTCGGCCATGCGCCGCCAGCACGCGGTGGCAGGGCACGATCAGCGGGAACGGATTGTGCGCCATCGCCTGCCCGACCGCGCGCGCCGCGCCAGGCTCACCGGCGCGCGCCGCGAGCTCGCCGTAGCTCAGCGTCTCGCCGGCCGGAATCGCGCGCGCCAATTCGTACACGCGCCGATGGAACGGGCTGTGGCCCGACATGTCGAGTTCGATCGAGGCCAACTCGTCGGCGCCGCCGCGCAGCAGTTTGCGGATGGCCTCGATTGCCTGTCGGACGGTGGGCGGCGGCGTGCGCCGCGCCGCCAGCGGGAAGCGGCCCTTGATGCGCCGCGCGGTCGTCTGCGCGCTGCCCTCCGGCAACTGCACGCCGACCAGGCCGCGCGCGTTCCAGGCCACGGCGCAATGCCCGATCGGCGTCTGGAAAACGGTGTAACCGCTGTCGCTCATGGCTGCCGTGCCCATGATACGCCCGCCGTGCCCGCGCGCCACGTGCTCAACGCTGGCGCCAGAAATACGCCAGCGCGATCGCGATGCCGAGCACGATGACGGCGCGGCGCAACACCGGCGGCGACAGGCGCCCCGCCATCCGCCCGCCCCAGGCGCCGCCGAGCGCGGCGCTGAGCGCCAGCACCGCGACGGCACCCCAGTCGGGCGGCGCGCGCCAGGCGAGCCAGCACGCCGCGGTGAGGTTGGCGGCCAGCGCCAGCCATTGCTTGAGGGCGTTCAGCCGCACGAGCGAATCCTCGTACGCGATGCCGAGCGCGGCGAGCAGGATCACGCTCATGCCCGCGCCGAAGTATCCACCGTAGGCGGCGGCGGCGCCGACCAGCGGCCACGTCCACGCCGCCCCCGCCGGCGGCGCGGGCCCGGCGCGTGCCACCAGCATCGCCCGCACCCGCTCCTGCAGCGCCAGCAATGCGCAGGCGAGCAGGATCAGCCAGGGTACGGCACGGCCGAAGGCGCGCGCATCGGTGCGCAGCAGCAGCATCGCGCCGATCAGGCCGCCGGCCGCGGCCACGGCCAGGAGCGGCGCGAGGCGCGCGCGCTGGCCGCGCAGGTCCTGCCGCTGCGCCAGCGCCGCGCCGAGGTAGCCCGGACACAGCGCCACGGTGCTGGTGATGTTGGCGCTCACCGGCGCGATGCCGAGCGCGAGCAGCGCAGGGAAGCTCAGCAGCGTGCCCCCGCCGGCCAGCGCGTTGACGGCGCCGGCGCCGAAACCGGCGAGCGCGAGCCAGGACAACTGCGCCAGCGACAGCACGCGGGGCTAGCGCGTGCTCATGCGGCGCGCTGCCGCCGCGGCAGCACCAGCAGCTCCAGCCAGTTGCGCAGCTCGGCGAGCTTGGCGCGCGCATCCTGCATCGCCGGCCCGAGGCCGTGCTTCCAGCACAGCCGTGCATCGCGCGGCGCGCGCTCGAGCGCGAGCGCATCCGCGACCCAGGCGTCGAGCTCGGCGCGGTCGGCAAACAGCCCTTCGCCGAGCAACACCGGGGCATAGCGCTTCGCGGTCGCGGCGATGTCGGCGTAGCTGTACTCCGGGTGATACTGCACGCCCCAGAACGTGCAGGCGCCCTGGCGCATCTCGATCGCCTGCAGGCCCATGTCGCTGTCGGCCAGCGCGCTCGCGCCGGGCGGCAGCGTCCCGATGTCGTCGCGATGCACCGTGACCGCCTCGAACACCGCCGGCTTGCCGCGGAACATCGCGTGCGCGCGGCCGGCCGCGTTCAGCATGATGCGGCGCGCGAATCCGAACTCGCGCCCGAGCGGATTGGCGCGCACCGTGCCACCGGCTGCGGTCACCGCGAGCTGCATGCCCCAGCAGCTGCCGAAGCAGGGCACGCCGCTGGCGAACACGGCGCGCATCAGCTCGATCTGCCGCTCGATGTGCGCGCCGCCGTCGTAGATGTTGAGCGCCGAGCCGGTGATCGCGACGCCGTCGTAATCACCGAGCGCCACGCCCGCGGGCCACTGCACTTCGCCGTCGGCCGGCCGCACGATGTCGCAGGCGACCGGCGCGAGCTGCTGCAGCGTGCGCGCGTAACCCTCGCCGGTGCCCTGGCCGCCGGCCGCGACCTGCTGCTCGCGCGTCGCGGCACGATTCCCGTCGATGATGAGGACGCGCGCTTCGCCCACGTCAGCCCTTGAGCGCAAGGTCGCCCGTGACCGCCGAACGGAACAGCCGCGCATACGTGGCCGCGTCGGTCGGCACGGGATTGCCGCCCGCCGAGGGATCGAGCGATGCCTCGTGCCCGATCGTGTCGGGTCGGTCGAGCGTGACGCCGATCTCGGCCAGGGTGTGCGGAACCTTCAGGCGCCGGCGGAAATCGAGCACCCAGTCGAACACCGCCGCGAAGGGCTCGCCCTTCAGGTCGAGCACGCGCGCGATCACCGCGAGCTGCGCTTCGATCGCCGGCCGGTTGTGCACGATCACGTACGGCAGGATCACGGCATTGGTCAGGCCATGATGCGTGTTGTAGAACGCGCCCACCGGATGCGCGATCGCATGCACGGCGCCCAGTCCCTTCTGGAACGCCGTCGCACCCATGCTCGCCGCCGCGAGCATGCGCGAACGCGCCTCGATGTCGCGGCCATTTTCGCAGGCGCGCGGCAGGTATTGCTGGATGAGCCGCATGCCTTCGAGCGCGATGCCGTCGGCCAGCGGATGGAAACCCGGCGCGCAGTAGGCCTCGAAGCAATGCACGAAGGCATCGATGCCGGTCGCGGCGGTGACGCCCGGCGGCAGCCCGATGGTGAGCTCCGGGTCGCTGATCACCACGCCCGGCATCATCTTCGGGTGGAAGATGATCTTCTTCTGGTGCGTGGCCTCGTTGATCACCACGCCGGCGCGCCCTACTTCGGAACCCGTGCCGGCGGTGGTCGGCACCGCGACGACCGGCGCGATGCCGCGCTCGTCGGCGCGCGTCCACCAGTCGCCGACATCTTCGAAGTCCCACAGCGGACGCGTCTGGCCCGACATGAAGGCGATGACCTTGCCGGCATCGAGCGCCGAACCGCCGCCAAACGCGATGACGCCATCGTGCCCGCCGGCGCGGTACACGGCGAGGCCGGCCTCGATGTTGGCGGCAACGGGATTGCCGCGCACGCCGGCGAACAGTCCGGTGCCGGGCACCAGCGCCAGCGCGGCGCGCACCATCGGCGCGTCGCGCAATCCCTCGTCGGTCACGAGCAGCGGGCGCCGGATGCCGAGCAGCGCGCAGGCCGCGGGCAGCTCGCTGATGCGTCCAGGCCCGTGCCAGACGCGCGTCGGGTAGTTCCAGTTCGCCTTGAGGACAATGCTCACGTCGTCACCCGCAGATGGAAGGACTTGGGACGCGTCAGGTGCTCGAAGCCGATCACCGACAGCGTGCAGCCGCGGCCCGAATCCTTGACGCCCACCCATGCGAGCGCCGGATCGAGATAGTCGCAGCGATTGAGGAAAAATGTACCGGTCTGCAACTGGTCGCCGATCGCCAGCGCCGCGGCTTCATCGCGCGACCACACGGCAGCCGTGAGACCGAAGGCGCTGTCGTTCATCCGTGCAACGGCCTCGGCGTCCGAGCCGACCTTCATGACGCCGGCGACCGGGCCGAAGATCTCATCGCGCATCACCGTCGAGGTCGGCGGCGCATCGAGCAGCAGCTGCGGCGCGAGGTACGGCGTGCCGGGCTTGCTCAGCGGGAACGCGCGCTCGTCGATGGCCGGACGCGCGCCGGCGCGGATCGAATCCTGCACCTGCGCGCGGATCGCGTCCGCCGCGCTCGCGCGCACCACCGGCCCGAGCGTCGTCGCCGCATCGAGCGGATTGCCCAGTACGTACCGGTTCACCAGATCGGTTGCGCCTGCCGCGAACTTCTCGTAGAGGCTCTCGTGCACGTAGATGCGCTGCAGGCCGCAGCAGGACTGGCCCGAGTTGAAGAATGCACCGTCGACGATGTTCTCGATGGCGTGCGGCAGGTCGGCATCGTGGCGCACGTAGACCGGATCGCAGCCGCCGAGCTCGAGGCCGACGCCGATGAAGCGCTCGGCCGCGACGCGCTGCACCGCGTGGCCGCCGGCGACCGAGCCGGTGAAGGCGACGAAATCGACGCGCGGATCGCGGATCACCGCCTCGGTCGCCGCGTGCTCGAGGTGCAGCACCTGGAACACGCCGGCGGGCAAGCCGGCGGCCGCGAAGCACTCCGCGTAGCGGTCGGCGCACAGCGGGGTCTGCGCCGAGTGCTTCAGCACCACCGCATTGCCGGCCAGCAACGCCGGCACGACGCTGTTGACGGCGATCAGGTATGGGTAGTTCCACGCCGCCACCGTGAACACGACGCCGAGCGGCTCGCGCCTGAGGAACCGGTGGAATCCGGGCTTGGGGCCGACGTCGATGTCCGCGAGCGCTTCGGCGGCGATGCCGGTCATGTAGCGCGCGCGCTCGAGCATGCCGCGCACTTCGTTCGGCGCGTAGCGGCTCGGCCGCCCCATCTGCCAGCTCAGCTCGGTGGCGATTTCCGCGCCGCGCGCCTCGAAGGCCGCGCAGAATCGCTCGATGACCGCGGCGCGCTCGCTGACCGGCACGCTGCGCCACAGCCGCTGCGCGGCCTGCGCGCGCTGCAGCGTCGCGTCGATTTCGGTCGCCGTGGCGGCGGGTCGCTCGGCGTACACGCGCCCGTCGACCGGACTGATGGTTTTCAACATGTGTGCTCGCGAGGATCGGCTAGATGATTTCGAAGTAACGCGCCAGTTCCCAGTCGGTGACGTGGCGGCGGAACTCGCGCTCTTCCCACTCGCGGCTGGCGGCGAAATGCTCGACGAACGCCGCGCCGAACAGCTCCTGCGCCGCCTTCGAGCGCGCCAGCCGCCCGGCGGCCTCGCTCAACGTGCGCGGCAACTGCCGCTTCGCCGGGAGCTTGCGGTCATAGGCGGTGCCGACCATGGGTTCATCCGGCTCGATGCGATGCTCGATGCCCCACAGGCCCGAACCGATCGCCACTGCGATCGCCAGGTACGGATTGATGTCGGCAGCCGAGATGCGATATTCCACGCGTTGGCTTTTCGGCCCGCCCTGGATCACGCGCAGCGCGCAGGTGCGGTTCTCCACGCCCCAGGTCGCCGAAGTCGGCGCCCAGAATCCCGGCACGAGGCGCGAGTAGCTGTTGACGGTCGAGGCGACCATCGCCAGCAGTTCGGGCATCAGCGCCTGCTGGCCGCCGACGAACCAGCGCATTTCATCCGACATCGTGTGCGGCTTGCGCTCCTCGTAGAACACGGGCGATCCGTCCTGGCGCGCCAGCGACACGTGCAGGTGGCCGCTCTGGCCGGGCATGTGCTGCGACCACTTGGCCATGAAGGTCGCCATCAGGCCGCGCCGCTGCGCCAGCACCTTGGTGAAGGTCTTGAACAGCGCCGCGCGGTCGGCAGCCTCCAGCGCTTCGGTGTGCTGCAGGGCGGCTTCGAGCACGCCCGGACCCGTTTCGGTGTGCAGGCCCTCGATGGGGCAGCGCATCGCCTCCGCCAGGGCCATGAGCTGGTGATAGAACTCCGCATGCACCGAGCTGCGCAGCGCGGAGTAGCCGAAGTAGCCCGGCGTGAGCGTCTGCAGCTGGCGATAGCCCTTGTCGCGGATCGAGTCCGGCGTTTCCCTGAAGACGTAGAACTCGAACTCCGCCGCGGCGCTGACCTTGTAGCCCAGGCGCTTCGCGCGCGCGAGCACCCGCCGCAGCACGGCGCGCGGACACACGCTCTGCGCGCTGCCGTCGAACTCGGCGAGGAACAGCAGCATGCCGCCTTCGAACGGCACGTCGCGGCAGATCGCGGG
>DATKLZ010000178.1:0-3192 GCA_035542135.1 Steroidobacteraceae bacterium | reverse complement strand
GACCATCAGCTCGATCGGGCGCACCGGGGTCGTGATCAGCAGCTCGAGGTTGCCGCGCTCGCGCTCGCGCACCAGCGCGATCGCCGTGAAGATCACCATCGTCATGCTGAGGATCACGCCGATCAGCGCCGGCACCACCTGCACGGCCGTGCGCCGCTCCGGGTTGAACTCGGTGAGCACTTCGATGGCCGGCGTCGCGCGCTGCGCCAGGCCGGCGCGCACCGGCAGCGGCGCATCCGTGATCGCGCGCACGGCGGTGTCGACGCCCGGGCGCGTGCCATCGACGATCACCTGCGCTACCGGGCGCGAGGCATCGAGCCGCCGGCGCTCGAAATCCGGCGGGATGTACAGCCCCGCGTGCACGGTGCCGCTGACGATCAGCTGCCGCAGTTCATCGGCCCCGGCTGGCCGCGCGACGAAGTCGACCACCTGGCTCGAGGCGATGTCGGCCACCAGCGAGCGCGAGGCCTGCGTGTTGGCGAGGTCGACGACGCCGGCGCGGATGTGGCGCACGTCGTAGTTGATGCCGTAGCCGAAGATCATCATCTGCAGCAGCGGGATGCCGACCACCATCGCCAGCGTCAGCCGGTCGCGCGACATCTGCCGCAGTTCCTTGACGGCGATCGCGCGGGTGCGGCGCACTGCGGCGGGCAGCATCTAGGAGGCCCCGCGCTCGCCGGCACCGCCGAGCGTCGCGCCGACGAACACGTCCTCGAGGCTGGCGGCCGCGCGCCGCACGCTCGCCCGCACGCCATGCGCCGCGAGCAGCCGCTCGACCCGCGCCACCGCATCCGTCTCCTCCGGCGCGAGCAGCGCATGCAGGCGCAGCCCCAGCTGCGCGAGCGAGCGGAGCGAGTCGAGCTCGCGCAGCGCCGCGCGCGCGCCGTGCGCATCCTCGGTCTCGATCTCGATGACCTGCAACGGCAGCTCCGCCATCAAGCGCTGCGGAGGACCGTTCGCGACGATGCGGCCGCGATCGAAGATCGCCAGCGCGTGGCAGCGCTCGGCCTCGTCCATGTAGTGCGTCGACACCAGGATCGTCGTGCCGCGCGCGGTCAGCGCGAACAGCCCCTCCCAGAAATCGCGCCGGCTCTGCGGATCGACCGCGCTGGTCGGCTCATCGAGCATCAGGAGCGGTGGCTCGTGCAGCGTCGCGGCCGCGAGCGCCAGGCGCTGCTTCTGTCCGCCGCTCAGCGTGCCGGCCGGGCGATCGAGGAACTCGGCCAGCCGGTACTCGCCGATCGCCGCCTCGATGCGCCGCGCCGCCAGGCCGGGCGCGAGCGTGTAGATGCTGGCCATGAACGCCAGGTTCTCGCGCGCGCTCAGGTCTTCCCACAGCGAGAAGCGCTGCGTCATGTAGCCGATCAGCGTGCGGAGCGATTCGGATTGGCGGGGAATGTCGAGATCGAGCACGCGGATGGCGCCGCTGGTCGGCCGGATCAGCCCGCAGAGCATGCGGATCGTCGTCGACTTGCCCGAACCGTTGGGGCCGAGGAACCCGTAGATCTGCCCGCGCGGGATCGACAGCTCCGCCCCGTTGACCGCGACCACCGGGCCGAAGCGCCGCGTCAGGCCATGCGCCTCGATCGCCGCGCCGGCGCTCACGGCGCCTGGCCCAGCGGCACCTCGACCGGCACGCCGACCGGCAGATCGCGCGCCGCGGGCTCGGGCAGGTCGATTTCCGCCAGGTAGGCGAGCCGGCTCCGGTCGCGCTGCGTCAGCGCGAAGTACGGCGTGAAGCTGGCCTCGCCGGCGATGTAGCGCAGCGTGCCGGTGAAGGGCTTCGCGATGCCATCGACGTGCACGCTGAGCGACTGCCCGGCGCGCAGCGCTGCGCGCTGCGGCTCGGGGATGTACACGCGCGCATACGGCATGCCGGCGGCGAGCATGACGACGACCGGCGCGCCGACGACGGGCCGCTCGCCGAGCCGGTACGGCAGCGCCTCGATCGTGCCATCGACCGGCGCCACCAGGCGCAGCCGGTCGAGCAGCACGTCCTGCTGCTGCAGGAGCGACTCGGCTGATTTCAGCGCGGCGCGCGCCTGCTCGAGCTGCTCGCTGCGCGTGCCCTCGAGCAGCAGGTCGAGCGCGGCCTGCGCGGATTTCAGCTGCGCCGCGCTGCTGTCGCGCAACTGCAGCTGCTGGTCCACCTGGGACTGCGCGACCAGCCCGCGGCCGAGCAGGTCGGCGAGCCGCTGGTATTCCTTCTGGTTCTGGTCGCGCAGCGCGGTCGCCGCGGCGACCTGCGCCCTCGCCTCGGCGATCTCGCCGGAGCGCGGGCCGTGCTCGAGTTCATCGAGCCGATGGCGCAGCTGGCTCGCCTGCGCGGCCAGGCTCGCCCGATTCGCGGCCAGGGAGCCGCTGTCGAGCTGCGCGACCAGCTCGCCCTGCTTGACCGCCTGGCCCTCGCGCACCGGCATCGCGACGATCTGCTCGGCCGCGGTGGCGGCGATCTCGAAGCGGTGGCGCTCGAGCGTGCCGACGGCGGGGGCGGACTGTTCGCGCGTGCAGGCCGGCAGCAGAGCCAGGGTGGCAATCCAGGGCCAGGCGCGTTGCGCGAATCGCAGCATCCATGGATTTTAGCGCAGCGCAGCCGCACGCACATCGCTCTGCATGACGACGCTCGCCCGCGCCGCGATCGGGGCGCGGCCGGCGGACAGGCAGCGCAGCTGCGGCGGGTCGGTGGCGAGCGCGCGCAACGCCGCGATGAGCGCCGGGCCGGCCAAGGGCACGACGAGCGGCTGGCAGTGCATGACCTCGATGGTCAGCACGTTCGCAGCCTGGACCGGCCGCGGACGAGACTCGATCGAATCGTTGGGAATGACTCGCTCGCCTCCGCGCACCGTGCCGTAGCGATCGAGGTCGTCGCGCGTGGGATTCACTATCGCCAGGCGATCGAGCGTGGTCACGTCCGCGAGGGCACTGGCGTAGGCCAGCGCGACATCGGCGGCGGGCGCGGTTCCGTTGCGTGCGGCGCGCACGTACAGTGGCGTCAGGGCCCGGGCCAGCGCGCGATGCATCGCGGCGGGATCCGCTCCGGCGACGGCGCCTTCGCGTGCCGCGAGGAATGCGGCGAGGTTCAACTCGTTCTTGGCCACCAGCAGGGCCGCGACCTGCAGGATGCCCAGCACCATCGGCAACAGGCCGAGCAGCAAGGCCAGGGAAAACTCGATCAGCGTGGCGCCGCGCTGC
>DATKLZ010000177.1:0-2190 GCA_035542135.1 Steroidobacteraceae bacterium | reverse complement strand
TTCGTCAGTTTGCCGATCGAGATGCGGTCGACGCCGGTGGCCGCGATGTCGCGCAGCCACTCCAGGCTCAGGCCTCCCGAGGCCTCGAGCAGTGCGCGCCCTGCGGTGATGGCCACCGCCTCGCGCATCAGCGCCGGCGCGAAGTTGTCGAGCAGCACGCTGGTGGCGCCCGCGGCGAGTGCCTCGCGCAATTGACCGAGTGTCTCGACCTCGATCTGGATGTCGACGCCCGAGTGCAACTCCTGTGCACGCCGCAGCGCCTGCGCGACGCCGCCGGCGGCCGCGATGTGGTTCTCCTTGATCAGGATGCCGTGCCACAGCGCCAGCCGCTGGTTGCTGCCGCCGCCGACGCGCACCGCGTACTTCTGCGCCTGGCGCAGCCCCGGCAGTGTCTTTCGGGTGTCGAGCACGACGCAGCCGCGCGGGTTCGGCGACGCGCCGGCGATCGCCTGCACATACTGCCGCGTGACGGTGGCCACGCCCGACAGCAGCTGCAGGAAGTTCAGCGCCGGCCTTTCGGCCGTCAACAGGGCTCGCGCATCGCCCTCGAGGTCGCATACCACGCTGTCGGCGGTCATGTCGGTGCCTTCTTCGCAGCGCCACTGCAGTTTCGTGTCGGGCCCGACCGAGCGCATGCAGCCCTCGAACCAGTCGCGTCCGGCCAGCACCGCCGGCTCGCGCACGCGCACCTGGGCCCGTACGCGTCGCCCCGGCGGCAGCAGCTCCGCGGTCCAGTCGCCGCGGCCGATGTCCTCGAGAAGGGCATCGCGGATGTTGCGCGCGCGCGCCTGCTCGAGCGTCTCGTTGAACTCGAAGTGCAGCATCGCCTGGGACGTCTCGCGCACCGTCACGCGACGCCGATCTGGGGCACGAATCCGCGCGCCGGCTGATTGATCGCGTCCGGATTCCTGGCCACGAAATCGAGCATGCGCTCGATGCAGCCCATGGCCTGCGTGCGCGTCGGCTCGGGGACGTGGATCTCGCCGAGCCCGCGCCGCAGGCTGGCGAGCACGCCTTCGAGGCCGTTCATCGCCATCCAGGGGCAGTGCGCGCAGCTTTTGCATGTGGCGCTGGCGCCGGCGGTGGGCGCCTCGAGCAGCGTCTTGCCCGGCGCCAACTGCTGCATGCGGTGGAACATGCCCTTGTCGGTGGCCACGATGTATTCGTCGGTCCCGCCATCGACCACCGCCTTCAGCAATTGCGAGGTCGAGCCCACCACGTCGGCCTGGGCCAGCACGCCGGCCGGGGATTCCGGGTGCACCAGCACCATCGCCCGCGGGTGCTCCTTGCGCAGCAGCTCGAGCTCGAGGCTCTTGAACTCGTCGTGCACGATGCAGGCCCCGTCCCACAACAGCATGTCGGCACCCGTGGTCTGCTGGATGTAGCGGCCCAGGTGCTTGTCGGGTGCCCACAGGATCTTGTGGCCCTGCCGGTGCAGGTGCTCGACGATCGCTGGCGCGCACGAGCTGGTGACCATCCAGTCGGCGCGCGCCTTCACGGCCGCGCTGGTGTTGGCATAGACGACCACCTTTCGGTCCGGGTGCGCATCGCAGAATCTGGCGAAGTCCTCGGGTGGACATCCGAGGTCGAGCGAGCAGGTCGCGTCCAGGTCGGGCATCAGCACGCGTTTGCCCGGCGACAGGATCTTTGCCGTCTCTCCCATGAAGCGAACGCCGCACACGATCAGGGTGTTGGCGGCGTGATCGCGGCCGAAGCGCGCCATCTCCAGCGAATCGGCCACGCAGCCTCCGCTGGCAAGTGCGAGGTCTTGCAGGTCGCCATCGACGTAGTAGTGCACCACCATCACCGCGTCGCGGGCCTTCAGCTCGCGGGCGATCAGCTGTTTCAGCTCGTCGCGCCGTGCCGGCGTCAACGGTTCGGGCACCTTGGCCCAGGCGTGGGCGATACAGCTCGCGCCGCTGGCATCGGCGCGCGTGTAGTCGTAGAGGACTTGCGTCATGCGAGGTGGCCGCCCCCGCGGCGACCTCATCAACCCGGGCCCGCATGGTAGCCCAGGGCGCATCGCACCTTCAGACGAGGTGCTTTTCGGCCTGCAGCGTCTTGAAGCGAATCAGCGGGACGTTGGCCAGCCGTCGGTCGAGCATCAGCACCAGGCCGAAGCGAGTCGGCGGCGGCAGCCCCGCGCGCAGCATCTCGATGCGCGGGCCCTGGACGACCATCAGCTCCTCG
>DATKLZ010000176.1:0-12766 GCA_035542135.1 Steroidobacteraceae bacterium | reverse complement strand
CGCAGTTGCTGGGCCAGAAGCCCAAGGGCCTCTACAGCGTGGCGCCGGACGCGCCGGTGCTCGAGGCGATCCGCGCAATGGCCGAGCACGGCGTCGGCGCGCTGCTGGTGATGCAGGGCGAGACGCTCGCCGGCATCGTCTCGGAGCGCGATTACGCCCGCAAGGTGATCCTCATGGGGCGCTCCTCGAGCGACACGCCGGTCAGCCAGATCATGACCGCGCAGGTGATCACGGTCTCGCCCGCGCAAACGACGCAGCAGTGCATGCAGGTCATGACCGAGCGGCGCGTGCGCCACCTGCCGGTCGTCGATGCGGGTCGTGTCGTGGGGATGCTGTCGATCGGTGATCTGGTGCGCGCGGTGCTGGCCGAGCAGGCGCAGACGATCGAGCAGCTGGAGAACTACATCCATCACGGATGAGTTCGTTGAGTTTCAGTTAAGGCCGATCTCCGGATTCCGGGCGGGCGAGCCGAGGCCGAAGCGCGCGGCTTCCACCCGTCGCCACAAGGCCCGCATTTCCTTCGACTGCCTGCGGGCCACGATCCGCTTCGACCAGGCCCGCGCGGCAGCGAGCGGGCCCGTGATCGGTTTGCGTGGCAGGGTCGTCATGAGCGGGGCGCTCAGGCGGCCACGGCCGCGGTGGAAGTGGCGAAAATCACGACCTGGATCACCGTCACGAGGACGGCAGCGGCGAAACCGTAAGCCTTGTGCGTGTTCATGTTCATTCTCCTGTTCAGCATGGTTGGGGACTCCGTAGCCACTGAACCCGCCAGCGCGCCGGAAGTTGCAGCTCGTGACGGGTTCCCCGGCGTGGGAGGAATGTTGCGCGCGCGGCGTGGCGACAGCGAATCCGATCGCTGAACCAGACATCAGGAAATCTTAACTGTCAGCGCCTGCCGGGCTGGCAAGCGGGCCGGGCGCGGATCAGCTGGCGTTGCGCGCGTCGGCCGGCCGGTCGCCGGCGTGGCGATCGGCGTCGAGCTCGAACCACATGGCGTTCAGGATCGCGAACGAGCAGGCGAGTCCGAGTCCGAGCAACCAGCTGAAATACCACATGGGGAGCCTCGTCAGTAGTTGCCGTCGGGATTCGCGCGGATCTGCGCAGGCGTGACCGGGCCGCGCAGCACGCGGTAGACCCAGCCGGTGTAGGCGATCACGATCGGCAGGAACAGGACCACGGCGAGCAGCATGATCCACAGCGTGCGCTGGCTGCTCGAGGCATCCCACACCGTCAGGCTGCTGGATGGGTGCGACGAAGAGGGCAGCAGGAACGGAAACAGGCTGACGCCCATCGTGCCGATGACGCCGGCAATGCCGAGGCTGCTGACGATGAAGGTGAGCAGGCGCCGTCCGGTGGCGGCCAGCGCTGCGACCAGGAGCGGCGCGGCCAGGCCGAGCGCCGGCAGCAGCATCGCGGCGGGCCAGCGATGGTAGTTCGCCAGCCACGCGCCTGCGGCGGGCACGGCCGTCTTCGCCAGCGGATCCGGCGAGGCACCCGGCGGGGCGCCGCTGGCCACCGCGAGGCCATAGCCGCTGCGCCACAGCCACAGCCCGGCCGCCGCGAACAGCACGGCCCACGACAACGCGGCGATGCGCAACGCGATGCGCGCACGCGCGGCGATGTCGGCATCCGTCTTGACGGCGAGGTAGGCGGCGCCGTGGGCCGTCAGCATCGCGAGGCTGACCAGTCCGCACAGCAGCGCGAACGGGTGCAGCAGGTCGAACAGGCCGAAGTCGTAGCTCGCGCGCAGTTCGGAGTCGTAGGTGAAGGGCACGCCGGTGAGCAGGTTGCCCATCGCCACGCCGCAGATCAGCGCGGGCACGAATCCACCGACGAACAGCGCCCAGTCCCAGGCCGAGCGCCAGCGTGGATCGGGCAGCTTGCTGCGGAACTTGAAGCCGACGGGACGCAGGATCAGCGCCGCCAGCAGCAACATCATGGCCGGATAGAACCCGGAGAAGCTCGCCGCGTACAGCGCCGGCCAGGCGGCGAAGATCGCGCCTCCGCCGAGGATCAGCCACACCTGGTTGCCTTCCCATACCGGTCCGACGGTGTTGATCAGCACGCGGCGCTCCGCGTCATTGCGCCCGAGGAACGGCAGCAGCGTGCACACGCCGAGGTCGAACCCGTCCATGACCGCGAAGCCGACCAGCAACGTGCCGAGCAGCAGCCACCAGATGACCTTCAGCGTGACGTAGTCAAGCGGCATGCGCCACCTCCGCGTTCGCCGGCCCTTTGCGGATGTATTTCACCAGCAGGAACACATCGATGAACGCCAGCACCGAGTAGAACAGCACGAAGCCGCACAGGCTGATGACCACGCTGTGCAGCGGCAGGGGCGAGACGGCGAGGAACGTGGGCAGCACGCCCTCGATGGCCCACGGTTGGCGGCCGTGTTCGGCCACGAACCAGCCGACCTCGGCGGCCAGCCACGGCAGCGGCAGGCTCCACAAGGCGAGTCGCAGGAACCCGGGGCGCGATTCGCAGCGCCGCCGGGCGGCGAGGTAGAAGCCGAACGCGAACAGCGCGATGAAGTAGAAGCCCAGCCCCACCATGATGCGGAACGACCAGAACAGCCAGCCGACCGAGGGCACGGTGTCCCAGGCGGCGCGGTCCATCTGCTCCGGCGTCGCCTGTGCCGGGTTCGCCACGTATTTGCGCAGCAGCAGCGCGTAGCCGAGATCGGCGGCGTGCGCCTCGAGCGCGCGGCGCGCCTCCGCATCGCCCGGATGGGCGCGCAGCTGCTGCAGAGCCACGTAGGCCGGGATGCCGTTCTCGATGCGCTGGCGCGCGATGGCTACGAGCTCGAAGATGCCTGGCACCTCCTGGTCGGTCGAGCGCGTGGCGATGAGCCCCAGCATCCACGGCACCCTGACCTCGTCGGCGGTGGTGTGGTGCGCGGCATCCGGCAGCCCGAACAGCACGAACGGCGCGGGCGCGCGCTCGGTGTGCCACATGCTCTCCATCGCGGCGATCTTCATCTTCTGCGTCTGGTTGGCGGTGTAGCCGCTCTCGTCGCCGAGCACGACCACCGACAGCGCGGCCGCCAGCCCGAAGCTGACTGCCACGGTCGCCGAGCGGCGCGCCAGCTCCAGGTGCTTGCCGCGCAGCAGGAACCAGGCGCTGATGGCGAGCACGAACATCGCGCCGGTCACGTAGCCGGCGCTGACGGTATGCACGAATTTCGACTGCGCGACCGGGTTGAAGATCACCGCGCCGATCGACTGCAGCTCCATGCGCATCGAGTCGGGGTTGAATTTCGCGCCGACCGGGTTCTGCATCCAGGCATTGGCGATCAGGATCCACAGCGCCGAGAGGTTGCTGCCGATCGCCACCAGCCAGGTGACCGTCAGGTGCTGCAGGCGCGAGAGCCGGTCCCAGCCGAAGAAGAACAGGCCGACGAAGGTGGCTTCGAGGAAGAAGGCCATCAGGCCCTCGATCGCCAGCGGCACGCCGAAGATGTCGCCGACGTAGTGCGAGTAGTAGGCCCAGTTCGTGCCGAACTGGAACTCCATCGTGATGCCGGTGGCCACGCCCATCGCGAAGTTGATGCCGAACAGCGTGCCCCAGAAGCGTGTCATGTCGCGCCAGATCGTGCGGCCGGTCATGACGAACACGCTTTCCATGATCGCCAGCAGGATCGACAGCCCGAGCGTCAGCGGCACGAACAGGAAGTGGTACATCGCGGTCGCGGCGAACTGCAGCCGCGACAGCTCGAGCATCAGCGAGTCGCTCATGGCGCCCCCGCCCCGCCGGCGCGGATGCCGGCGACATCGGCCGCGGCGGTCGCGGCCGTCACGCGCGGCCGGCTCGCGGCCGCGGAGGCCAGCGCCAGCACGGCCGCGAGTAGCGCAACCTTGACCACCATGGCGACGGCGACATCGCGCGCCGCGGACTTGCGCCCGGGTGACCGGGCGACGGGACCGGGAATCATCGTCGCCATCAGGACTCCAGTCGCCGCACGCCCAGTGCGCGCAGCACGTAGCGTTCGTACAGCGGTTCGGACGTACCGGCCTTCATCTTGTAGATGAAATATTTTTCGAACGCAACCTTGACCCAGTGCACCCAGCGGCCCATTCGGAACCAGTTGACGTTGCGCGGCGGGATCTGCGGCAGCGCGACGAAGGCAGCGCCCTTGCTGCCCATGTCCGCGAGGCAGATCGCGTTCCAGGATCCCTTCGCGGTGGCCGGCTGGCCGGCAATGTCGGCGGCGATGTTCTTGACGATCGCCGTGATCATCGTCTCGATCATATAGCCGGTCTTGGGCACGCCGGTCGGCACCGGGGTGGCCTCGGCCGGCGGAATCGCGATGCATACGCCGGCGGAGTAGATATTGGGATACTTCTTGCTGCGCTGGTGTTCGTCGACGAGCACGAAGCCGCGCGGATTGCACAGGCCCTCGACGGCCGCGACGGCGTCGACGCCTTTGAAGGCCGGCAGCATCATCGAGAACTTGAACGGCAGCACGTGTTCCTTCACCGTCTGCCCCTGCGCATCCACCTCGGTGACGAACATCTGGCCCGCTTCGACCTTCGTCACGCGCGCATTCGTGATCCACTTGATGTCGTTGTTGCGGTACTCCGATTCCAGCAGGCCCTTGGAATCGCCGACGCCGCCGAGTCCGAGATGCCCGATGTACGGTTCGCTCGTGACATAGGTCATCGGCACCTTGTGGCGCAGCCGGCGGCGGCGCAGGTCGGCGTTGACGATGAAGCTGAATTCATAAGCCGGCCCGAAGCAGCTGGCCATAGGCATCGCGCCGATGATGACCGGCCCGGGATCCTTGAGGAACGCCTGGTAGGCGGCCCAGGTCTTTTCGGCGTGGTCCACCGTGCAGATCGAATGCGTGTGGCCGCCTTCGGGTCCGGCGCCGGGCACCTCGTCGAACGAGAGCTTCGGGCCGGTCGTGATCAGCAGGTAGTCGTAGGCGAGGCTGCTGCCATCAGCCATTTCAAGGCGATTGCCGGCCGCGTCGATCTTCGTGACTGCGCACGCGATGAAGCCGATGTTGCGGCGCTGCAGGTACTGCGCGATCGGGAAGGTGATGGCATCGCGCTTGCGCCAGCCGACCGCCAGCCAGGGGTTCGATGGCACGAACTGGAAGTAGTCGACGGCGTTGATGACCGTGATGCGGTGTTCCGGCCCGAGCGCCGCGCGAAGTTCGTATGCCGCCGGCATGCCGCCGGTTCCCGCTCCGAGTATTGCGATGTGGGCCATGGTTGCACTCCGTCCTGCGATCAGATGTCAGGGATCAGTTCGCCGCCGCCCCGGCGGCCTGGAGCCGGCGATCGATCTCATCGAGGCCGGCCGTGGTGAGTTGTCCGGCGCTCACGCCGAGCTGCAAGCCTGCGAGCAGCCACTCGGCCTGCGCGTGGCGGAAGTCCGCGTCCGCGCGCATCGCGTCCGCCTGCGCGTTGAGCAGGTCGACCGTCGTGCGGTCGCCGATGTCGGCGCCGAGTTGCGTGGCGGCGAGGCGGCTCGCGGCCGAGGCGCGCAGCCGCTGCAGCGCCTGCACGCGCGCGGCCGCGTTCACCAGCGCGAGATAGCTGCTGCGCACCTGCTGCCGCACCTGCAGTTCGGCGCCCTCGAGCGCGGCCTGCGCCGCGCGCTCCTGCGCGCGCGCTTCGTGGCGGCGGGCGCTGCGCATGCCGCCCGTGAACAGCGGAATCGTCGCCTGCACGCCGATGCTGGCGTTGCGGCCGTTCACTTCGGCGTAGCCAAAATCCCCGTCGCCGTGCAGTTGGTCATTCGCGACCTGGGCGACGAGGCTCAGCTGCGGCGAGGCGAGCGCGGCGTTGCGCGTGACTTCGGCCTGCGCCGTCTTCAGCGCCAGGCGCGCGATCGCAAGCTGCGGGCTGTTCTCCAGCGCCCGCTGCGTCCAGATCTCGAGCGGTTCGGGCGCGGGCATGTCGGCGGTCGCGCCCTCAGGCAGGTCGGCGAGCGTCGCGGCATCCAGCCCCGTGAGGTCGCTGAAGTCCGCCTCGGCCAGCGTCAGCGCCGCACGCGCATCCAGTTCCTGCACGTCGATCGCATCCGCCGCCGCGGTGGCTTCGCGCATGTCGGTGGCGGCGATGTCGCCCGCTTCGTAGCGCGCCTGCGCGGCGGCACGGGCCCGCTCGGCCGCGGCGCGGAGCTGGCGCAGGCCCCCGAGCTGCGCGCGCGCATCGAGCACGCCGAAATACGAGCGCGCGGTGCGGATCATCAGCTCCTGCTGCACGGCGCTGTAGCGGGACTCGGCCGAGTGCGCGGCATCCTTGCGCGCGGCCGAATCGGCCCGCCGCCCCAGGTCGAACAGCGGTTGCTCCGCCGTGATCGCCCAGCGCGTCGCCGTGCCGTCACGGATGCTGGTGCGGAACGCCACGCCGTTCGTGCTGCCGAAACCGGGCGCCGCGAACCAGGCGCCCTGCGTGCTGCTGCGCAGGTCGCCACGGCCGGTGCTGCCCGTGGCCGACACGCTCGGCAACCACAGCGCGCGCCCTTCGGCCGCCTGCGCGCGGCCCGCATCGCGCTGCGCCTGCGCGGCCGCGTAGGCCGGGTCGTGCGCCTGCGCCGCCCGCCACGCATCGCCGACGCCCGGGGCGGCGGCGAACGCCGCCGCGTTCGCGAGCAGCAGTGCGATGGGAGCGGTGATTCTCACGCGCGATGCTCCTTGGTGGTCCAGGCGCGGCTCAGTCCGCGCTCGCGCGCAGGCCTGCGGCGCGCAGGATCCGCTCCATCAGGCACCAGCGCGTCAGCCCGCTCTGCAGCAGGTTCAGGCCCACGAAGGCCGTGAACCACAGCCAGTAGCCGCTCATGTAGATCGGGCTGCCTTTGACGCCGAGCGCGAGCGACAGCAGGATGAAGAGGCCGGCGATCACGCGGGTCGTTTGCCAGGAAGTCATGTTGGAAGCTCCTCGTCAGTGGCATTGGGAATCGGTTCGGCTGCGGCGTGTGCGTGGCGGAACACCGCGTAGTACAGCAGCGGGATCACGACCAGCGTCAGCACGGTCGAGACCAGGATCCCGAAGATCAGCGAGATCGCCAGGCCGTTGAAGATCGGATCATCGAGGATGAACGTCGCGCCGAGCATCGCGGCGATCGCGGTCAGCGCGATCGGCTGGGCGCGTGTCGCGGCCGAGCGCACCACGGCCTCGCCGAAGGCGATGCCGTTGGCGAGCTGCAGGTTGATGAAATCGACCAGCAGGATCGAATTGCGCACGATGATGCCGGCCAGCGCGATCATGCCGATCATCGAGGTGGCGGTGAACGGCGCGCGCAGCAGCGCGTGCCCGGGCATGACGCCGATGATCGTCAGCGGGATCGGCGCCATGATCACCAGCGGCACGATGTACGAGCCGAACTGCGCGACCACCAGCAGGTAGATCAGCACCAGGCCGACCGCGTAGGCCGCACCCATGTCGCGGAAGGTCTCGTAGGTGATCTGCCATTCGCCGTCCCATTTCAGCGCGTAGCCGCGGTACGGATCGGAGGGCGGGTGGATGAAGAATTCGCTGACGTGGCCACCATCGGGCGCGACGATGTGCTGCACGCCCTGGCGCATGCCGAACATGCCGTATAGCGGGCTGTCGATGCGCCCGGCCATGTCGCCGGTCACGTAGACCACCGGCAGCAGGTCCTTGTGGTAGAGCGGCTGCTCGACCGTGGTCGTGCGCTCATCGAGGAGCGAACCGATCGGCACCAGCGCGCCGCTCGCGCTGCGCACGCCGAGGTCGAGCGCCGCGTCGGTGCTGCCGTGCGTGCTGTCGGCGAGTTGCAGGCGGAGCGGGGCGGGATACTTGCTTGCATCCTGCAGGTAAGTGGCATCCTCGCCGGCGATGCCGGCACGGAGCGTCGCGACGACGTCGGCATCGCTGACGCCGAGCAGCGCGGCCCGAGCGCGATCGACGGCGAACACCTGGCGCGGCGCAGCCGCGATGTAAGATGCGTCGACGTCGACGACGCCGTGCATACGCTGGTATTCGGCGCGCACCGCGGCGGCGACCTCGAGCCGGCCGGCCTCATCCGGGCCATAGATTTCCGCGACGATCGGCGCCAGCACCGGCGGCCCCGGCGGCACCTCGACGAGCTTGACGATGGCACCGTGCGCGCGGCCGATCGCCGCGAGCGCCGGGCGCAGGCGCGTCGCGATCGCGTGGCTCTGCTCGCTCCGCTCGCCCTTGCCGACCAGGTTGACCTGGATGTCGCCCGATTCGCTCGCGGCGCGCAGGTAGTACTGGCGCACGAGGCCGTTGAAATTGATCGGTGCGGCGACGCCCGCGTAGGCCTGGTAGTCGTGCACTTCGGGCACCGTGGCCAGGTAGCGGCCGAGGTCGCCGAGCGTCGCCGCGGTGCGCTCGACCGGCGCGCCGGCCGGCAGGTCGACGATCAGCTGGAACTCCGACTTGTTGTCGAATGGCAGCATCTTCAGCACGACCCATTGCACCGCCGGCAGTGCCACCGCGATGAGAATCAGCCCGCCGACGCCGGCCCACAGGCGCCGCCGGTTGCGCTGGCCCTGCTGCGCATCGAGGAAGGGCGCGAACACGCGGCGGAACAGCGGTTCGAGGCGCGCGGCGAGGTTCTTGCCGGCGCCAGCCGCGTGGTGCGGACGCAGCCAGAGCCGCGCCAGCCACGGCGTCACGACGAAGGCCACCGCGAGCGAGATCAGCATGCCCATCGAGGCGTTGATCGGGATCGGCGCCATGTACGGCCCCATCAATCCGCTCACGAAGGCCATCGGCAGGAGCGCTGCGATCACCGTGAACGTGGCGAGGATGGTCGGGCCGCCGACTTCGTCGACTGCGCCCGGGATCAGGTCCGCGAGCGGCCGATCCGGATCGAGTTGCTGGTGCCGGTGGATGTTCTCGACCACGACGATCGCGTCGTCGACCAGGATGCCGATCGAGAAGATCAGCGCGAACAGGCTGACGCGATTGAGCGTGAACCCCCAGGCCCAGGATGCGAACAGCGTCGCCGTCAGCGTCAGCGCCACGGCGATGCCGACGATCGCGGCCTCGCGCCGCCCCATCGCGAAGAACACCAGCGCCACGACCGAAGCGGTCGCGAACAGCAGCTTCTCGATCAGCTTCAGCGCCTTGTCGTTGGCCGTCGCGCCGTAGTCGCGCGTGATCTCGACGCCGACGCCCTGCGGCAGCACCGTCTCCTCGAGCTCGGCGATGCGCGCGCGCAGCCGCCGGGCCACGTCCACCGCATTCTCGCCGGGTTTCTTGGTGACGCTGAGCGTGACCGCCGGGTACTCGGCCGCGTGGCTCCCGGCCGTGCCGTACCACACGTAATGCTGCGTCGGTGGGGCGCCATCGCTGACGCGCGCGATGTCGCGCAGGAACACCGGCCGCCCGGCGTGCACGCCGACGATCAGGTCGGATACGGCGGCCGCGTTCTCGAGAACGCCACCACCGTCGATCGCGATGCTGTCGTTGCCGCGCACGATCGAGCCGGCGGGCAGGCTCGAGTTGGCGGACTGCAGCGTGCGGCGCAGCTCGGGAATCGTGAGGCCGACCGAGCGCAGCGCTTCGGCGTCGAGCACGATGTTGATCGCGCGGCCCGGCCCGCCGATGGTGCGCACTTCGCGCGTGCCGGCGACGCGCTTGAGTTCGGCCTCCATCGTATGCGCGATGCGCTCTAGCTCGAAGGCGCCGCTCCCGGCGCGTCGGTCGTAGAGCGTCGCCGTCAGGATCGGGACGTCATCGATCCCCTTCGGCTTGACGATCGGTTCGCCCACGCCGAGGCCCGCGGGCAGCCAGTCGCGGTTGGCATTGAGCGTGTCGTACAGGCGCACGAGCGCCTCGGTGCGCGGTACGCCGACCTTGAACTGCACCGTGATGATGGCCAGGCCCGGCCGGGACAACGACATTACATGCTCGAGCCCGGCCATCTGGCCGAGCACCTGCTCGGCCGGGACGGCCACCGATTGCTCGACCTGGTGAGCCGGCGCGCCCGGGAACGGAATGATGACATTCGCCATCGTCACGTTGATCTGCGGCTCTTCCTCGCGCGGCGTCACGGTCGCGGCGAACAGGCCCATCAGCAGCGCCACCAGCGCCAGGAGCGGTGTGATCCGCGCCGACTGGAAGTAACGGGCGATGCGGCCGGCGATGCCCACGGTGCACCTAGGGCGTGCCCGCGCCGTTCGGATCGGCGACGATGCGCTCGCCGGGCTGGAGGCCGGCAAGCACGGTCACGGCCTCACCGACGACCGGCCCGAGACGCACCTGGCGCAGGTGCGTGCCGCCTTGGGGTTCGATGACGTACACGGCGGTCACTTCGCTGCGGTGCACGACGGCCTGCAGCGGGACGCGGATTTCCGCGGCCGCGGCGCGCACCGGCAACAGCAGGCGGGCGAACTGGCCGGGATCGATGCGTGTCGCGGCGGGTAGGTCGACGCGCACCTCGATGCTGTGCGTCGCTGGATCGACCGCCGGCACCGCGCGCCAGCTCGCCAGCGTGAGCGCGGCGCCGGAGCCGGCATCGCCGCCGAACTCCACGCGTACGCTCGCGCCCGGCAGCAGCCGCGAGCCGATCGTCTCCGGGATGCGCGCCACGACGCGCAGCGCGCCCGGCGCATAGATGCCCACCAGCGGCCGGCCCGGCGTCGCCGTGTCGCCCGCGCTGACCCACAGGTCGGTGACGTGGCCCGCGTAGGGCGCGCGTACCGTGTACCAGCCGGCGCGCGCCATCGCCGCCCTGGCCGTCGCGCCGCTCGCCTCGGCCTCGGCCTGGGCAGAACGCCAGGCCGCCTCGGCCCGCTGCATCGCGGCGTCGCTGATGTATTCCTGCGCGCGCAGCTTCAACGCCCGCTCGTGATCCGCCTGCGCACTGGCCAGGCGGGCCGCCGCCCCTGCCGCCGCTGCGCTGCTCGCGGCCGCGCCCTGTTGCGCCTCGTCGGCCTCGATGCGCACCAGCGCTTGCCCGGCGGCGACTTCATCCCCGGCGCGGACGAGTACTTCCGCGACCCGGCCCGATACCTGCGCGCCGAGCGTGCCCTGCCGTACGGCCTCGACCGTGCCGGTGGCGGCGAAGTAGCCCTCGCTCGTCGTCGTGCCGACGGTGAGACCGGCCACCGGCCCCGGCAGGGCGGGCCGCGCCAGCAGCAATCCGGCGAGGGCAAGTGCGTTCAGGATTCTCATTGTCCCGGCTCCATCTCTGAGTTACTATATTCCTATATGGTAATGGATGCAAGGACCGATTGAGATTAGACTGTGGGCCGGGATCGCAACCGCATCGACACGGAGTGCCCGCAATTGAAAGCACTGGATGACCGGGCGTTGACGCACGTGGCCGAGTATTTCCGCGCGCTGTCCGAGCCGTTGCGGCTCAAGATCCTCAACACGCTGCATGACCGGCCGCACAACGTCGGCGAGCTCACTGAGCTGCTCGACTGCAGCCAGGCGAACGTGTCGAAGCACCTGGCGATCCTGATGCGCCACGGCATGGTCGAGCGCGATGCGCAGGGCACAAGCGCCTTCTACCGCATCGCCGATCCGCGCATCTACGACTTGTGCGATCTGGTCTGCGGCCAGATGGCGCTGCGCTTCGCCAGCCAGGCGCAGCTGCTGGGCGGGCGGCCAACGGCGATGCGCGCGCGCCGCTGAGTCGCCGTGCGACGCCCAGGCCCGATGCGCTGCCTTTCCCTGGCCGCAGCGCCTGCGCTGGCGCTGCTGCTCGCCGCCTGCGGCGGCAGCCCGCAACCGGGCACGACAACCGCCGGCCCGCCGGAGACCGCGGCGGGTGGCCCGGAAGAGAAAGTCCTCAACATCTACAACTGGTCCGACTACATCGCCCCTGACCTGGTGCAGGCCTTCGCGCGGGAATACGGCATCAAGGTCAACTACGACGTCTACGATTCCAACTCGGTGCTCGAGACGAAGCTGCTGACCGGCAAGAGCGGCTACGACATCGTCGTGCCGACCGCCGCGTTCCTGGCGCGCGAGATACCGGCCGGCGCCTTCCGCAGGCTCGATCCGTCGTTGATCCCGAATGCGCGGAACATCGACGCCGGGATCCGGCGGCAAACCGGGCTCTTCGATCCGGGGCTTGCGCACAGCGTCAATTACCTGATGAGCACGTCGGGCATCGGCTACAACGCCGCGAAGATCGCCGCGGCGATGCCGGATGCGCCGCTCGATTCCCTGCGCATGGTGTTCGACCCGACGGTGGTGAGCCGGTTCGGGAAGTGCGGGGTGCAGTTCATCGACGCGCCGGACGAGGTGGTCAACACCGTGCTGCTCTACCTCGGGCGCAGGCCCAACAGCGACGACCCCGCGGATCTCGCGGCGGCCGGGCGGGTGCTGATGCGCATCCGGCCGTACGTGCGCTCGATCGAGACCGAGACCTACATCGAGGCGCTGGCCAACGGCGATGTCTGCCTGGTGCTCGGCTGGAGCGGCGATGTCGGGCAGGCGGCGACCAGGGCCCGCGAGGCCCGCAACGGCAACACGATCCGCTACGTGATCCCGCGCGAGGGCGCGATGCTGTACTTCGACCTGTTCGCGATCCCCGCCGATGCGGCGCACTGGCGCAACGCGCACCTGTTCATGAACTACATGCTGCGGGCGGACGTGGCGGCGCGCAACGCGAATTTCCTGCGCTATGCCACCACGAACGCCGCCGCGCGCCCGATGATCGAGCCGCAGCTGCGCGATGACCCGAACCTCTATCCGCCGCCGGACACGATGGCCAGGCTGGTGCCCGACCTGCCGCGCTCGCAGGCCTACACGCGTGCGCTGACGCGCATGTGGACGAGGTTCAAGGCCGGCAGTTGATTGCC
>DATKLZ010000175.1:0-4933 GCA_035542135.1 Steroidobacteraceae bacterium | reverse complement strand
ACGATCAAAAAAAACCCCGCATCGGCGGCCGGTGCGGGGTTCTGGTGTTGTGGCGTCCTTCGGACCTTAGCTCAACATGCAGCTCCCGCACTGTCTGCTCCGCAGCAGCAGCAGGTTGACAGGAAGCAGCAGGAGGATCCGGGACTGCATAAGGCTTGAATAACACCACGGCATCAAGTACTTGTCAACGCAATTGGTTAAAGTAGCGCCCATGCTGATCGATCGCGCCGAAGCCACGAGCCCCACCCCGCTGTGGCTGGTGGGTGAGTCCATGCTGCAGCCGTGGCTGGCCGGCATCGATCCGGCCAGCGCGGCCTGGGTCAACGGCCAGGGCTTCCAGGCCGAGCGGGCGCGCGTGCTGACGCTGCCGGCGCCGAATGGCGGCATCGGCGCGGCGGTGCTCGGGCTCGGTGCGCTCGGCGATGCGGCGCAGTGCTCGCTGTGGGATGGCGCAGCGGCGGCCGAGCGGCTCCCGGCCGGCGCGTACGCCCTGGCGACGCCGCTGGCGCCGTCGGCCGGGACGCAATTTGCATTGGGATGGCTGCTGGGCGGCTACCGCTACAACCGCTTCCGCAGCCAGCCGAAACCCGCCCCCGCCGCGCGCCTGGTGCTGCCGGATGGGGCCGACGCCGAATACGCGCGTGCGGCGGCGGAGGCGATCGGCTGGGCGCGCGACCTCGTCAACACACCGGCCAATGAACTCGGCCCGGCAGAACTCGTGGAAGCCGCACGGAAGCTGGCCGGCGACTTCGGCGGCCAGTGCCTGATCACCGAGGGCGAGGCGCTGCGCCGCGACTATCCGCTCATCGCCGCGGTCGGGCAGGGGAGCCCGCGCGCGCCGCGACTGGTCGATTGCCGCTGGCCGCGGCCCGGCGCGCCACGCGTCACGCTGGTCGGCAAGGGCGTGTGCTTCGACAGCGGCGGCCTCGACCTCAAGCCCTCCGCCGGCATGCTGCTGATGAAGAAAGACATGGGCGGCGCGGCCTGCGCACTCGCGCTGGCGCGGCTCCTGCTGGCGATGCGCGCGCCGGTGCAGCTGCGGCTGCTGGTGCCCGCGGTCGAGAACAGCGTCAGCGGCGCGGCCTACCGCCCGGGCGACGTGTGGCGCTCGCGCAAGGGGCTCACGGTCGAGATCGGCAACACCGATGCGGAAGGCCGGCTCGTGCTCGCCGACGCGCTCGCCGACGCCGACGCCGAACGGCCCGACCTGCTGATCGACCTGGCGACCCTGACGGGCGCGGCGCGCACGGCGCTCGGGCCCGACCTGCCGGCGTTGTTCGCGAGCCAGGATGCGCTGGCCGAAGCGGCGCGCGCGGCGGGCGAATCGGCGTGCGATCCGCTCTGGCCGATGCCGCTGTGGGCCGGCTACGACGAGGAACTCGCGAGCCGCGTGGCCGACCTGAACAACGTGTCCGCCGGCTCGTTCGCGGGCGCGATCGTCGCCGCGCTGTTCCTCAGGCGTTTCGTGACGGCGACGCCCGAATGGCTGCACGTCGACCTGTATGCCTGGAACCCGAAGGATCGTCCCGGCCGGCCGCAGGGCGCCGAAGCGCAGGGCCTGCGCGCGCTGTATGCGCTGATCCGCCGAAAATTTGGCTGAACCGTCCGACAACCCGAGTCCGGTCGTCGAAGCGATGTATGCCCGCGAGCTGTGGCCGTGGGCCCTGCTCGGCGTGGCCAGCGGCCTGGTCGAGGGCGGCACCGTGGCGGTGCTGGTCAAGAAGGGCTTTGCCGGCCTCGTGCCGCCGCACACCGTGGATTTCGCCGTCGCGATCGTCAGCGGCGCGCCCTCGCTCGCCAACATCTCGAGTTTCGCCTGGGCCAACCTCGCGCACGGCCGCGCGCGCGTCGGCGTGCTGGCCAGCCTCCAGGCGGCCTTCGCGATCGCGGTCGGCCTGGTCGTGCTGGCGCCGGTCGCCGCCGGCGGCCTGGCGCTGATGCTGTGCGCCGTCGTCGCGGCGCGCGTGCTGTGGGCCGGCATCCTGACGGTGCGCGCGGTCGTGTGGAGCGCCAACTATCCGCGCCACGTCATGGCGCGCGTCACCAGCCGCATCGTGATGGCCAGCTCGATCGGCATCGCGCTGGTCGCGCTGCTGGCGGGCTGGATCCTCGACGTGCAGCCGCGGTTCGCGCGCTGGCTGTACCTGTTCGCGGCGATCTGCGGGCTGGTGGCCGCCGGCCTGTACCGCGCGGTGCGCGTGCGGCGCGAGTACCAGCTGCTGGCGGCCGAGGCCGGCATCGGCGCGGCCGACAACGCGTTCAGCCTGGCGATGTTCCGCCAGATCCTGCGCGAGGACGATTCGTTCCGCGGCTACATGTTCTGGATGAGCCTGTACGGATCCGGCAACCTGATGATGACCGCGCAGCTGGTCGTGTTGTTCACCGATCGCATGCACCTGGGCAGCATGACGCAGATCCTGCTGCTGACCGTCGTGCCGTTGCTGCTGATGCCGCTGTTCCTGCCGGCCTGGGCGCGGCTGTTCGACCGCGGGCACATCATCGAGTACCGCTCGCGCCAGTGCTGGGCGCTGGTCGCGGCGATCGCGCTGCTGACGCTGGGCGTCTGGCTGAAATGGCCGGCGCTGCTGTGGCCCGGGGCCCTGCTGATCGGCATCAGCTACGCCGGTGCGAACCTCGGCTGGAATCTGGGCCATAATGATTTCGCCTCCCCGGGCCGCGCGCAGCACTACATGGGCGTGCACGTCACGCTGACCGGGGTGCGCGGCCTGATCGCGCCGCCGGTCGGCATGGCCTGCTACGAGCTGCTGGTGTGGCGCTGGCCCGACGCCGGTGCGGTGGCGATGCTGCTGCCGCTGGGCCTGGTCACGGCCGGCGCGCTGGGTTTTGTCCGGATGCGCAACGAGGTGCGCACCACTGCTGCAAGAAAGTAAATGAAAAAATCCACAGAAACCATTGATGCACGTAAGTATTCAAGCCTGGTCGTCGACGGCCTGAAGCAGACGCCGGCCCGCGCGATGCTGCGCGCGGTGGGCTTCACCGATGCCGACTTCGGCAAGCCGCAGGTCGGCATCGCCTCGACCTGGTCCGATCTCACGCCCTGCAACATGCACATCGCCGCGCTCGCGCGCGAGGCCGGCGCGGGCGCCGACGCCGCCGGTGGCAAGAGCGTTCCTTTCAACACCATCACGGTCTCGGACGGCATCTCCATGGGTTCGCCGGGCATGCGCTACTCGCTGGTGTCGCGCGAAGTGATCGCCGATTCGATCGAAACGGTCGTCGGCGCGGAGGGTTTCGACGGCTTCGTCGCGATCGGCGGCTGTGACAAGAACATGCCGGGCTGCGCGATGGCGATCGCGCGGCTCGATCGCCCGGCCGTGTTCGTCTACGGCGGCACGATCGCCCTGGGCGCGCAACGGCGCGACATCGTCTCGGTGTTCGAGGCCGTCGGCGCGCGCGCCGCGGGCACCATCAGCGATGCGCAGCTGCTGGAGGTGGAGCGCACGGCGATTCCCGGCGCCGGCAGCTGCGGCGGCATGTACACCGCCAACACCATGGCCTCGGCGATCGAGGCGCTGGGACTGAGCCTGCCGGGCAGTTCGGCGCAGGAAGCGGTCGGCGAGGCCAAGCGTGCGGACTGCCGCCGCGCCGGCGAGGCCGTCGTGGCCCTGCTGCGCGCCGGCATCCGCCCCTCCGACATCCTGACGCGCAAGGCCTTCGAGAATGCGATCACCGTGAGCATCGCGCTCGGCGGTTCGACCAACGTCGTGCTGCACCTGCTGGCGATCGCGCACGCAGCGCGCGTGAAGCTCTCGCTGGCCGACTTCACGCGTATCGGCAGGCGCACGCCGCTGCTGGCCGACCTGCGGCCGAGCGGCCGCTACGCGATGTCGGAGCTGGTCGCGATCGGCGGCATCCTGCCGCTGATGAAGACGCTGCTCGATGCGGGGCTCCTGCACGGCGAGTGCCTCACCGTCACCGGCCGGAGCCTGCGCGAGAACCTGGCGGGCGTGGCGCCGTACCCGGAGGGCCAGCAGATCATCCGGCCGCTCGCGAACCCCATCAAGAAGGACAGCCACATCGTCGTGCTGCGCGGCACGCTGGCGCCGGAAGGGGCCGTGGCCAAGATCACCGGCAAGGAAGGCCTGGCCTTCGCCGGCCGCGCGCGCGTCTTCGACGGCGAGGAGCGGGCCACGCAGGCGATCCTGGCCGGACGGGTCAGGCCGGGCGACGTGGTCGTCATCCGCTACGAAGGGCCGAAGGGCGGCCCGGGCATGCGCGAAATGTTAAGTCCAACGGCCGCGCTCGTGGGCAGGGGGCTGGGTGACAAGGTGGCGCTGATCACCGATGGGCGTTTCTCCGGCGGCAGCCACGGCTTCGTCGTCGGGCACGTCTCGCCCGAGGCAGCGGTCGGCGGGCCGATTGCCCTGCTGCGCAACGGCGACCGCATCGTCATCGACGCGGTGGAACGGCGCATCGAGGTGGAGTTGCCGGCCGCCGAATGGCGCCGACGCACCAAAACATGGCGGCCGCGCAGGCCCTACGCGCGCAGCGGCGTCCTGGCGAAATACGCCCGCGCCGTAAGCAGCGCATCATTGGGCGCCGTGACGGACATGTAATAATTTCTACCCGATTGCGCGGGCGCGGGCACTGGCATTAGACTCGAAAAGAAGGTTGTAACGGCTGGACGTTGCAGCTAGAGTCGCGAAACACGGGCCGCCTGCGCTGTGCGCGAGAGCCGCACCGGGGCAGAAAGCGACGACTTATAACGATTGGGGCTGCCGGGCGAAACTCATTTAGCAACCTTGGGCTGAACGAAAACAAATATGGCATCGCGTTACCACGACAGCGGATACAACCAGCGACGCATGGTCGCCTTCGCAGCGATCGTCGCCGTCCACCTGTTCATCGCCTGGGCCTTCATCTCCGGCTTCGGCCAGAAGGCGATCAAGCAGGGCGTGCAGATCCTGGAGAC
>DATKLZ010000174.1:0-21076 GCA_035542135.1 Steroidobacteraceae bacterium | reverse complement strand
GTGCTGGCGATGGTCGACCAGCCGGCCTTCAACCCGAACGACCGGAGCCAGCTGACGCCTGCTGTTTATCGTAATCGCGCCGCTACAGACCTTTTCGAACCTGGCTCGAGCATCAAGCCGTTCTTCGTCGCCGCGGGCCTCGCGTCCGGGCGCTACAACGTCAACAGCATCATCGACACCGGGCCGGGCTACATGCAGGTCGGGCCGGCGCTGATCCACGACGAGCACAACCTCGGTCGCGCATCGCTGGCGACGGTGCTGGCCAAGTCCTCCAACGTGGGCATGGCGCATCTCGCGCTCGCGCTCGAACCGCAGCAGATCTGGACCACGCTCAACGGGCTGGGGTTCGGCCAGGTGACCGCGAGCGGCTTCCCCGGCGAGTCGGCCGGGCAGCTGTCGAACTACTCGCACTGGCGCAGCGTGCTGCTGGCGACGATGTCGCACGGCTACGGCCTGTCGGTCACCCCGCTCCAGCTCGCGCAGGCCTACGCGACGCTCGGCGCGTACGGGCTGCGCCGGCCGGTCTCGCTGGTGCGCGTCGACGGGCCAGTCGCCGGCGAACGCGTGCTCGACGGTCGCGTATGCAAGGACCTGCTCGGACTGCTCGAATCGGTGATCACGATGCCCGGTGGCACCGGCGCGCTGGCCGCGATTCCCGGCTACCGCGTGTCGGGCAAGACCGGCACGGCGTGGAAGGCCGAGGGCGGCGGGTATTCGCAGAACCGCTACATGTCCATCTTCGGCGGCGTCGCGCCGCTGAGCAATCCGCGGCTGGCTGCGGTGATCGTCATCGACGAGCCGAGCGCCGGCAAGTACTACGGTGGCGACGTGGCCGCGCCGGTGTTCTCCGCGGTGCTCGGCGGCGCGTTGCGGCTGATCGGCGTGCAGCCCGACGACGTGCATCCGGGTGCCGGCACGCCCTCGGGCGCGCAGGTGGCGCTGCGATGAGCGCGGCAACGCATCCGGGCCCGGCATCGGCGGGCGGCGCCGGGACGCCGTGGCGGCCGCTCAAGGCGCTGCTCGGCGGCGGCTTCGATGTGCCGGACGACTTCGAGGTGGCCGACCTCACGCTCGACAGCCGCAGCGTGCGGCCGGGCGCCGCGTTCCTCGCCTGCCGCGGCCGCGCGCGCCACGGGCTCGAGTTCGCGCAGGCCGCGGTCGACGCCGGCGCGCGCGCGGTGCTGTGGGAGCCCGCGCCCGGCGTGAGCGCGCCGGCGTTCACGCCTTCGGTGCTGGTGCTCGCTGTGCCGGAACTGTCGGCGCAGGCCGGCTACATTGCCGACCGGTTCTTCGGTGCGCCGTCGGCGCGCCTGCTGGTCGCCGGCGTCACCGGCACCAACGGCAAGACCACCTGCGCCTGGCTGCTGGCCGCGGCGCTCAGTGCCGCCGGACGCAGCTGCGCCTACCTCGGCACGCTCGGCGCCGGGCTCGCGGGCCAGGTGGCCGGCGGCAGCCTGACCACGCCCGATGCGGTCACGCTGCAGCGCACGCTCGCGCAGCTGCGCGCGGCCGGCGCCGCCGCGGTCGCGATGGAGGTTTCGTCGCATGCGCTCGACCAGCAGCGCTGCGCGGGCGTGCGTTTCCAGATCGCGGCCTTCACCAACCTGAGCCGCGATCACCTCGATTACCACGGCGACATGCGTGCCTATGCCGCGGCGAAGGCCAGGCTGTTCGACTGGCCGACGCTCGGCGCGCGCGTCATCAACGTCGACGACGACTTCGGCGCCGAACTGGCCGCGCGCGCGGCGACCGGGGAATCACTGATCGTGACCGGCCGGCTGGGCGATCCCGCGCTGCGAGCGCCGGGTGCGCGCTTCGTGCGTGCGCGCGATTGCGCGCATCGCCCCGACGGGTTGACGCTCGAATTGGACACCAGCTGGGGCCGCGCCGCGCTGCACAGCCGGCTGCTCGGCGACTTCAATGCCGACAACCTGCTCACCGTGCTCGGCATGCTGCTGGCGAGCGGCGTGGCATTGCACACGGCCTGCGAGGTGCTGGCGGCCTGCGAGGCACCGCCCGGACGCATGCAGCTGTCGGGCGGCGGTCCGCTGCCGCTCGCGATCGTCGATTACGCGCACACGCCCGACGCGCTCGACAAGGCGCTGCGCGCTGCGCGCGCGCACTGCAGCGGGCGGTTGCTGTGCGTGTTCGGCTGTGGCGGCGACCGTGACCGCGGCAAGCGCGCCGAGATGGCGCGCGTGGCCGAATCGCTCGCGGATGCGCTCTACATCACCGACGACAATCCGCGCGGCGAGGATCCGCGCCGCATCGTCGCCGACATCCGCGCGGGGCTGCGCGAGCCGGCGCGCGCGCGCGTCGAACACGATCGCGCCGCGGCGATCGCCGCGGCGCTGGCCGCGGCGGGCGCGGGAGACGTCGTGCTGGTGGCAGGCAAGGGCCACGAGGACTACCAGCTGGTGGGCGGCGAGCGCCGCGCTTTCAGCGACCTGGCGCAGGTGCGCGCCGCGCTGGCCGGGCGGGGCGCGGCATGAAGCGCACGCTGGCGCAGTTCGCCGCGGCCTGTGGCGGCCAGCTGATCGGCGCCGACGCGCCGTTCGCCGAGGTGCTGATCGACTCGCGCGCGGTGCAGGCCGGCGACCTGTTCGTCGCGCTCCCGGGCGTGAATGCGGATGGTCATGACTTCGTGGCGAAGGCCGCACAGTCTGGCGCAGTTGGCGCGGTCGTCAGCCGGCGCGTGGCCGCGCCGTTGCCGCAGGTGCTGGTGCCCGACGTGGCCGCGGCGCTGACCGCCGCCGGCGCAGCCTGGCGCGCGGCCTATGCCGGCACCGTGCTCGGCGTCGCCGGGAGCAACGGCAAGACCACGACGAAGGAAATGCTGGGCGCCATCCTGGCACAGCGCGGCCAGTGCCTCGCCACGCGCGGCAACCTGAACAACCACCTCGGTGTGCCGTTGACGCTGCTGCGGCTCGCGGAGCATTTCCGCGATGCGGTCATCGAGATCGGCGCGAACCATGCCGGCGAGGTGGCCGCGCTGGTGGCGCTGGCGCGGCCGGCGGTGGGATTGATCACCAACGCGGGCGCCGAGCACCTCGAGGGCTTCGGCAGCGTCGAGGGCGTGGCGCGGGCCGAGGGCGAGATGGTCGCCGGGCTCGCCGCCGACGCCGTCGCGGTCATCAACGCCGACGATGAATTCGCGCCGCTGTGGCGCGGCATGACGAAGGCGCGCATCGTCGATTTCGGTTTCGCCGCCTCGGCCGCGGTGCGCGCCGCCGATGTGCGTCTCGAGGCGACCGCGCAGGGATTTGCCACGCGGTTCACCCTGCACAGCGCGGCCGGCGCCGTGCCGGTCGAACTCGCGCTCGCCGGCCGGCACAACATCAGCAACGCGCTGGCCGCCGCGGCCGCCGCGCTCGCCGCGGGGGCCACGCTCCCGCAGGTCGCCGCCGGGCTCCGCACCGTGCAGGCCGTCGCGGGGCGCCTGCAGTTCAAGCCGCTCGCCGGCGGCGCCTGGCTGATCGACGATTCCTACAACGCCAATCCGAGCTCGGCGCGCGCGGCGCTCGAGGTGCTCGCCGAACTGCCGGGCACCCGCTGGCTGGTGCTGGGCGACATGGCCGAGCTCGGCGAGCACGCAGCCGAGAGTCATCGCCAGATCGGCGCGCTCGCGCGCGAGCTCGGCATCGAGCGGCTGTACGCGTTCGGTCCGCTGGCCGCGCTGGCGGCCGAGCGCTTCGGCGCCGGCGCGGAACGCCACGGCGATATCGACGCGCTCGCGCGCTCCATCGGCGGCGCGTTGCACGGCCAGGTGCGCCTGCTGGTCAAGGGTTCGCGCGTCAACCGCCTCGAGCGGCTGGTCGCGGCGCTGGCGAACGCCGGCGGTGCCGCGGCCGGCGCAACCAAGCGGAGGGCGGTCTAGATGCTCTACTGGGCCGCCAAGCACCTGGCTGCGCATGTTTCGCTGTTCAACGTCTTCTCGTACCTGACGTTGCGATCGATCCTCGCGACGATGTCGGCGCTGGCGATCGCGCTGCTGGTCGGGCCGTTCATGATCTCGCGGCTGTCGCGCTACCAGATCGGGCAGGTCGTGCGCACCGACGGCCCGCAGTCGCACCTGCCGAAGGCCGGCACGCCGACGATGGGCGGCCTGCTGATCATCTCCGCGGTCGTCGTCACCACGCTCCTGTGGGGCGACCTGGTCAACCGCTTCGTGCTGATCGCGCTCGGCGTCACGATCGGCTTCGGGCTCATCGGCTTCTACGACGACTACCTGAAACTGGTGGTCGGCAACTCGCGCGGCCTGATCGCACGCTGGAAATACTTCTGGCAGACCGTGCTGGGCGTCGCCGCGGCGATCCTGCTGTACCGGCTGATGCACTCGCCGACGGTGACGGCCTTCCACGTGCCGTTCTTCAAGACCGTGGCGCTGCCGCTCGGCGCCGTGGGCTTCGTGCTGCTCGGTTACCTGATGATCGTCGGCATGAGCAACGCGGTGAACCTGACCGACGGGCTCGACGGCCTGGCGATCGGGCCGGCGGTCATGGTCGCCGGCGCGCTGGCGATCTTCGCGTACCTGTGCGGCAACGCGGTGTTCGCCGGCTACCTGCAGATCACGGCGGTGCCCGGCGCGGGCGAGCTCGCCGTGTTCTGCGGCGCGATCGTCGGCGCGGGCCTCGGGTTCCTGTGGTTCAACACCTACCCGGCGCAGGTGTTCATGGGCGACATCGGCGCGCTGGCGCTCGGCGCCGCGCTCGGCTGCGTCGGCTTCATCGTGCGCCAGGAGATCGTCACGCTGGTCATGGGCGGCATCTTCGTGCTCGAGACCGCCTCGGTGATCCTGCAGGTCGCCTCGTTCAAGCTCACCGGCCGGCGCATCTTCCGCATGGCGCCGATCCACCACCACTTCGAGCTCAAGGGCTGGGCCGAGCCGAAGATCATCGTGCGATTCTGGATCATCAGCATCCTGCTGGTGCTGGCCGGGCTCGCGACCCTGAAGCTGCGATGATGATGGCATCGAGCGACAAACCGGCGCGCACCGTGGTCGTGGGCCTCGGCAAGACGGGCCTGTCGGTCGTGCGCCACCTGCGCGCGCAGGGCATGCCGGTCGCGGTGACCGACACGCGTGATTCGCCGCCGGGCCTGGCGGCGCTGCGCGAGCTCGCGCCCGAGGTCGCCGTGCGCACCGGCGGCCTCGATGCGCGGCTGCTGGACGATGCGCAGGCCATCGTCGTCTCGCCCGGGATCGCGGCGCGCGGCGCCTTCTTCGATGCGGCGCGCGAACGCGGCCTGCCGCTGTGCGGTGACATCGAGCTGTTCGCGCGCGCGGCGCGTGTTCCTGTTGTCGGCATTACCGGCACAAACGGCAAGAGCACCGTCACGACGCTGGTCGGCCGCATGGCGCAGCGCGCCGGCCGGCGCACGCGCATCGGCGGGAACCTCGGCGAGCCGGCCCTCGAGCTGCTCGATCCGGCCGCCGAGCTGTACGTGCTCGAGCTGTCGAGCTACCAGCTCGACACGACCGAATCGCTGGCATTGGTCGCCGCGGTGGTGCTGAACGTCAGCGCCGACCACCTCGACCGCTATGCCTCGCTGGAGGAATACGCCGCCTCGAAGGCGCGCATCTTCCGGCGCTGCGGCACCGCCGTGCTCAATGCCGACGATCCGCAGGTCGCGCCGATGGGCTCGCTGGCGCAGCGGCGCCTGCGCTTCTCGCTGCACGCGGACTCAGGCGCCGACTACACGCTGCTGCGCCACGGCGGGCAGGAGTGGCTCGCGCGCGGGCCGGAGCGGCTGCTGCCGGTGTCGGACATGCGCCTGGCCGGCCGCCACAATGCCGCCAACGCGTTGGCCGCGCTGGCGCTCGGCGAAGCCCTCGAGCTGCCGCGCGCGGCGATGCTTGCCGAGCTGCGCGAGTTCGCCGGGCTCCCGCACCGCACCGCCTGGGTCGCCGATCGCCGCGGCGTGCGCTACATCGATGATTCCAAGGGCACCAACGTCGGCGCGACGCTCGCGGCGATCGCCGGGCTCGACGGCCCGCTGCTGCTGATCGCCGGTGGCGATGGCAAGGGCCAGGATTTCACGCCGCTCGCCGCGGCGCTGCGCGGCAAGGTGCGGCTGGCGCTGCTCATCGGCCGTGACGCGCGGCGCCTCGGCGCGGCGCTCGGCTGCCACGTCGCGATCGAATACTGCGACACGCTCGAGGCGGCTGTCGCCGCCGCGGCGCGCGCTGCGCAGCCGGGCGATACGGTGCTGCTCTCGCCGGCCTGCGCAAGCCTCGACATGTTCCGCGACTACGCGCACCGCGGCGAAGTGTTCGCCGCGGCGGTGCGGGGGCTGGAGCCATGAACGCCGTCGCCACGCCGGCCACTCGCGTGCAGGAACGCGCGCCGCTGCTGCGGCTCGATCCGGTGATGCTGCTGCTGATCGCGGCGATCCTGCTGCTGGGCCTGGTCATGGTCACCTCGGCCTCGGTCACCGCCGCGGCGCGCGAGAGCGGCGATCCGTTCGCCTACCTGGAACGGCAGCTGGTGCTGGTCGGCGCCGGACTCGCGCTCGCCGCGCTGGTGTTCGCGATCCCGATCCCGGTCGTCGAGCGCTGCGCGCTGCCGCTGCTGGTCGCAGCCGGCGTGCTGCTGTTGCTGGTGCTGGTCCCGGGGCTCGGCCACGTGGTCAAGGGCGGGCGGCGCTGGCTGCGGCTGCCTGGATTCAATTTCCAGGTCTCGGAAGCCGCGCGCGTGCTGGCGCTGGTGTACATCGCGCACTACTGCGTGCGCTTCGAGACCGCGCTGCGCAGCAGCGCCGGCGGGTTGCTGCGGCCGCTCGCGCTGCTCGGGTTCCTCGGCCTGCTGTTGCTGCTGGAGCCGGACCTCGGTGCCGCGACCGTGCTGTTCATCACGGGCTTCGGCCTGCTGTTCCTGGCCGGCGCGCAGCTGCGCTGGGTGCTCGCCGCGATGCTGGGCGCGGCCGGGGCGATGTCGCTGCTGGTCATGTTCTCGACCTACCGCATGCGTCGCATCACCGGGTTCCTCGATCCGTGGGCCGACCCGTACAACACCGGCTTCCAGCTCACCAATTCGCTGATCGCGATCGGCCGCGGCGAATGGTTCGGCGTCGGGCTCGGCGCCAGCGTGCAGAAGCTGTTCTACCTGCCGGAGGCGCACAACGATTTCCTGTTCGCCGTGCTGGCCGAGGAACTCGGGCTGGTCGGCGTGGTGCTGACGGTGGTGCTGTTCCTCGCCCTCGCGTGGCGCGTGTTCGCGCTCGCGCGCCGCGCGCACGATGCGGGCATGAAGTTCCATGCCTACCTCGCCGCCGGTTTCGCGCTGTGGCTCCTGGTGCAGGCCTTCGTCAACATCGGCGTGAACATGGGCGTGCTGCCGACCAAGGGCCTCACGCTCCCGCTGATGAGCTACGGGCGCAGCAGCATGCTGGTGACGCTGGCCTGGATCGGCCTGGTGCTGCGCGTGCACCACGAAGTCAGCGGCGGCGCCCGCGGCGCCGCGCGCGCGAGGCACGCATGAGCGCGCCGGTGGCCCTGATCATGGCCGGCGGCACGGGCGGCCACGTGTATCCGGCGCTGGCGCTGGCGCGCGAGCTGCGCACGCGTTCGTGGCAGATCGTCTGGCTCGGCACGCGCCGCGGCCTCGAGGCGCGGGTCGTGCCGGCCGAGAACATACCGATCGAGTGGCTGAGCATCGCGGGGCTTCGCGGCAAGGGCGTGCTCTCCTGGGCGTTCGCCCCGTTCCGCCTGGCCCGTTCGCTGTTCGAGGCGCTCGCCGTCATGCGCCGCCATCGTCCGAGCGTCGTGGTCGGGCTCGGCGGCTACGTGACCGGCCCCGGCGGCGTGGCTGCCTGGCTGGCGCGCGCGCCCTTGCTGATCCACGAGCAGAACGCGATCGCGGGATTCACGAACCGGTGCCTGGCTCGGCTGGCGCGCGGGGTCTATGCCGCATTCCCGGACGCCTTCGGGAGCGGCGTCGCCGCGCAGGTGATCGGCAATCCGGTGCGCGCCGACATCGCCGCGATCCCGCCGCCCGCGGAACGCTTCGCGCTGCGCAGCGGTGCGATCCGCATCCTCGTCATCGGCGGCAGCCAGGGCGCGGCGCGCCTGAACTCGGTGCTGCCGTACGCGCTGGCGCGGCTCGCGGGCCGCATCGCGGTCGACGTGCGCCACCAGGCGGGCGAGCGCTGGATCGAAGCCGCGCGCCGCGACTACGCCGCCGCGGGCGTCAGGGCGCAGGTCTCCGCCTTCATCGAAGACATGGCCGACAGCTACGCCTGGGCGGACCTGGTGGTGTGCCGCGCCGGCGCGCTGACCGTGTCGGAACTGGCGAGCGCCGGCGTCGGCGCGATCCTGGTGCCATTCCCGGCGGCGGTCGACGACCACCAGACGCACAACGCGCGGCTGCCGGTGGCTGAAGGCGCCGCGGTGCTGATCGCCGATCGCGACCTCACCGCGGAGCGGCTCGCCAGGGAACTGATGACGCTGTGCGCCGGGCGCGGCAAGCTGATCGCCATGGCCGAACGCGCGCGGCTGCTGGCGCGCAACGGCGCGACCGCGGCGCTCGCCGCGGCCTGCGAGCACTTCGCGAAGGCGGCCGCATGAACCAGCGCATGCGCCGCATCAACTCGATCCACTTCGTCGGCATCGGCGGCAGCGGCATGGGCGGCATCGCCGAAGTGCTGCTGAACCTGGGCTACCAGGTCACCGGCTCCGACCTGAAGGCCAATGCGGTCACGGAACGGCTGCAGCAGCTCGGCGCGCGCATCGCCATCGGCCACCGCGCCGAAAACGCCGACGGGGCCGACGTGGTCGTGACCTCGACCGCGGTGCAGCCGGGCAACCCGGAAGTCGATGCGGCGCTCGCGCGCCGCGTGCCGGTCGTGCCGCGCGCCGAGATGCTCGGCGAGCTGATGCGCTTCCGCCAGTCGATCGCGGTCGCGGGCACGCACGGCAAGACCACGACGACGAGCCTGGTCGCCAGCATCCTCGCCGAGGGGGGCGAGGACCCGACCTTCGTCATCGGCGGACGCCTCAAGAGCGCGGGTACCAACGCGCGCCTCGGCGCGGGGCGCTACCTGGTCGCCGAGGCCGACGAGAGCGACGCCTCCTTCCTGCACCTGCAGCCGGTCATCGCGATCGTCACGAACATCGACAACGACCATCTCGCCACGCACGGCGGCGATTTCCAGAAGCTCTGCGACAGCTTCGTCAGCTTCCTGCACAACCTGCCGTTCTACGGTCTGGCGGTGCTGTGCCAGGACGACGAGCAGGTGCAGCGCATCCTGCCGCGCGTCAGCCGCCCGGTCGTGACCTACGGCCTCGGCGCGACTGCCGACGTGCGCGCGACCAACATCCGGCGCGAGCGTGCGCGCACGGTGTTCGAGGTCACGCGGCCGGGCAAGGCCGAGCCGCTCGAGGTCACGCTGAACCTGGCCGGCCTGCACAACGTGCGCAATGCGCTCGCCGCGATCGCAGTCGCCACCGAGCTCGAGATCGGTGATGCGGCGATCGTGCGCGCGCTGGCCTCGTTCCAGGGGATCGACCGGCGCATGCAGGTGGTCGGCGAGGTCGACACCGCGAAGGGCCACATCACGATCGTCGATGACTACGGCCACCATCCGACCGAGATCGCCGCGACGCTCGACGCGCTGCGCCAGGCCTGGCCCGACCGGCGGCTGGTGCTTGCGTTCCAGCCGCACCGCTACACCCGCACGCGCGACCTGCTCGACGACTTCGCCACCGTGCTCTCGGGCGTCGATGCGCTGCTGGTCACCGAGGTGTACGCCGCGGGCGAGGCGCCGATCAAGGGCGCCGACGGCCGCGCGATCTGCCGCGCGATCCGCAGCCGCGGCAAGGTCGAGCCGGTGTTCGTGCAGAAGGCCGAGAACCTGGCCACGGCGCTGCGCGACCTCATCCACGACGGCGACGTCGTAGTGACGATGGGCGCCGGGCACATCGGCGCGGTCGCGCATTCACTGGTGACCAAGCTGGCCGCGCCGCGCGCGGTGGGCAGGCGCCCATGAACGTGGCCGTGAACCCCGAATTCCAGCTGCGCATCCGGCGCGACGAGCCGATGTCGAAGCACACCTCGTGGCATGTCGGCGGCCCGGCGGACGTGTTCTTCACGCCGCACGACCGCGCCGAGCTGGCCGCGTTCCTGCGCACGCTCCCGGCGGAGACGCCGGTGATGTGGGTGGGCCTGGGCAGCAACCTGCTGGTGCGCGACGGCGGCATCCGCGGCGTCGTGATCTGCACGCACGGCGCGTTCACGCGGCTCGAGCGGCGCGCACAGCTGCGCGTGTACTGCGAGGCCGGCGTGCCCTGCGCGCGCGTCACGCGCCAGTGCGCCAACTGGGGCCTCGGCCACGCCGAGTTCTTCGCCGGCATCCCGGGCACGATGGGCGGCGCGCTGACCATGAACGCCGGCGCCTACGGCGGCGAGACCTGGGCGCAGGTGCGCAGCGTCGAGGTGATGGCGCGGGACGGCACCTGCCGCACGCGCGCGGCGAGCGAATACCAGGTCAGCTACCGCCACGTCGTGCCGCCGGCCAACGACGAGTGGTTCCTGGCCGCCGAGCTGGAGTTCACGCCGCGCGACGACGCCCAGGCGCACCTGGTGCGCGAGCAGTCGCAACGGCGCAAGTTGACGCAGCCACTGGGCGAATGGAGCTGCGGTTCCGTGTTCACGAATCCGCCGGGCATGCACGCCGCCCAATTGATCGAGTCTGCCGGGCTGAAGGGCTTTCGCATCGGCGGGGCCGTGGTCTCGGACAAGCATGCGAACTTCATCCTCAACGAGGGCGAGGCCAGCGGCCGCGACCTCGAGGAGCTGATCGCGCACGTGCGCGCCACGGTGCTGCGCGTGCACGGCGTCGAGCTCGTGCCCGAAGTGCGTATCGTCGGGGAGGCCGCCTGATGCGCCTCAGGCACGACAGCCGCGGGCTGCGCCGGATCACGAACGCCGCCGACTTCGGGCGCGTCGCGGTGCTGTACGGCGGCACCTCCGCCGAGCGCGAGATCTCGCTGCTGACCGGCAACGCAGTGCTCGCCGCGCTCCGGCGCCGCGGCGTCGACGCGCACGGCTTCGATCCGGCCAGCCGCGACCTGGGCGAGCTGCGCCGCGACGGCTACGCGCGCGCCTGGATCGCGCTGCATGGGCCCGGTGGAGAGGATGGCACGGCGCAGGGTGTACTCGAATTCCTGGGCATTCCGTATACGGGAAGCGGAGTTACCGGCAGCGCCATTGGCATGGACAAGCTGCGCAGCAAGCGCCTCGCCGCCGCGGTCGGCGTGCCGACGCCGGAGTTCGTCGTGCTGCGCACTGAAGCCGACCTCGACACCGCGCTCGCGAAGCTCGGCGTGCCGATGATCGTCAAACCCGCATCGCAGGGCTCGAGTGTCGGCATGACGCGCGTCGAGGACGCTGCCGGGCTGCCGGCCGCGTGGCGCGCGGCCACGCAGCACGAGCCGGTCGCGTTCGCGGAACCCTGGATCACCGGCGGCGAATACACCGTGGCGATCCTGCAGGGCCAGGCGCTGCCATCGATCCGCATCGAGACGCCGCGCGCCTTCTACGACTACGAAGCGAAGTACTTCCGCGACGACACGCGCTACTTCTGCCCCTCGGGGCTGGGCGCGCAGGCCGAGCAGCAGCTCGCGCGACTCGCGCTGGCGGCCTTCGAGGTCTGCGGCGCCGAGGGCTGGGGCCGCGCGGACTTCATGATGACGCAGCAGGGCGAACCGCTGCTGCTCGAGATCAACACCGTGCCCGGCATGACCGACCACAGCCTGGTGCCGATGGCGGCGCGCGCGGCCGGCATCGACTTCGACGAACTGGCGTGGCGGATCCTCGAGACCAGCCTGGTGCGCACGCCATGCTGAACCGCCGCCGCCACAATCGCCTGCGCCCGGAGGGCGGCGAGCGCTGGCAGCTGCCGCAGCTGCCGTGGCGCAAGCTCGCCGCGGTCGGCGGCGGCCTCGCGGCCGCGGGCGGCCTCGGCGCCGCACTGCTGATGTTCATGAACCAGCCGATCGAGCGCATCCGCGTCGACGGGCAGTTCCAGCACCTGACGGCGCTCGAAGTGGAAAAGGCCGTGCGCGCGCAGCTGCATGGCGCCGGACTGGTCACGGTGCGTCTCGATGACGTGCGCCGCTCGCTGCGGCTCCTGCCGTGGGTCGAATCGGCGACCGTGCAGCGCAGCTGGCCGCGCGGCATCGCCGTGCAGGTCACCGAACAGCAGGCGGTCGCCCGCTGGAACGACACGGATCTCGTCAATGCGCACGGCGACGTGTTCGCCAACAGCGCGCACTTCGTGCCCCCCGAGCTGCCGCTGCTCGCCGGCCCACCCGGCGCCGAAGCCGATGTCGTCGCGCGCTACCTGGCCGTGCAGGGCCCCATCGTCGAGGCGGGCGCGCGGCTCACGGCGCTGCGTCTCGACGCGCGCGGCGCCTGGGAGCTGCAGCTCGACAACGGCGTGGTGGTGCGCTTCGGGCGACGTCAGGTCGACGAGCGCTTCGCGCGCTTCCTGGCGGTGGCGCTGCGCATGATCTGCCAGCGCGCCGCCGACATCGCCTACGTCGACATGCGCTACACCAACGGATTCGCGGTCGGCTGGCGGAGCGGGGCGACGCGCCTGGCCAGCGGCGCCACAGCACAACAGGGAAACGTGGATGGCTAAGCGTTCGGATCGCACGGTGGTGGTGGGACTCGACATCGGCACCTCGAAGGTGGTTGCGCTGGTCGGTGAAATCACGGCCGACGGTGCGATCGAGATCATCGGCCTGGGCTCGCAGCCCTCGCGCGGCCTGAAGAAGGGCGTGGTCGTCAACATCGAATCGACGGTGCAGTCGATCCAGCGCGCGGTCGAGGAAGCCGAGCTGATGGCCGGCTGCGAGATCAACGCGATCTACGCCGGCATCGCCGGCAGCCACATACGGAGCCTGAATTCGCACGGCGTGGTCGGCATCCGCGACCGCGAAGTCACCGCCGCCGACGTCGAGCACGTCATCGAGGCGGCCAAGGCGGTGGCGATCCCGGCCGACCAGCGCATCCTGCACGTGCTGCCGCAGGAATTCATCATCGACGGGCAGGAAGGCATCCGCGATCCGATCGGCATGTCGGGCGTGCGGCTCGAGGCCAAGGTGCACATCGTCACCGGCGCCGACAGCGCCGCGCAGAACATCGTCAAGTGCGTGCAGCGCTGCGGCCTGGTGGTCGAGGACATCGTCCTCGAGCAGCTCGCCTCGAGCTACGCGGTGCTGACCGACGACGAGAAGGAGCTCGGCGTCGCGATCGTCGATGTCGGCGGCGGCACGACCGACATCGCGGTGTTCTCGCAGGGCGCGATCCGCCACACCGCGGTGATCCCGATCGCCGGCGACCAGGTGACGAACGACATCGCGGTGTCGATGCGCACGCCCACGCAGTACGCCGAGGACATCAAGGTGCGCTTCGCCTGCGCGCTCTCGCAGCTCGCGAACCCGGACGAGAGCATCGAGGTGCCGAGCGTCGGCGACCGGCCGGCGCGGCGACTGGCGCGCCAGACGCTGGCCGAGGTGGTCGAGCCGCGCTACGAGGAGCTGTTCAACCTGATCCGCGAGGAACTGCGGCGCAGCGGCTTCGAGGAAGTGATCGCGGCGGGCCTGGTGCTGACCGGCGGGAGCGCCCGCATGGAAGGGGCGATCGAGCTGGCCGAGGAGATCTTCCACGTGCCGGTGCGGCTGGGTTTCCCGCAGCAGGTGCGCGGCCTCGCCGATGCGGTGCAGAACCCGATCTATTCGACGGCCGTGGGCCTGCTGCTGTACGCGCGCGAGAACACCGCGCCGCCGGCCGGCGGCGCGCTCGGCGGCCGCGTCGGCGGCGCCCTCGGGCGCGTCAAGGACTGGTTCAAGGGGCATTTCTGATTTTTCCGATTCAACCGACCAACAGGAGCTGACACTCATGTTCGAACTCATGGACGCATACAGCCAGAGCGCTGTGATCAAGGTCATCGGCGTGGGCGGCGGCGGCGGCAACGCCGTCTCCCACATGGTGGCCTCGGGCATCGAAGGCGTGGACTTCATCTGCGTCAACACCGACGCGCAGGCGCTGAAGGCCTCGAAGGTGAAGACCGCGCTGCAGATCGGCAGCAACATCACCAAGGGGCTGGGCGCCGGCGCCGACCCGGAGATCGGCCGGCAGGCGGCGGTCGAGGACCGTGACCGCATCATCGAACTGATCAACGGCTGCGACATGCTGTTCATCACCGCCGGCATGGGCGGCGGCACCGGCACGGGGGCGGCGCCGGTCGTGGCCCAGATCGCGCGCGAGCTCGGCATCCTGACCGTCGCGGTCGTGACGCGCCCGTTCAACATGGAAGGCAACAAGCGCTCGCTGGTCGCCGACCACGGCATCAGCGAACTGACGAAGAACGTCGACTCGCTGATCACGATCCCGAACCAGAAGCTGCTGACGGTGCTCGGGCCGACGACCACGCTGCTCGACGCATTCAAGTCGGCGAACCAGGTGCTGCAGGGGGCCGTGCAGGGCATCGCCGAACTGATCACGCGCCCGGGCCTGATCAACGTCGATTTCGCCGACGTGCGCACCGTGATGAGCGAGACCGGCATGGCGATGATGGGCAGCGGCGTGGCCAGCGGCGAAGGCCGCGCGCGCGCGGCCGCCGAAGCAGCCGTGTCCTCGCCGCTCCTCGAGGACATCAACCTCTCGGGCGCGAACGGCATCCTCGTCAACGTGACCGCCGGGCTCGACCTCGCGATCGGCGAGTTCGAGGAAGTCGGCCGCATCGTCAAGGAATTCGCCTCCGAGGACGCGACCGTCGTGGTCGGCACGGTGATCGATCCGGAGATGAGCAACGAGCTGCGCGTCACCGTGGTCGCCACGGGCCTGGGTCGCGGCGCCGTGCCCGCGCGCCTGGGCGCGACTGGCAGCCGCGAGAGCCTCGTGCCCACGGCGCGCCAGGCGGCGCCGATGCGCGTGGTGCGGCAGGGGCCGCTCACCGCCAGCGAACTGCGCGACATGGAAAAGCCGACGCACATCCGCCAGCGCGCGGTCGGCGACGGCCTGCGGCCCGAGCCGCCGGCGGCGATGCCGGCCGAGGAAATCCTGGACATTCCGGCGTTCCTGCGCCGCCAGGCCGACTGACCGCAGCGCAACCCAAGGCACGGGGCGCCCCTGGCGCCCTTGTGATACGGTATCGACATGGTTGGACAGCGCACGATCCGCAACAGCATCCGCGCGACCGGCGTCGGCCTGCACACCGGCCGCAAGGTCCTGATGACCGTGCGGCCCGGTCGGCCGGACACGGGGATCGTCTTCCAGCGCACCGACCTGCCCGGCAGCGCCGACGTGCCGGCGCGCGCCGCCAACGTCGGCGAGACCACCATGGGCACGACGCTGGTGCAGGGCGATGCGAAGGTCTCGACCGTCGAGCACCTGCTGTCGGCGTTCGCGGGGCTCGGCATCGACAACGCGCGCGTCGAGGTCAACGCGCCCGAAGTGCCGATCATGGACGGGAGCGCGGGCCCGTTCGTGTTCCTGCTGCAGTCAGCCGGGCTCGAGGAGCAGCCCGTGCCGAAGCGCTTCACGCGCGTCAAGCGCACGGTGCGCGTCGAGGACGGCGACAAGTGGGCGCAGTTCGATCCCTACGAGGGGTTCCGCGTCAACTTCGAGATCGAGTTCGACCACCCGATCTTCAAGCGCCGGCTGCAGCGCGCCACGATGGATTTCTCCACGACCGCGTTCCTCAAGGAAATCAGCCGCGCGCGCACCTTCGGCTTCATGCGCGACCTGGAGATGCTGCGCTCGCGCAACCTCGCGCTCGGCGGCACGCTCGACAACGCGATCGTGCTCGACGAGTCGCGCGTGCTGAACGAAGGCGGGCTGCGCTACGAAGACGAGTTCGTGAAGCACAAGATCCTCGACGCGATCGGCGACCTGTACCTGCTCGGGCACAGCCTGATCGGCGAATTCAGCGGCCACAAGTCCGGCCACGGGCTCAACAACAAGCTGCTGCGCGCGCTGCAGGCCGACACGCAGGCCTGGGAAGAGGTGGTGTTCGAGCGGCCCGACCAGGCCCCGATCTCCTACGTGCAGGCGCTGACGATCCCCGCCACCGCGCTCGCTTCCTGAGCCTCAGTCCGCCGCGGGCCGGGCCGCGCGGCCGGCCGGCGCGACCCGCACCAGCACCTTGACAATATCGGGGTGTGCGGCCCGCAAGCGCGGCTCGATCGCACCCATCGCAAAGCGAACGCGGCTGCACCAGGCAGCCGACCCGGTCAGGACGGTGAGCTGGCCACCCCGATGCTCCACTCCCGTCAACGAGTCCCGCAGCTCCTCGGGCAGCATCCCCGCGATCCGCTCGAGCCAGTCCTGCCGGTCGGCTCGCGCCCGCTGCAGGCCCGCGATCCAGCCCTGTTTTTTCATAATATCGGCCAGACCTTGCGGTGCGGCACGGATTCGCCCGGTGCCCGGGCCCGAAATGTGGCGTGTGCCCCTTTTGGGACCTGTCTTCTTGTCTTGGGGGGTGTTCTTCGGCATAGTCTGGCGCACCAACAAATCTCCGTCCCGCCGACCCATGCGGCGGCGAGCCGACGTCCACGGATCCACCCGCGGGAGCGCCATGATAGCCGGGATGCCGACACCCGAAGCCCAGACCGCGACTCCCGGCCAGTGCTACGGATGGCCCCGCGCGTGAACCTCATCTTTTTCTCGCGCCGCGAGGGCAAGGCGCGGCACCTGAACCTGGCGCACCCGCTGACGCTGACGCTGGTCGGCATCGCCGGCCTCGCGGTGCTGGCGGGCGTGTTCGCCACCGGCGTCAAGGTGGGCCTCAGGGGCGCCAGCCTCGGTGAACTGGGCGGACCGGCGGCGATCTCGCGGGAACGCGCCGAGCTCGCCGACCTCAAGGTGCGCCTGCAGCAGCGCATCGACGGGCTGGCGATGAAGCTCGGCATGCTCGATGCCCACATGATCCGGCTCAATTCGCTCGGCAAGCGCCTGACGCAGGTGGCGAACCTGAGCAGCCGCGAATTCGATTTCGACCACGACCCGGCCATCGGTGGCCCCGAGGCCGGCGGCGGCCGCGGCGCGCAGATTCCCGACCTGTCGGCGATGATCGACCAGTTCGACCGCCGGCTCGATTTCCGCACCACGCAGTTCTCGGCGCTCGAATACGTGCTGCTCGGCCGGCAACTGTCTGCCGAGATCCGCCCGACCGGCAAGCCGGTGCTGTCGGGCTACATCTCCTCGTATTTCGGCGAGCGCATGGATCCGTTCAACGGCGAAGAGGCCTTCCACAAGGGCCTCGATTTCGCCAGTGACGCCGGCACCGACGTGCTGGCCGTGGCGCAGGGCGTGGTCACCTGGGCCGGGCCGCGCGAGGGCTACGGCGTGATGGTCGAGGTCAACCACGGCAACGGCTACGTGACGCGCTACGCGCACAATTCGCGCGTCATGGTCTCGGCCGGCGATACGGTGCAGCGCGGCCAGGCGATCGCCGTGGTCGGTTCCACCGGCCGCTCCACCGGTCCGCACGTGCACTTCGAGGTGCTGAAGGACGGGCGGCAGATCGATCCGATGGCGTACGTCGGGCACTGACGCCTTTACATCGCGCCATCCCGCGCGCCATCGTCTTGCGCAATGCTGTCGGGCACGCCGGTCGGCCTAGCGCCCGACCGGCGAACCTTGCCCTCGCTACCGCGATGGCTTGTTGTCACACCTGGAGTTCACAAGGAGCACCGCATCGCGGTGACGCTCGGGCTGCGGTGCCCGACAATGCATTTCGCAAAACGATGACGCACGGGATGGCGCTATCCAACAGCGCCTACGCCCGATGAAGGCCGCGGATGCGCGCGTGGGGCGCCGAGGAACCGCGGTGGCGTCAGCCCGCGGTGCCGTGGCGGTCGGTGCCCTTGCGGCGGGCGAGGGCCTGGCGGAGCAGGAATTCGATCTGCGCGTTGATGCTGCGCAGGTCGTCGGCCGCCCACTTTTCCAGGTCCTTCCACAGATCGGGCGGGACCCGCAGCAGGAAGCTCTTGCGCTGCTCCGCGCCCACGTTCAGGCGTACAACGTGCCGGTATTGATCACCGGCGAGGCCTCGTTCGTGCCGCAGAGCACGACCAGCAGGTTGCTGACCATCGCGGCGCGCCGTTCCTCGTCGAGCCTGACCATGTGCTGGTCGTCCAGTTCGCGCAGCGCCATGTGCACCATGCCGACGGCGTTGCGCACGATGATCTGGCGCGCGGCGATCATCGCCTCGGCCTGCTGCCGGCGCAGCATCGCGGGCGCGATTTCCGGCGCGTAGGCGAGGTGCGTCAGGCGCGCCTCCTCGACGACGACGCCCGCGGTCGCAAGCCGCACCTGCAGTTCCTCCTTCAGCGCGTGCGCCACTTCATCGGCTCCGCCACGCAGCGTGAGTTCGTGCTCCTCGCCGTTGTCGTAGGCGTAGCGGCTGGCGATGCTGCGGATCGCCGATTCGCTCTGCACCTGCACGTAGCTCGCGCAGTCATCGACGTCGAACACGGCCTGCGCCGTGTCCTCGATGCGCCAGACCACGACCGCGGCGATCTCCACCGGATTGCCGCGCTTGTCGTTGACCTTGAGCGTGCCGCTGCTGAAATTGCGGGTGCGCAGCGAGAGCTTGGTGCTGAGCGAACTGAACGCCTGCGCCGCCGTCTTGGGGGTATCGGCGCCCTTCAGCGCCACGCCGCCGCGCGTGCGCGCCAGGAAGGGATTGGCCCAGTGGAAGCCGCTCTCGCGCACCGTTCCCTTGTACCTGCCGAACAGGATGAGTACGCGCGCCTCGTTCGGCTGCAGCGTGAAATGCCCGCTGAGCAGGACCAGCGCGACCAGCAGCAGCAGCGCGAAGCCGAGGACGTGCAACGGGTCGCCATGCTGCCTCGCGGTCATGACGATGCCGACGGGCGCACTGAACAGGAGCAGCAGGTTCAGGCACAGCATCGGCCAGCCGTTGATGGCACGGGTGGTGATCTCCAGGGTGTGGGTGCGGACGCTCGGGCTGGGCATGTTGTTCTCGCTGGTCGACTGATACCGTGGTGATATCATAGTGAAATCAATCCGGCCGTCAAGCCTGCGCCGTGCCCTTGAACGAATTCCGCCGCGCTCCATCTATCCGTACAATGCGCGGTTCCGCTACGGCCCTGGATCCAGCGGCGGGGCGTTCGACTTGATTTCCAAGGACATTTTCAATTGCTTAAGGCCCTGACGCGTGTGTTCGGGAGCCGCAACGAGCGGCTCGTGAGAGGTTATGGCCGCGCCGTGCGCGCCACAGCGGCCCTCGAGCCGCAGGTCAGCGCGTTGAGCGATGCGCAGCTGCGCGCCAAGACGGACGAATTCCGCGGCCGGTTGGCTGAAGGCGCCACGCTCGATCAACTGCTGCCGGAGGCGTTCGCGGTCGTGCGCGAGGCCGCCAGGCGCGTGCTGAAGATGCGGCATTTCGACGTGCAGCTGATCGGTGGCATGGCGCTGCACGAGGGCAAGATCGCCGAGATGCGCACCGGCGAGGGCAAGACGCTGGTGGCCACGCTCCCGGCCTACCTCAATGCGCTGCCCGGCCACGGCGTGCACGTCGTCACCGTCAACGAATACCTCGCGCAGCGCGACGCGGACTGGATGGGCCCGGTCTACCGCTTCCTCGGGCTGACGGTCGGCGTCATCAAGAGCCAGCAGGAATCCGCCGAGAAGCGCGCCGCGTACGCCTGCGACATCACCTTCGGCACCAACAACGAATTCGGCTTCGATTACCTGCGCGACAACCTGGCCTTCCGGCTCGAGGACCGCGTGCAGCGCCAGCTCAGCTACGCGATCGTCGATGAGGTCGACTCGATCCTGATCGACGAGGCGCGCACGCCGCTGATCATCTCGGGTCCCGCCGAGGAGAGCACCGAGGTGTACCAGCGCATCAACGCGCTGGTGCCGCGGCTCAAGCGCCAGCTCGAGGAGGACGGTCCCGGCGATTACTCGGTCGACGAGAAGGCCAAGCAGATCCACCTGACCGAGGACGGCCACGAGCGCGTCGAGCAGCTGATGGCCGAATCGGGCCTGCTGCGCGAGGGCGAGAGCCTGTACGACGCCACCAACGTGCGGTTGATGCACCACCTGAACGCGGCGCTCCGCGCCCACGCGATCTACAAGCGCGACGTCGAGTACATCGTGCGCAACGGCGAGGTCATCATCGTCGATGAGTTCACCGGCCGCACGATGATCGGCCGGCGCTGGTCCGACGGCCTGCACCAGGCCATCGAGGCCAAGGAAGGCGTGAAGGTGCGCGAGGAGAACCAGACGGTCGCCTCGATCACCTTCCAGAACTACTTCCGCCTGTACAAGAAGCTCTCCGGCATGACCGGCACGGCCGACACGGAAGCGCCGGAGTTCCTGCAGATCTACGGGCTGGAGGTCGTCGTGATCCCCACGCACCGGCCGATGATCCGCAAGGACAGCGCCGATCACGTGTACCTGACGCAGGGCGACAAGTTCGAGGCGATCATCGCCGACATCCGCGACTGCGTGGCGCGCTCGCAGCCGGTGCTGGTCGGCACGACTTCGATCGAGACGTCCGAGTACCTGGCCGGGCTCCTGCAGAAGGAGAAGATCGAGCACAACGTGCTCAACGCCAAGCAGCACGAGCGCGAGGCGCACGTGGTGGCGAACGCGGGGCGCCCCGGCACCGTGACGATCGCCACCAACATGGCCGGCCGCGGCACCGACATCGTGCTGGGCGGCAACCTCGAGTCCGAGCTCCACGCGTTGCCCGCCGAAGCCGACGAAGCGGCGCGCGAGGCGGTGCGCCGGGCCTGGCAGGAGCGGCACGACGCGGTGATCGCCGCCGGCGGCCTGCACATCATCGGCACCGAGCGGCACGAGTCGCGCCGCATCGACAACCAGCTGCGCGGCCGTTCAGGCCGCCAGGGCGACCCGGGCTCGAGCCGGTTCTACCTGTCGATGGAAGACAACCTGATGCGCATCTTCGGCGATCCGGCGCGCACCAAGCGCTGGCTGCAGATGGCCGGCATGAAGGCGGGCGAGGTCATCGAGAGCGGCATGCTCTCGCGCCAGATCGAGAAGGCGCAGCGCAAGGTCGAGGCGCACAACTTCGA
>DATKLZ010000173.1:0-2818 GCA_035542135.1 Steroidobacteraceae bacterium | reverse complement strand
GTTGCCGGGGCAAGTGCTGCAGATCTGCATCGTGCAGGACGTGACCGAGCAGCGGCGGCTCGAGCGCCAGGTGCATGCCGCCACCAGTGCCGAGCTGGGGCGCCTGGGGACGGTCGTGCACGAGGGCATCGCGCAGGATCTTGCCGGCGTCAGCCTGCTGCTGGGGACCATAACGGGTCGCACCCGGCAGGACTCGGAGTTGCTTGAACGGATCAACGCGCACGTCAGCGACGTCATCACCCTCACGCGCGCACTGGCGCGGGGACTGTCACCCGTGCAGGTTGCGGGTGGGTCGCTGGCCGCCGCGTTGTCGCAGTACGGCCAGGAATTGGCCGCGCGACGCGGCATCGAATTCTCCGGCCAGCCCGTGGCGGACCTGCCCTCGCTCGGGCCGGTGCAGGCGCACCAGTTGTTCCGCATCGCCGGCGAGGCGCTCGACTGGGTGGCGGATGCGGACGGGTGCCGGAATGTCCGGCTGCACCTGGACATCGACGGCGGCTCGCTGGTGGTCGGGATCGCAGGGGACGGTCATCCGGAGCCCGTGCAGGCCGAACCGGAGACCCGGCTCGCGACCGCCACCTACCTCGCGCGTCTGCTCGGTGGCCGGCTGGAGCCCCAGCGGCTTCCGGCCGGCGGCCGCAAACTCGTGTTCACGCTGCCCCTGGCCAGCGCCGAAGGCGGCTGGCCGGATGTTGCGCCCGCCTCCCGGCACGATTGAACCGGCAGGATCAAAGCGGAATGCGCATCGCCCCGCCCATGTAGGGCCTCAGCACCTCGGGCACCGTCACCGAACCGTCGGCGTTCTGGCAATTCTCGAGCACCGCGACCAGCGCGCGGCCCACGGCGACACCCGATCCGTTCAAGGTGTGGAGCGGCTCGGGCTTGCCCGTCGTTGGATTTCGCCAGCGCGCCTGCATGCGGCGCGCCTGGAAGGCTTCGCAATTGCTGCACGATGAGATCTCGCGGTACCTGCCCTGCGCCGGCAGCCACACCTCGAGATCGTAGGTGCGGGCGCTCGAGGGCCCGACGTCGCCGGCGCACAGCGCCATCACGCGGTGCGGCAGCTGCAGCTTCTGCAGCACCGCTTCCGCATGCGATACGAGTTCCTCGTGCGCGCGGTAGGAATCATCGGGGCGCGTGACCTGCACGAGCTCGACCTTCTCGAACTGGTGCTGGCGGATCATGCCACGCGTGTCGCGCCCGGCCGCGCCGGCCTCGGAGCGGAAACAGGGCGTGTGCGCGACGAATTTCAGCGGCAGCGCGTCGGCGGCGATGATCTGCTCGCGCACCAGGTTGGTGACCGGCACCTCGGCGGTCGGAATCAGGTAGAACTTGTGCTCGCCGCGCACGGCGAACAGGTCTTCCTCGAACTTCGGCAACTGGCCGGTGCCCTGCAGCGTGCTGCCGGCCACCAGGTAGGGCACGTACACCTCGGTGTAGCCGTGCGCGCCGGTATGCAGGTCGAGCATGAACTGCGCCAGCGCGCGCTGCAGCCGCGCCAGCGCGCCGCGCATCACGACGAAACGGGCGCCCGCTATGCGGCTGGCCGCCTCGAAGTCCAGGCCCCCGAGTCGTTCGCCGATCTCGACGTGGTCGCGTGGCGTGAAATCGAAGCGCCGCGGCTCCCCCCAGCGGCGCAGCTCGACATTGGCGCTTTCATCGCGCCCATCGGGCACGGACTCGTGCAGCAGGTTGGGGAGACCGAGTTGCCAGTCGTCCAGTTCGGTGGTGATCGCCTCGAGCGCGCGGCTGGCATCCTCGACCTCGCGGGCCAGCGCCTCGCCCCGCGCCATCAGCGGTGCAATGTCTTCGCCCCGCCCCTTCGCCTGGCCGATCGCCTTGGCGTGGCTGTTGCGCTCGGCGCGCAGCCGGTCGCTCTCGAGCTGCCAGTGGCGCCGCCGCTCCTCGAGTGCGCTGAACGCGCCCACGTCGAGCGTGTAGCCGCGGCGCGCCAGGTTGCGCGCCACTTCAGCGGGTGAGGTACGCAGCAGCTTCGGATCGATCATCGTGACTACTCTTTCGACGTGGGACCGGCGGGCTGGCCGCCCGCCCGCGCATTCTGATTGCGCTCGCGCAACCGCGCCAGCGCTTCGCCGATCCTGAGCTCGAGGCCCCGCGGTGCGGGCTCGTAGTAATGCTTCTCGGGCAGGCCTTCGGGCAGGTAGCGCTCGCCGGCCGCGAAGGCGCCCGGCTCGTCGTGCGCGTAGCGGTAGCCGCTGCCGTAGCCGAGCTCCTTCATCAGCCGCGTCGGCGCGTTGCGCAGCTGCATCGGCACCTCGAGCGTGCCGTAGCGCTCGACGTCGGCCTGCGCCGCGCCGTAGCCGGTGTAGACGGCGTTGCTCTTCGCCGCGACCGCCATGTAGACCACCGCCTCGGCGAGCGCGAGTTCCCCTTCGGGGCTGCCGAGCCGCTCGTAGGCCTGCCAGGCCTCGAGCGCGATCGTCAGCGCGCGCGGGTCGGCGAGCCCGATGTCCTCGCTCGCCATGCGCAGCACGCGGCGCGCCAGGTAATGCGGGTCACAGCCGCCGTCGATCATGCGGGCGAACCAGTACAACGCCGCATCGGGATCGGAGCCGCGCACCGCCTTGTGGAGTGCGGAGATCTGGTCGTAGAACTGCTCGCCGCCCTTGTCGAAACGGCGGCGCCCGCCCGTCGCCACCTCGCGCGCCTGCGCTGCGGTGATGAGGTGGCCGCCGGCCGCGGCGGCCAGGCCGGCGGCGAGCTCGAGCATGCCGAGCGCACGCCGCGCATCGCCGTCGCCCGCCTGCGCCAGCAGCTCGAGTGCTTCCGGCTCGATCGACAACCCCGCATCGCCGAG
>DATKLZ010000172.1:0-9842 GCA_035542135.1 Steroidobacteraceae bacterium | reverse complement strand
ACTTCATCAACCGCGAACTCGCGGCGCTGGAGTTCAACGCGCGCGTGCTGGCGCAGGCGCAGGACCCGCGCGTGCCGCTGCTCGAGCGCCTGCGGTTCCTGTGCATCTGCTCGTCCAACCTCGATGAATTCTTCGAGATCCGCGTCTCCGGCCTCAAGCAGCTGCTGGAGCTCGGCTCCTCGCAGTCCGCGCCCGACTCGCTCAGCATCCCCGAGCAGCTCGCGGCGATCCACGGCCGCGCGCGCGCGCTGGTCGCGGAGCAGTACAACGTGCTCAACAACACGCTGCTCGGCGACCTGCACGCCGAGGGCATCGAGCTGCTGTCGGGCACGAACTGGGATGCCGACACGCTCGCGCGGCTCGAGCAGCATTTCGCCGCCGAAGTGGAGCCGGTGCTGAGCCCGCTCGGCCTCGATCCGGCGCGGCCGTTTCCGCGCATCCAGAACAAGAGCCTCAACTTCATCGTCAAGCTGGCCGGCAAGGACGCGTTCGGCCGCGATGGCGACATGGCGATCGTGCAGGCGCCGCGTTCGCTCCCGCGCATCGTCGCGCTGCCATCGGCCGACGGGCGCCAGCGGCTGGTGGCGCTGTCGACGATCGTCGAGGCCTTCGTCGCGCGGCTGTTCACCGGCATGGAGGTGCTCGGCTGCTACCCGTTCCGCCTGACGCGCAACAGCGACCTGTTCATCGACGAGGAAGAGGTCGACGACCTGCGCCGCGCGCTCGAGGGCGAACTGGCGCACCGGCGCTACGGCGCCGCGGTGCGGCTCGAGACCGCGGCCAATTGCCCGCAGGAAATGGTCGACTTCCTGCTGCACCAGTTCGCGCTCGAACCGCTCGACTGGTATTCGGTGCCGGGGCCGGTGAACCTGAATCGCCTGTCGGCCATCTACGACCTGGTGCCGCGGCCGGATCTCAAGTACCCGGTATTCACGCCAGGGCTCCCCGAGGGCTTCAGCGGCGCGCACGACCTGTTCGACGCGATCCGCCAGCGCGACGTGCTGCTGCACCATCCGTTCCAGAGTTTCGCGCCGGTCATGGACCTGCTGCGCCAGGCGGCCGCCGATCCGCAGGTGCTGGCGATCAAGCAGACGCTGTACCGCACCGGCGACCACTCGCACATCGTCGATGCGCTGGTGGCCGCGGCGCAGGCCGGCAAGGACGTCACCGTCGTCATCGAGCTGCGCGCCCGCTTCGATGAAGAGGCCAACATCGAGCTGTCGACGCGGCTGCAGGAGGCGGGCGCGCACGTCATGTACGGCGTGGTCGGCTTCAAGACGCACGCCAAGCTGATGCTGATCGTGCGGCGCGAGGCGCAGGGCATCCGGCGCTATTGCCACCTCGGCACCGGCAACTACCACGCCGGCACGGCGCGCAGCTACACCGACTACGGGCTGTTCACCTGCGACGAAGCGATCGGCACCGACGTGCACGAGATCTTCCTGCAGCTCACCAGCCTCACGCAGACGCCGCGGCTGCGCAAGCTCCTGCAGTCGCCGTTCAAGCTGCACGAGGCGCTGCAGGCGCTGATCGAACGCGAGATCGCACATGCGCGCGCCGGCAAGAGCGCGCGCATCATCGCCAAGCTCAACGCGCTGGTCGACCCGGCAACCATCGAGAACCTGTACCGCGCATCGAATGCCGGCGTGCGCATAGACCTGATCGTGCGCGGCGTGTGCGCGCTGCGGCCGGGCCTGCCGGGCGTGTCGGAGAACATCCAGGTGCGCTCGATCGTCGGGCGTTTCCTCGAGCACTCGCGCGTGTTCTGGTTCGAGAACGCCGGCCGCCCGCAGCTGTACCTGGCGAGCGCCGACTGGATGGAGCGCAATTTCTTCCGTCGCGTCGAAGTGGCGTTCCCGATCGCGCAGGCAAAGCTCCGTGCGCGCATCCGCGAAGACCTGGAGCGCTACCTGCGCGACAGCACCCACGCGTGGCTGCTGCAGAGCGACGGGAGCTACCGGCGCGCGGCGCCCGATGCGGACACGGCCGGGCCGCCCGGCGATGCGCAGGGCCAGCTGCTCGAGGCCTACGCCGCCGCGGCGCGGCTGCCGGAGTAGACGCGCAGCTTCACGCCCTGCGTGCGCAGGTATTCGATCTCCTGGTGCAGGTCTTCGACCGACAGCGCGTGGTCCTTGAGCCAGCGCGCCGGGAAGCGCATCTCGAGCGTGCGGCCGCGCGCGCTGAGCTCGATCGGCGGCAGCGGCGTCGTGCTGCGTCCGCGGTGCAGCAGCACCGCCAGGCGCAGCAGCAGCATCAGGTACAGCGCCAGCCGGTCCCAGGGCGGAATCAGGTCCTCGATGCCGGCCAGCGTCAGCTTGCGGCGGTGCGCGCCGACCAGCCGCGCCAGCAGCAGCTGCTCCTCGCGCGCGAATCCCGGCATGTCGGCGTTCTCGAGCAGGTAGGCGCCGTGGCGGTGGTAGCCGCTGTGCGCCACGTCCAGGCCGATCTCGTGGAGCCGCGCCGCCCACTTGAGCGCCAGCTCGGCATGTGGATCGTCGAGCTCCCAGCTCTCGGCCACCTGGCGCAGGAAATCGAGCGCGGTGGCCTCGACGCGCGCCGCCTGCACGGTATCGACGTGGTAGCGCCGTTGCATCGAGCCGACGGTGCGCTCGCGCGGATCCTCGTCGGTGAGACGGCCGACCATGTCGTGCAGCAGGCCGTCGCGCAGCGCGCCCTCGGCCATGCGCATCTGCTCGATGCCGAGCGCGGCGAACAGCTCGGCGAGGATGACGACGCCGCCCGGGAACACCGGGCGCCGCTCCTCGGTGAGGGCATCGAATTCGAGTTCGCGGCAGTGGCTCGCACGCATCATCGTCTCGACCAGCTTGTCGAGGCCCTCGGCCGTGATCGCCGTGAGTTCCGGGTTGCGCTCCTGCAGGCACTCGCCGATCGCGCGTACGGTGCCGGAACTGCCGACGACGCTCTCCCAGCCCTGCTGCAGGAAGCGCGTCTGCATCGGCTCGATCTCCACGCGCGCCGCCAGCCGCGCGCGCTCGAAGCGCTTGGGCGAGAGCCGCTCGTCGGCGAAGTAGCGCTGGCTCAACGACACGCAGCCGAGCTTCAGGCTCTCGAGCAGCAGCGGTTCGTAGCCTTCGCCGATGACGACCTCGGTGCTGCCGCCGCCGACGTCGATGACCAGCCGCCGCCCGGGCTCGGCAGGCAGCGTGTGCGCGACGCCGGCATAGATGAGCCGCGCCTCCTCCATGCCCGAGATGATCTCGATCGGGTGCCCGAGCGCGTCGCGCGCGCGCTCGAGGAACGCCTGCTTGCGGCGCGAGATGCGCAACGCATTGGTGCCGACGACGCGCACGTTGCGCGCATGCATGTCGCGCAGCCGCTGGCCGAAGCGCTCGAGGCAGGCGAGCGCGCGCGCCGCCACCTGCTTGTCGAGGCGGCCGTCGGGGCCGACGCCGCCCCCGAGGCGCACCATCTCGCGCATGCGGTCGATGACCACGAGCTGGCCGTGCGTGTAGCGGGCGACGACGAGGTGGAAGCTGTTCGAACCGAGATCGACGGCCGCCAGGACGTCGGGCACGGTGCGCGCAGCGCGGCTCACGAAATGATCAGGCCGTCGTGAACGAGGAGCCGCAACCGCAGGTGGTCGTGGCGTTCGGATTGCGGATCACGAATTGGGCGCCATCGAGCCCGTCGCGGAAATCGATCTCCGCACCGCCCAGGTAGTTGATGCTCATCGGATCGACCAGCAGCTTCACGCCCTGGTTCTCGACGCAGGTGTCGCCCTCCTGCAGCTGCTCGTCGAACTCGAAGCCGTACTGGAGCCCCGAGCAGCCGCCGCCCTGCACGTAAACGCGCAGCATCAGCGCGGGGTTGCCCTCGGCGCGGATCAGGTCGGCCACCTTGAGGGCCGCGGCGTCGGTGAACACCAGCGGCGGATCCTGGGTCGGCGTGGCGGTGACGGGTGCGTCCATGATGCTGCAATCTTAGGCGCGCGGCCGCGGGGCGTCAAAGCAAAGCGCTTCAGCCGGCCTGCACCGCATCCGCGCCGGCCTCGGGATTGGCTGGGATCAGCCGGCCGGTGATCTCGGCGCCGAGCGCCATCTCGATGACGCCGTAGCAGACATCGCCGCGCACGCGCGCCTTGGCGCCGAGCACGACGCGCTCGGTCGCGCGGATGTCGCCGTTGACCGTGCCGTTGAGCACGACCTGCGGCGCCTCGACCGAGCCTTCGATGACACCGTGCTCGCTGACCGACAACGAAGCCTTGCCGCCGGCGGCGACGCGCACGTTGCCGGTGACGCGACCGTCGATGTGCAGCCCGCCGGAGAACTCGATGTCGCCCTGCACGCTGGCGCTGCGCCCGATGAGCGTGTCGATGCTGGCGGCCTGCTTGTCGTTGCGGTTGAACATGCGCCCTCGCTCAAGGTGCGTCCGGGTTCCAGACGAAGGTTTGACGGTACGGCGCCGTGCCCTTGCGCGCCGGCCGTATTTCTATGGTAACGCGCTCGGCGCGGAAATCCGCGGGCAGCGTCACAGCCTGCTCGATATTGCTGTAATAGCGGAAGCTGTAGGGCAGTTCCTTCAGCTTCGGGTCGGTCAGCGCCGACAGGTCGACGCTGGTCGCGGCGCCGGCGCGCTCGCCCTCGATGGCCACCGCCAGCGTGCCGGAGGACGACTCGTCCGGGCGGGCGGCTCGATTGAGCGCAAAACGCAGCGTGTAGCGGCGCGCCGCGGCGTCGCTGGTCAGTACCTGGAACTGCTGCACGCGGATCGACGGCGGCTTGGCGGCCGCGACCGGGTTGGCGATGCCGCGGTAGAACTCCAGGTCCTGCTGCGCGCGCCCAAGCGCCGCCTGCAGCTCGCCGATCGTCTTGGCGACCTCGCTCCGTTCGCGCACCTGCGCGATGCGCGCCTCGTCGGCGGCCGCGAGCTGCACCTGCAGGTCGTGCACGCTGGCCTGGAGCGCGGTGATCTGCCCCTCGAGCTCGCTGCGCTGCTGCGCGGCCTGGATGCCATCGAACCCGGCCTTCTGCCGGCCGAACTCGAAGGCCAGGTACAGCGCCACGGTGCCGAGCAGCAACGCCGAGGCCAGCATCATCCAGCGCCGCGCGGGCGCATAGGTTCGGACGACCAGTTTGCCGGGGATTTCCATCGCTGGGCGCCGCGGCGCTAGGTGGCTTCGACCGCGGCGTCGCCCCCGGCGCGCGCCTCGTCCGTGCCGTGCCACCAGTCCGGATAGGGCGGCAATTCCTTCGCAAACACCTGCGCGCCGAGCTCGTGCAGCGCACGCGTGTACACGCCGCGCTTGAAATAGATGACCTCGCGGACCGGCTGCCAGTAATCGACCCAGCGCCAGCGGTCGAATTCGGGCTCGCCGGTGGTATCGAACCGGAACTGCGGGTCGTCCCGCCTCAGGCGCAGCATGAACCAGCGCTGCTTCTGTCCGATGCAGCGCGGCCGCGAATCACGCCGCTGGTAGCGCGCCGGCAACCGGTAGCGCAGCCAGCCGCGCGTGCGGCCGACGATCTCCACGTCCTCGCGCGCGAGCCCGATCTCCTCGCCGAGTTCGCGGTACAGCGCCTCCTCGGCCGACTCGCCGCGCTTCATCCCGCCCTGCGGGAATTGCCAGCCGCGGCCGCCCGAACGCCGGCCGATGAACAGCCGGCCGTCGCCGTGCATCAGGATGATGCCGACGTTGGCCCGGAATCCGTCCCGATCGATCACATCGCCCATGGGATCCGTTTTACCCTTTACCGGGGCCCGCGCTCAAGTGAACGGGGTCTTGTTATCGACCGGGCGCGGTCTTTGGGCTCAGGGGCCTGTTCATGCCCAGAACATCGATGCGGGCGTGCCTCGCGCCTTGCCTGAAGGCATTTTGAGCAGCAACGCATCGATGTTCTGGGTATAAACAGGCCCCGGATATGTCGAAGCGCACACAGTGGCTGGCACTCGCCGCCTTCGCGGGCCTGGCGGGCGCATGCCTGCTGGCGTCACTGCTGGCGGGCTCGGCCGACCTGTCGATCGGCCGGGCGCTGGCGGCGCTGCGCGGCGGAGGCGATGAACTCGCCGGCACGATCGTGCGCACGATCCGGCTGCCGCGCACGATCTCGGCATTCGCGGTCGGCAGCCTGCTCGGGCTCGCCGGCGTGCTGCTGCAGGCGCTGTTCCGCAACCCGCTGGCCGACCCGTTCGTGCTGGGCGTGTCGGGCGGCGCCTCGGTCGGCGCGCTCGCGGGCATGCTCGCCGGCGTCTCGCTCGGCGGCCTCGAGTGGACCGCCACCGGCGGCGCGCTGTGCGTCGGCGCGCTGGTGCTGTGGCTGGGCACGGGCGGCGATCCGGGCCGATTGCTGCTCTCGGGCGTCGTGCTCGCGAGCGCCTGTGGCGCCATCATATCGGTGTTGCTGGCGATCGCAGACAACGGCCAGCTGCGCGGCATGGTGTTCTGGCTGGCCGGCGACCTGGGCTGGGCGCAGCACCCGTGGTTCGATCTAGCGGCCGCCGCTGCGGCGCTCCTGCTGTCGCTGATCGGCGGACGCGCGCTCAACGTGCTGGCGGCCGGGGAACTGCGCAGCGCGGTGCTGGGGCTCGACGCACGGCTGGCACGGCCGTTGGTGTTCCTGGTCGCCGCGGCGCTCACTTCGCTCGCGGTGCTGGCCGCCGGCCCGGTCGGCTTCGTCGGGCTCGTGGCGCCGCACCTGGTGCGGCTCGCGCTGCGCACCTCCGACCACCGGCTGGTCGCGCCCGGCGCGGCGTTGTGCGGCGGCGCGCTGCTGTGCCTCGCCGACATCGCCAGCCGCACCATCGCGGCGCCGCGGCAGTTGCCAGTCGGGGCGATCACCGCGCTGGTCGGCGCGCCGGTGTTCCTGCTGCTGCTGCGGCGGCGTGCATTGCGCTGAGGACTCGGGCGTGCTGGCTGCTGCAAGGCACGGACCCGAAGAACGGCGATGGCCGACGAACCCGCCAACGAAGCGCAGAAAGCGTGAGCGCGGCCGTGGAAAATGGCCTGTTCGGTGGCTCACCGTACAGAGTCACTCGTCCAGGGCCTGCCAGGATCACGCCCACGGGAGTTCGCCCGAACCATGCGTTTCATGAAGCTGACCCTGCCCCTGGCCATTACACTATTCGTTGCATCCATGCCGATCCGCGCCATCGAAGAGCCCGCCTACGAAGTCACCGCACGGATCGGTGATGTCGAGTTGCGCCGCTACGCGCCCTACGTGGTGGCCGAAGTGCTGGTCACCGGGTCGGCGAAGGAAGCGGGCAACACGGCGTTCCGGATCCTGGCGGGGTATATCTTCGGCAAGAACAAGGGCGAGAAGAAGTTTGCCATGACCGCGCCGGTGACGCAGACCGCGGCGCCGGTCAAGCTGGCAATGACGGCCCCGGTGACGCAGACCGCGGCGCCGGGCGGGTATGTGGTCCAGTTCGTATTGCCCCGGGGCGTGACTTTGGCCACCGCGCCGGAACCCATCGACCAGCGCATCGTGCTGCGGCAAGTGCCCTCGATGCGCGTTGCTGTCATCCGCTACTCCGGCTTCTGGTCCGATGCCAACTACGACAGGCACCTCGCCCAGCTGCGGGAAACGCTGAGGAAGGCGGGCATCGAATGGTCAGGCGAACCGGTCTACTCGCGCTACAACCCGCCGTTCACGCCCTGGTTCCTGCGTCGCAACGAAATCTGGTTGCACATTTCTTCCGAGGCCGGCAATCGGTCGGGCTGAGGGCCTCGCCCTGCGATGGCGAGCTTGCGCCACGTCCGGGTCGTTGCGCATGGATTGACCGGGACGCGCGGTTCGTCGTCCTGCGGTCGCAATGCGCCGCCGCCTACGCGCGCCGCTGCGTCACGCTGCGGCGGCCCTGCGTATACGCCTGGCCGCCCACCATCAGCTCCCTGAAGCGCGCCGCGTCGCCGGCCTGCACCGCGCTGCGCACGCTCTCCACCGCCTGCGCCAGCGCATCGAGCGATTCGCGCCCGTACTCGTTGAGGTGCTGGATCTCGAAATACAGCTCCGGGCTGTCGTTCGAGACGCGCGCCGCGACGTCGAACTGCGCATCGAACGTGGTGCTCGACATCTGCACCAGGCGCGGCGCGTTCTCGCCGCTCCGTGCCAGCGCCGTGACGAAGGCGATGTTGAGCGCGTGCGAAAGCCCGAGCACGTAGGCGATCAGGCGGTCGTGCTCGTCGAGGCTCATCACCACCTGCTCGACCATGGTCGGCGCGAACAGGCCGCGCGCACGCTCGAGCGCATCGCCCATGCCGAGGTCGATGAAGATCACGTGCCGCCCCGAGAGCAGCTCAGTGTCGGGCCCGAACATCGGGTGGATCGAGGTCACGCGCACGCCCGCCTCGCGCAGCGCATTCAGCCCCGCGCGGAGCGGGGTCTTCAGCGAACCGACGTCGAACACCACGCCGCGCGGACGGCGCCCGGCCAGTTCGCGCAGGATCGTGTTGGTCGCGCCGAGCGGCGTGGCGACGACGATGAAGTCGTGATCGAGCGTGCTCGCATGCCAGTCCGCGATCGACCCGGCGCCGCCATTCGGATCGGCCACCTCGACGGCGAAGCCCTGCGAGGCGAGGAACTGCGCGAACCAGCCGCCGATCTTGCCGGCGCCGCCGATGACCAGCGCGCGCTGGCCGGTGCCGGCGCCGCGCGCGGCGACGCTGGCCTGTTCCTGCGTGGTGAGCGATGAGCGGATCAGCAGGCGCATCACGCCTTCGGCGATGTCGGCCGGCACGCCGAGCTCGGCCGCGTTCGCGCGCACGCCCAGGATCACCTCGCGCTCGCGCGCGTAGTCGCGGGTCGGATAGCCGGTGGAGCGCTTGACGCGCGCGATCTCTCGGCTGGTGGCCTGGCGTTCGCTGATCAGTTCGAGCAGCCGCCGGTCGAGGCCGTCGAGGCGGGCGCGGAGTTCATCGAGGTTCATGCGGAGCTTCCGGGGGGACTGCGGCCTTTGTAAAGGCAAAGGGCGCGCGCCGCAAGTGCGCGGATCGGGCGTAATGCCCGATCCGCGCCGCCTCAAAACCGCTGCGTGGGACTAAAAGTGCAGCGGCAGGCTGAGCAGTAGCGAAAATCCGTCGTCGTCGCAATCGCCGTAGTAGTCGTCGCAATCGTAGTAGTAGCCGCCGCGGTAGACGGGCGGATACACGTAGCGCGGGGCGTAGCCGTAGTACGGCCGGTCGTAGTAGTAGCGCGGATAGCGGTAGTCGTAGTACGGGCGGTAGTCGGGCCGGCCCCAGCGGTGCTCGTCGCGGCCGTGCCAGTCGCCGTACCCATGCCAATCGTTGCGTCCGTGCCAGCCCTCGTTGCCATGGCCGCGATGGTTCCAGTCGGGCCGCCCGTAGGACCGGTTGTCGTACCGGCCGTGATCCTGCCCGCCATGCTGGCCGTAGCCCGGGTCACGGGCCTGGGCCGCCTGCGCCAGGCTCAGGGTTGCCACCAGCGCCGCGGCGGCTGCGATGATGCGTTTCATGGCCTGCTCCTCCGATACGGCTTTTCAGCCTTGGGACCGACATTGCGCCGCCCACGCTGAACGCGGCCTGAACCACGCCCGCGCCTCGCATCTTGTAAAATCCGCCGGATATGGCCTGGCACCGCGAACACCTGCCCGATCCGCTGCCGGCGGAACCGCTCGAGATGGCGGCCGACTGGCTCGCCGAGGCGACGCGGCGCGCGCTGCAGCCCAATCCGAATGCCATGGTGCTGGCGACCGCGGATGCCACGGGCCGCCCGTCGGCGCGCGTGGTGCTGTGCAAGCAGATCACGCCGCGGCCCGGGTACCTGACTTTCTATACGAACTATCGCTCGCGCAAGGGCCGCGAGCTCGAAGCGCGCGCGCAGGCGGCCGTGGTCATGCACTGGGATGCGCTGCACCGCCAGCTGCGC
>DATKLZ010000171.1:0-8824 GCA_035542135.1 Steroidobacteraceae bacterium | reverse complement strand
CGCGAACCTCGTCAACGCGTTCACGTTCGGTCATTTCGGCGAAGACCTGTACGGGCTCGTCATCGGCACGGGCGCCTGGCTCGGCACGATCATGCTGTTCAACGTGTGGGTGCTGATCAATCCGAACCAGATGAAGGTGCTGGGCTTCACGCCGGCCACCGACGAGGAGAAAGTGCGCGCGCGCCGCGTCGCGCTGCTCGCCTCGCGCACCAACTTCGTGCTGTCGATCCCGATGCTGATGTGCATGGCCGGCGCCACGCACGGCCTGCCGTACTAGCCTCCGCTCCCCAGGGCCAGGCCTTGGGCGCCCGGCTCCCCGACGATCTGCGCGAGCAGGTGTCGCGCGCGCTGCGCGAGGACATCGGCCCGGGCGACGTGACCGCGAAGCTCATCGCCCCCGATACCCGCGCGCGCGCGCGCGTGCTGTGCCGCGAATCGGCCGTCCTCTGCGGCACGGCCTGGTTCGACGAGAGCTTCCGCCAGATCGACCCGACGGTGCAGGTCCGCTGGAACGCGGCCGATGGCGAACGCGTCGCTGCCAATGCGACGCTGTGCGAGCTCGAAGGGCCGGCCCGCGCCATCCTGACCGGCGAGCGCACGGCGCTCAATTTCCTGCAGCTGCTGTCGGGGACGGCCACGACCACCGCGCGCTACGTGCAGGCCGTCGCGGGCACGGCCTGCCGGATCCTCGACACGCGCAAGACGCTGCCGGGGCTGCGCACCGCGCAGAAATACGCCGTGCTGTGCGGCGGCGGACAGAATCACCGCATGGGCCTGTATGACATGGTGCTCATCAAGGAAAACCACATCGCCGCGGCGGGCTCGATCGCCGCGGCGGTGGCGGCCGCGCGCGCCGCCGCGCCCGGCCTGCCGGTCGAGGTGGAAACCGAGAACCTCGACGAAGTCGCCGCCGCGCTGGCCGCGCGCTGCGACATCATCATGCTCGATGAGTTCGCGCCCGCCGATCTCGAACGGGCGGTGGCCCTGAACCGCGCCGCGCCGCACCCGGCGCGGCTCGAGGCCTCCGGCGGCGTCAGCCTCGAGCGCGTCGCCGCGATCGCCGCGACCGGAGTCGATTTCATCTCGGTCGGCGGCCTCACGAAGCACGTTCAGGCGGTCGATCTTTCGATGCGGCTCATCTGACGGGCACGCGCCCGCCACCTGTGACTTCGCATAGGCACTGGCCTGCAGATGCGCACTCGTGCGTGGCGGGCGTGTGCCTGCCATCGCACGAGGTTGGCGCTATTTCCTTCGGACGGGCTTGCGGCGACCTGCCTTGCGGGCGGGCTTGGGTGCAGGCTTGCGCTTCGACGGCGCGGCGCGGCGTGCCTTCGGTTTCGCCGCCTTGCGCTTGGCCTTGCGTGGCTTGGCGGCCGGGCGTTTGGCAGCCCTTTTCTTCGGTTTGGCCTTCGGCTTGCGGGCCGGTTTCGCGTCCGCGGCGGGTTTGGAAATCGCCGCCGGCTTGGGTGCGGCGGGGGGCTTGGCTGCCGCAATCGGAGCCATCGACACCACGGCGAACATGGCGTGCTGAGGATCCAGGAACTGCACGATGCGCCCGCCATTGGGCACATCCACCGGGCCATGCAGAAGTTGTCCGCCTGCGGCGACCACCTTGCCGGCGACCTCATCCGCGCTGCTGCTGCGCGCGTAGGGGCACCAGGCCGGGGGCATCGGGCGGTCGGCGGGGATCGTGTAGCAGCCGCCGAAATCCTGGCCGTCGAGCCCGAAAGGCTGGTAGTGGAATCCTCCGCCCATGTCCATCGGCGTGCGCAGCTCCCAGCCGAACAGCTGCTGGTAGAACGCCAGCGCGGTCTCGCGCGAGCGCGCCGCCAGTTCATACCAGGGGAATGGCGCCTCCCCCGGCGTGCTGCTGGCGCTCGCCTCGGTCAACGGGCGGAAGACGCCGAAGCGCGCGCCTTCCGGATCGGCCAGCAGCGCCGCCCGGCCGACGCCCGGCATGTCGCGCGCCGGCTCGAGGATGCGGGCGCCGAGGCGCGAGGCCTGCGCGACGATCGCATCGACATCGCTCGCGCCGATGTAGGTGCGCCAGTGCGGCACGGTACCCATCGCGCGCGCTTCCGCGGGCAGCGACATGTTGCCGGCGATCGGCGCGCCACTCGCGCCGGAAAAGACGAGGTACGGCGAGCCCGGACTGAAGGGCTGCGACTGCCACGACAGGATGCGCGCGTAGAACGCGGCTGCCGAGGCGGCATCGTGGCAGAGCAATTCGGTCCAGATGAATCGGCCTTGATAGCTGGGATGGGCCATGGTCGTCCCCATTGAAGGAAGGGTCGCGCGAGGGCACCGAAGATAGCGCAATCGTGTTTCAGGCGACAGCGGGCGGATTGACCTCCACGGTCACGTGCACCAGCTCGGGGTGTGCGCGCAGCAGCGAGCGGAAATAGGCCGGCGTGGCCGGCCCGCCGGCGGTGACGCTGAGGATGCAGGCATAGCGGCCCTTGCCCACGCGCCACACATGCAGGTCCTCCAGTTCGGCCGGGAGCGCCGAGTCGCGCACGGCGTGGCGGATTTCGGCCACGATCGGGGCATCCATGTCGGCATCGAGCAGGAGGCGCGCGGTCGAGCGCAGCAGCGACACGGCCCAGGCGGCCACCACGACCGAACCGAGCAACCCGACGCCGGCATCCAGCCAGCCGACGTGCAGGTACTTGCCCCCGGCCAGCGCTGCGATCGCCAGCAGCGAGGTGGCGGCATCGGCCGCCACATGGATGTAGGCCGAGCGCAGGTTCAGGTCCGCGTGCCGGTGGTCGTGCGCGCCTCCGTGGTCGTGGCCGTGGCCGTGTGCGGGATCCGTGCCGTGCGCCGCGCCGACCAGCAGCCACGCGGAAGCCACGTTCACGAGCAGCCCCAGGACCGCGACGAGCAGGGCCTGGTCATAGGCTATGGCGACCGGATGCATGAGCCTTGTCACGCATTCGTAACCCATCGCCAGCACGACGCCGGCCAGCAGCAGCGCGCTGGTGTATCCGCCGAGCACCTCGATCTTCCACGTGCCGAATGCGAAGCGCGCGTCGTGGCGCAGGCGCCGCGCCAGCGTGTAGGCCGCCACCGCGAGGCCGAGTGCGATCACGTGCGAGCTCATGTGCCAGCCATCGGCCAGCAGGGCCATCGAGCCATACCACCAGCCGGCCACCAGTTCGACCAGCATGGTGACCGCGGTCAGCATCACGACAGCGCGCGTGCGGCGTTCGGCGAGCGGATTGACCACGTCGAAGTCATGCTCGTGGGCGCATGGGTCGCGCTGTTGCTGTCCGCTCATGCTGCATCCGCGCCGAATTGCGGCGCCCGAAGCCTTATACTGCGCGCCACTATAAACCAGCCCAGGGCCCGCCCGCTCCCAGGACGTCGATGCGTTGCCGTTCAAGATGCCTGCAGACAAGGCGCGAGGCGCGGGGCAAGGCCGTTCCACGCGAGCGCCGGGCAACGCCGCCTGAGGGCAACCTGGGCGCAGCCCACGTACGTACCGGCCTTGCAGTGGATGTGCACGCTGGCGCGCCTTGCCAGGCGGGCAGGCCCTAGCATGCTGCGCGCGAGCCGCACCCACCACTTCGGCTTCCTGCGCGACTTCGTCTCGCGCTGGGACGCGCTCGCGCTGCTGGTGGTGCTGGCGCTGATCGTATTCCTGGCCGAGGCCAGCCGCGGCCTGCTCGAGCCGCTGTCCAAGCTCGATGCCTCGCCGCTGTCGCTCGATCCGCGGCAGCTGCCGGTGTACGCGGCGCGCACCACGCTGCGCATGTTCACGGCGCTGGTGCTGTCGCTCGCCTTCACGCTGAGCTACGCGACCTGGGCCGCGAAGAGCGAACGCGCGGCACGCGTGCTGATCCCGCTGCTCGACATCCTGCAATCGGTCCCGATCCTCGGCTTCATCTCGATCACGGTCGTGTTCTTCATGTCGCTGGTGCCCGGCCGGGTGCTGGGCGCCGAGTTCGCGGCGATCTTCGCGATCTTCACCAGCCAGGCCTGGAACATGGCCTTCAGCTTCTATCAATCGCTCCGCACCGTGCCGACCGAGCTCGAGGAGGCGGCCGCCTCCTTCCACCTGACGCCGTGGATGCGCTTCTGGCAGCTCGAAGTGCCGTTCGGGCTGCCGGCGCTCACCTGGAACATGATGATGTCGATGTCCGGCGGCTGGTTCTTCGTCGTCGCCGCCGAATCGATCAGCGTCGGCCACACGGTCGTGGCGCTGCCGGGCATCGGCTCCTACATCGCGATGGCGATCGCGGAGCGCAACCTGCATGCGATCGGCTGGGCGATCTTCGCGATGGCGATCGTGATCCTGGTCTACGACCAGCTGGTCTTCCGGCCGTTGATCTGCTGGGTCGACCGCTTCCGCGTCGAGGACGAACCGGGCGCCGAGCCGCCCGTATCCTGGGCGCTGACGATGATGCGCCGCTCGCGGCTGATCGGCGGCCTGACGGTGGTGTTCTATGCCGTGGTGCGCTGGACCAGCTGGACGCTGCCCGCGCGCCCACCGAGCGTCCCGCCCTTGCCTGCGAATCGCAGCCAGCGCTCGCGGCTCGCCGAGCTGCTGTGGCTCGGCGGCGCACTGCTGCTCGGCGCACTGGCGCTGCGCCACCTGGCGCTGACCCTGGTGCTCGAGACGCACCTCGCCGAGTTGCGCGAGGTGTTCCTGCTGGGCCTGCTGACGCTGGCGCGGGTCATCGTCCTGATCGCCCTGGCCAGCCTCGTCTGGGTGCCCGTGGGCATCTGGGTGGGCCTGCGCCCGCGCGCGGCCCAGGTCGTGCAGCCGATCGCACAGTTCCTCGCCGCATTCCCGGCGAACCTTTTGTTCCCGCTCGCGGTCTACCTGATCGTCGCCGGACGGCTCGATCCGGACCTGTGGCTGAGCCCGTTGATGGTATTGGGTACGCAGTGGTACATCCTGTTCAACGTGATCGCCGGGGCCTCGGCGATGCCGGCCGAACTGCGGCGCGCGGCGCAGAATTTCGGCATCGGCGGCTGGCTGTGGTGGCGGCGGGTGGCGCTGCCGGGGGTGTTCCCGTACTTCGTCACCGGCGCGATCACCGCCTCGGGCGGCTCGTGGAACGCCGCCATCGTCGCCGAGGTGGCCAGCTGGGGCGACACGACGCTGCGCGCGCACGGTCTCGGCGCCTACATCGCCGAGGCGACGACCGCGGGCGACTACCACCGCATCGTGCTCGGCATCGCGGTGATGAGCCTGTTTGTCGTCACGCTGAACCGCTGGTTCTGGCGGCCGCTGTATTACTACGCCGAACGCCGCTATCGTCTCACCTGATGAACCCGGAAACGCGCCCGTGAATGCCCGTCCCCTGCTGCAGGTCAGCGGCATCGGCAAGTCGTTCCCGAAGCCCGACGGCCAGGAGCTGCGGGTGCTCGAGGGCGTCGACCTGCAGCTCGCCGAGGGGCAGATCGTGGGGCTGCTGGGCCGTTCGGGCTCGGGAAAATCCACGCTGCTGCGCCTGATCGCGGGCCTGACCGAACCCAGCCACGGCGAGCTCAGGTACCTGGGCGCGCCCGTGCAGGGGCCGGCCGCCGGCATCGCGATGGTGTTCCAGAGCTTCGCGCTGTTCCCGTGGCTGACCGTCTACGAGAACGTGGCGCTCGGCCTCGAGGCGCAGCGCCTGCCGCGCGCGGAGATCCGCAGCCGCACGCTCGCGGCGATCGACCTGATCGGCCTGGACGGATTCGAGTCGGCCTATCCGCGCGAGCTCTCCGGGGGCATGCGCCAGCGCGTCGGCTTCGCCCGCGCGCTGGTCGTGCACCCGAACATCCTGCTGATGGACGAGCCGTTCTCGGCGCTCGACGTGCTGACCGCGGAGACGCTGCGCACCGATTTCCTCGACCTGTGGTCCGAGGGCCGCATGCCCATCAAGGGCGTGATCCTCGTGACGCACAACATCGAGGAAGCGGTGCTCATGTGCGACCGGGTGCTGGTGTTCGGCAGCAATCCCGGGCGCGTGCTCACGCAGATCGAGGTCACGCTGCCGCAGCCGCGCAATCGCCTCGATCCCTCGTTCCGCGAGCTGGTCGAGAAGATCTACGTCGAGATGACCGCGCGGGCGGCCGGACCGCAGGCCGGGCCGCGCACCGAGTTCTTCCCGGGCCAGGGCATCGGCACGGTGCTGCCGCGCGTGTCGACCAACGAGCTGTCGGGCCTGATGGAGTCCGTCGCGGCCGCGCCCTACAACGGATCGGCCGACCTGCCGAAGATCGCCGCCGACCTGCAGATGGAGATCGACGAGCTGTTCCCGATCGCCGAAACGCTGCAGATGCTGCGGTTCGCAGAACTGGCGGGAGGCGACCTGAAGCTGACCGAAGCGGGCCTGGCCTTCTGCAACGCGACCCTCGATGAGCGCAAGCGCATCTTCGCCCGCCAGCTGCTCACCTACGTGCCGCTGGCCGCGCACATCCGCCGCGTGCTCGATGAACGCACCTCGCACGTGGCGCGCAAGAGCCGCTTCATCGACGAGCTCGAGGACTACATGGCCGAGGACGCCGCCGAGCAGACGATCCGCGCGATCATCAGCCTCGGCCGCTACGCCGAAGTGTTCGCCTACGAGGACGAGAGCGCGCGCTTCACGCTGGAGAATCCGGCCTAGCGGCCGCGCTAGAGGTCGATGAGTTCCACTTCGTCGGCGGCGATCGGCGCGCCCAGGAACCGGCCGCCGACCGCGGCGAAGCGGTCGACCGCGTCGGTGGCGAGGAAACGCAGCTGCGGCGGCGCGGCGCCCGTCGCGCGCTGCAGGCCGCGCGCCGCGAGCAGCGCGCGCACCTCCTGTGCGGTCGTCGCCGCGGAATCGACCAGCCGCACGCCCGGCCCGGCCGCCGCGGCGATCACGGACTTCAACACCGGGAAATGCGTGCAGCCCAGCACGATCGTGTCCGGTGCGCGCCCGGGGACGGCACGCAGCGGCTCGAGGTAGCGTTCGGCGGCGGCCATCGCCACCGGTCCTTCGGTCCAGCCCTCCTCGGCCAGCGCGACGAACAGCGCGCAGGCGATCGCCGTGACCTCGGCCTCGGGGCGGATGCGCGCGATCGCCTGCGTGTAGGCGCCGCCGCGCACCGTGCTCTCGGTCGCCAGCACGGCGATGCGGCCGTTCCGCGAGGCGGCGCAGGCGGCGCGCGCCCCCGGCTCGATGACGCCGACCACGGGCAGCTGGCTGGACCGCTGCTGCAGGGCGGGAAGTGCCGCGGCGGAAGCGGTGTTGCACGCGACCACGAGGCACTTGATGCCGCGCCCGATCAGTTCGTCGGTGGCCTGCAGCGCATAGCGCGCGACGGTATGCCCGCTCTTCGTGCCGTACGGCAGTCGCGCCGTGTCGCCGAGGTAGATGAACGACTCGCCCGGCAGCACCGCGCACAGCGCGCGCAGCACGGTCAGCCCGCCGACGCCGGAGTCGAACACGCCGATCGGCAACTCCGCGCCGCCGGCGGCGGGCGCCGGGGCGGCGCTCACGCCGGGGATTCCGGCCGCATCAGCGGGAACAGCAGCACGTCGCGGATCGACGGGGAATCGGTCAGGAACATCACCAGCCGATCGATGCCCACCCCCAGTCCGGCGGTCGGCGGCATGCCGTATTCGAGCGCGCGGATGTAATCGGCATCGTAGTGCATCGCCTCGTCGTCGCCGGCCTCGTGGCGCGCCACCTGCGCCTTGAAACGCGCCGCCTGGTCCTCGGGATCATTGAGCTCGGAGAAGCCGTTGGCCAGCTCGCGCCCGCCGATGAAGAACTCGAAGCGATCTGTCAGGAAACGGTCGGCATCATTTGCGCGGGAGAGCGGAGAGACTTCGGCCGGATACGCGCACACGAACGTGGGATCCATCAGCGTGTGCTCGGCGGTCTTCTCGAAGATCTCGATCTGGAGCTTGCCGGCGCCGTCGCCGGGCTTGAACGGGATGCCGAGGCGCTCGCAGGCGGCGCGCAGGTATGGCACGTCGCGCAATCTCGCCCGCTCGAGCTGCGGGTTGTGCTCGACGACGAGGTCTTCGACGCTGACGCGGCGGAACGGCTTGCCCAGGTCGTAGGCGCGGCCCTGGTAATTCACGACGCGCGAGCCCAGGAGCGAATCGGCCAGGCCATGCAGCAGGCGCTCGACCAGCTGCATCAGCTCGTGGAAGTCGCTGTAGGCCCAGTACAGCTCGAGCATCGTGAACTCGGGGTTGTGCTGCGTGGACAGCCCCTCGTTGCGGAAGTTGCGGTTGATCTCGTAGACGCGCTCGAGTCCGCCGACGATCAGGCGCTTGAGGTACAGCTCGGGCGCGATGCGCAGGTACATCCGCGCATCGAGCGCGTTGTGGTGCGTGACGAACGGGCGCGCGGCCGCGCCGCCCGGGATCGGCTGCATCATCGGCGTCTCGACCTCGAGGAAATCGAGCGCATCGAGCGCGTCGCGCAGGTAGCGCACGATGCGCGTGCGCGTGCGGAACACCGCCCGGCTCACCTCGCTCATCATGAGGTCGACATACCGTTGCCGGTAGCGCGTCTCGGTGTCGGCCAGCCCGTGCCACTTGTCCGGCAACGGCCGCAGCGCCTTGGCCAGCAGCGCCAGGCCCGTGACGCGCACCGACAGCTCGCCGGTGCGCGTGCGGAACAGTGGCCCGACCGCGCCGAGGATGTCGCCGACATCGTAGTCCTTGAAGGCCTCGTAGCCGGCGCCCAGCGACTCTGCCTGCAGGAACAGCTGGATCGCCCCGCTCCGGTCGGCGATCTTCGCGAAGCTGGCCTTGCCCATGACGCGCTTGAACATCATGCGGCCACCGACCCGCACGTGCACCGGATTGGCCTCCAGCCATTGCGCATCGCGCTCGGCATAGGTGGCC
>DATKLZ010000170.1:0-20799 GCA_035542135.1 Steroidobacteraceae bacterium | reverse complement strand
GTCGTCGACAGCGATCCGGGGCAGCTGATCGAGACGGCCGCGCAGGCCATGCTGCGGGAACTCGACGCGCATCGCGATGAATACCGCCGCGATCCCGCGAAGATCAACGGCATGGTCGATCGGATCCTGCTGCCGCATTTCGACACCGATTATTCCGCGCGGCTGGTGCTGGGCCGCCACTGGAATACCTCGACGCCGGAGCAGCGGCAGCGTTTCGTCGACGCGTTCTACCATTCGCTGCTGAACAACTACGGCACGGCGCTGCTCGATTTCACCGCCGACCGACTCAAGGTCATCCCGTACAAGGGTGATGCCGCGGCGAGCAACGCGACCGTGCGCACGCAGGTGCGCAAGAACGACGGCACGGTCGTCGCGGTGAACTACAGCCTGCACCGCACGCCGCGCGGCTGGATGGCCTGGGACGTGGTCATCGAGGGCATCAGCTACGTGAAGAGCTTCCGCGATGACTTCGGCGCGGAGATCGATGCGCACGGCGTCGACGAGCTGATCGATCGGCTCGAGAAGCAGAAGGGCAACGCGAAGTGAGCACTGCGGGCACGGGCGCCGCCCCGCAACTGCTGCGTGCGCCGGCAGACGGCCACTACACGCTGCAGGGCGACCTGACGCTGGCCACCGTCGCGCCGCTGCGCGAGCAGGGCCGCGCGGCTTTCGCCCATGGCAACGGCGCGATCGTCGTGGACCTGGGCCAGGTCGGGCGGGCCGACAGCGGTGGCCTGGCGCTGCTGGTGGACTGGCTGTCCTGGGCGCAGGCCGCGCATCGCGAATTGAGATTCACGGCGCTGCCCGCCGCGCTGCTGGCGCTCGCGCGCCTCAGTGACGTGGAGGACCTGCTGGCGGGCCGGTAGGCGCGGGCGCATCGTCCGGCGCATCGGCGGGGGCATCGGCGCCCGTGTCCACGTCCGAATCGTCGACCGCGCCGTCGCGCACCTGGTATTCGCGCCGCTGCAGCCAGGCGTTGCGCACGAAGGCGTACGGATCATAGGTGCGCTCGAGCGCCGCGTCCGCATCGAGCAGGCTGGCCCGCAACTCGACCTTGTCCGCCCCCCACAGGCCCCATCGCAGGTAGGGATCCTGCAGGTAGTGCCGGCCGTCGCTGTACTCGTCGGCGAGCTTGGCGGGTGCGTCACGCATGCTGGAAGGGCCGAGGAACGGCAGCATCAGGTACGGCCCGGCCGGCACGCCCCACTTGGCGAGCGTCTGGCCGAAATCCTCGTCATGGCGTTCGAGTCCGGCGGACGAGGCCGGATCGAGGAAACCGAGCCCGGCGATGCTGTTGACGAGCAGCCGGGAGAAATCATCGGCCCCCTGGCGCATCTTGCCCTGCAGCAGGTCGTTGACGATCGTCACCGGATAGCCGAGGTTGCCGATGAAATTGCCCAGGCCCCGACGCACGGGCGCGGGCACGGCCGCCTTCCAGGCTCGCGCCGCCGGCCGCAGCACCGCGCGGTCGGCGGCGGTATTGAAGCGGTAGACGCCGCGATTGAAACGCTCGAACGGATCGCGCGGGTCATGCTTGCCGCCGGGCGCCGTGGCGCAGCCGGCCAGGCCCAGGGCGAGGGTCGCGGCGCAGGCCGCGGCAATGCGCGAACGGTTCATCTGCGGATTCTAGCAGTGCCGGCTGCGGCGCCGCGTGGCGTGGCGATGGAATGACGTCATTGCGATGCGGTGCGCATCTGGCGCTGCTCGCGCATCCATTCGCGGATCTCGTCGAGGCGCGCCCGGAAGCGCTGGCGCTGCACCGAGGTCAGGTCGGGCGAGGCCAGCGCGAGCTCGAGCTGCTGGTTGGCGAGCGCCAGGTCGCCGTTGCTGATGTGGTATTCGGACATGTAGTAGGAGGCGTCGCCGGTGTCGCCGGCGGCGCTGGCGGCGAGCGCGGTGAGGCGGATCTGCTCGGGCGTCGGTTGCGTGTTGTTGAAGACGTCGAGCAGCAGCTCGTGCGCCTGCTTGGCGCGGCCGTTCTGCATCAGCGTGTCGGCGTAGCGCACCGCCAGCGGCACGTTGCGCGGGAACAGCGCCATCGCGCGCCCGAACAGCGCCAGCGCCTCGGCCGACTGGTGGTCGGCCTGCAGCGCCTGGCCGAGCGCGCCGTAGAGCGCAGTGATCTGCGGATACTTGTCGACCAGCTCGCGCAGCGTCGCGGCCGCGGCGCCGGCCTGGTTGTTGCGGGTCTGCGCCAGCGCCTCGCCGTAGCGCTCCGGATCGCTGAGCGGGCGGCGTTCGCGCATCTGCGCATAGTAGACCGTCATGTCCTTCTCGGCCGGGGCCACCAGCACGCGCAGCCGCTCGCGCATCCACGGGAACAGGATCGACTCGTGCACCGGGTTCTTCGAGTACTGCGCCGCGCGCTCGCGCGCCTCGGCGATGCGGTCGCGCGTCACCGGATGGTTGCGCAGCATGTCGAGCGGCCCGGCGATCTCGTCGACGCCTTCGCGCCGGCCCATCTCCTCGAAGAAATTCGCCATGGCCATCGTGTTGAATCCGGCCCCCGCCAGCAGGCCGATGCCGACGCGGTCGGCTTCCTCTTCCTCGCCGCGCGTGAAGTTCATGCTCTGCTGCAGGGCGATGCCCTGGCTCATCGCGATCGCGCCTTCCATCGCCTGGCCGCCGGCGCCGCTGGCCGCGCCGATCAGCACCGCCGCCAGCATCGCGGCCGTGGTGCCGAGCGACATGCGGCTCTGCGCCAGGATCGAGCGGGCGATGTGCCGCTGCCGCACGTGCGCGGTCTCGTGGCCGAGCACGCTGGCGAGGTCGGACTCGGTCTCGGTCAGCAGCATCAGGCCGGCGTTGACGCAGATGAAGCCGCCATAGGTCGCAAAGGCGTTGATCTCGTTCGAACGCACGATGAAGTACTGGAAATTCTGGTCGTCGTCGCGCGCCTGGGCGGCGAGGCGCGAGCCGAGCTGCTGGATGTAGTCGGTGAGCTCGGGATCCTCGAGGATCAGGTCCTGGCCGCGCAGCTCGCGCATCGCCATCAGGCCGATCTGGTATTCGTCGGCCTTGCTGAGGATCGCGTTCTCGGGCGAACCCATGTCGGGCAGCTGGCTGGCCACGGCGCCGGGGTCGCCGGCCGCCGAGGCCCCCGCGGCTGCCAGCGACAGCAGCAGGCCGCCCAGCAGCGCGCTGATCGGGTGCCGCGGTCGGCGCACGCTTGGTTCGGGGTGTCGCATCAGGGTTTCGACCGGGGCCGTGCCGCGGGGTTCCTGCCGGTCACAGCTGTTCGGAGGCGAAATCGGCCAGCCGCGAACGCTCGCCGCGCAGCAGCGTGATGTGTCCTGCATGCTGCCAGCCGCGGAAGCGGTTGACCACGTAGGTCAGCCCGGAGGTCGTCTCGGTGAGGTAGGGGGTGTCGATCTGGGCGATGTTGCCGAGCGCGACCAGCTTGCTGCCAGGCCCCGCGCGCGTGACCAGCGCCTTCATCTGCTTCGGGGTGAGGTTCTGCGCCTCGTCGACGATGATGAAGCGGTTGAGGAAGGTGCGGCCGCGCATGAAATTCATCGAGCGGATCTTGATGCGGTTGCGCAGCAGGTCGTTGGTGGCCGCGCGCCCCCACGCGCCGCCTTCCTCGCTCCGGGTCAGCACCTCGAGGTTGTCCATCAGCGCGCCCATCCACGGCTCCATCTTCTCCTCCTCGGTGCCGGGCAGGAAGCCGATGTCCTCGCCGAGCGGGATCGTCACGCGCGTCATGATGATCTCGGCGTAGCGGTTGCGCTCGAGCGTCTGCAGCAGGCCCGCGGCCAGCGCCAGCAGCGTCTTGCCAGTGCCGGCGGGCCCGAGGATCGTCACGCAGTCGATCTCCGGATCCATCAGCAGGTTCAGCGCGAAATTCTGCTCGCGGTTGCGGGCCGTGACGCCCCAGACGCTGTGCCGGTCGCTGCGGAAGTCGCGCACCAGCTCGAGGGTGGCCGCGCCGTCGTGCATGCGCCGCACCAGCGCCTCGATGCCGGCGGCGCCGTCCTCGTAGACGAATTCGTTGACGTGCCAGTCGGCGACGGCCGGCCCGGACAGTTCGTACCAGGTGCGATCGGCCTCCTTCCACGACCGCATGTCGCGGCCGTGCTGCTCCCAGAAATCGGCCGGCAGGCGCGCGCAGCCGGTGTACAGCACATCGGCGTCCTCGATGGTCTTGTCGCTGTAGTAGTCCTCGGCGTGGATGCCGACGACGGCCGCCTTGATGCGCAGGTTGATGTCCTTGGAGACCAGCACGACGCGCGTGTGCGGATGTTCCTGCTGGAGCGCGAGCGTCTGTCCGAGGATCAGGTTGTCGGCGCCGTGCCCCGGCAGGTTGTCGGGCAGGCCGCTGGCCAGGCTCCGCGTCTGGAAGAACAGGCGCCCGGCCGGCGGCTGCTTGCCGTGGTTGTCGGTGCGCGCCGACGGGATCGGGAGCCCGGCGTCGATCTGCGCCTTGGTGACGCCGCGGATCATGTCGTCGAGGAAGCGGCTCGCCTGGCGCGTGTTGCGCGAGGCCTCCGACAGCCCCTTCTTGTTGGCGTCGAGCTCCTCGAGCACCACCATCGGCAGGTAGATGTCGTGCTCGGCGAAACGGAAGATCGCCGTCGGATCGTGCATCAAGACGTTGGTGTCGAGGACGAACAGGCGGCGGGACTTCGCTCTCACAGAGATTTGACAGCCTCCAGCACCTCGGCCGCGTGGCCCTCGACCTTGACCTTGCGCCACTCGCGCCGCAGCTTCCCGGCCGCGTCGATCAGGAAGGTGCTGCGCACGATGCCCAGCACCTTGCGGCCGTACATGTTCTTCTCGTGGATCACGTCGAACAGCCTGCAGGCTTCGCCGTCGGCGTCGACCAGCAACGGGAACCTGAAGCCGTGCGCGGCGCAGAATTTCTCGTGCGACGCCATGCTGTCGCGCGAGATGCCGCACACCTGCGCGCCGGCGCGCTTGAAGGCCGGCAGCAGGCGCTGGAAATCCTGGCCCTCGAGCGTGCAGCCGGGCGTGCTGTCGCGCGGGTAGAAATACAGCACCAGTGCCTGGCCGCGTGCATCGCGCAGCCGGAATGGCGTTCCACCGGTGGCGGGCAGCGAGAAGTCCGGCACCACCTTGCCGATCGCGGGAGCGGTCATGACTTGACCGGCTCGAGGATCGCGTCGAGGTTCATCGAGTCGCAGTAGTCCATGAATTCCTCGCGCAATTGCGCCACGTGGAGCCTCGCAGGCACGTTGATGGTCATCTGCACGCCGAACATCTGCGCGCCGGTGTGCGCGGCCGGGTAGCTGCGCGTGGCCGCCTCGCAGATGTCGATGTTGCGCGCGGCGAAGAACCCCGACAGCCCGGCCACGATGCCGGCCTGGTCGATGCTGACGATGTCGATCGAGTAGGGCACCAGTTCCTTGCGCGACGCCCGCGCCTCGGTGCGGCGCAGGTGCACGCTCAGCGATTCGGTGTCGGCGAGCCGCCCCAATTCCGACTCGATGCGCGCCAGCGTGTGCCAGTTGCCGGTGACCAGCAGCTGCATCGCGAACTCGTTGCCGAGCGCGGCCATGCGGCTCTCGGCGATGTTGCCGCCGCAGTCGCTGATGATGCGCGTCAGCTCGTGGACCATGCCGGTGTGGTCGCTGCCGATCGCGGATACGGCCAGATGCTGCTTGCCTGGGGAGCTGGGGTCGTTCACGATCCGGAGTGTACCGGTTTCCGGGGCTTGCTTCAGGCCGCGCGGGGTGCGTAACATCCCGCGCCCCGCGCGGACCTCGACAGGCCGCGTTCCCCCGATGCGAGGCGGCATGTTTTCAGGCAGTTTGGTCGCGATCGTCACGCCCATGCTCGAGGCCGGCGAGCTCGACCTCGAGGCGTGGGAGCGGTTGCTCGAGCTCCACCTGGCGAGCGGCACCAGCGGCATCGTCGTCGGCGGCAGCACGGGCGAATCCGTGGCGCTGGGCGATGCCGAGCAGGACACGTTGCTCGCCCACGCTCGCCGGCGCGTCGCGGGGCGCCTCAAGCTGGTCGCCGGCGTGGGCGGCAGTTCGACCGCCGTCGTCGTCGAGCGCGTGCGCGCGCTGGCGACGGCCGGGCTCGACGCGCTGCTGGTCGTGACGCCAGCCTACAATCGGCCGACGCAGGAGGGCCTGTACCGCCACTTCGCCGCGGTCGCCGCGGCCGCCAGCGTACCGGTGCTGCTGTACAACGTGCCGGGCCGCACCGCGGTCGACCTGCTGCCGGCCACCGTGGCGCGGCTGGCTGAACTCCCGCGCATCGTCGGCATCAAAGAAGCGGTCGGCGAGGCGGGGCGCCTGCGCGAGCTGCTCGCCGCCGTGCCGGCCGGGTTCGACGTGCTTTCGGGCGACGACGCGACGGCCTGTGCTTCCGTGCTGGCGGGGGCGCGCGGCGTCATCTCCGTGACCGCCAATGTGGCGCCCGCGGCGATGGCGGCCGCGATCGGCGCGGCCCTGCGTGGCGAGCGCGAGCTGGCCGCGCAGATCGATGCCTCGTTGGCTCCGTTCCACCGCGAGTTGTCGCTGGAATCCAATCCGATACCGGTAAAATGGGCGTTGGCCGAAATGAAACTGATCAAACCTGGAATCCGCCTGCCGCTGACCTGGCTGAGTGCCGCGGCGCAGCCGCGCGTGCGCGCCGCGCTGCGCACGGCGCTCGCCGCCGCCACCGTGTCGCAGGTGCGCAGCGCATGAAACCCCATTCACTGCGACTGGCCGCGCTGCTGGCCGCGACCGTGCTGATGTCATCGAGTGGCTGCTCGTGGTTCCACCACGGCAAGCATTCGAGCCGTTGCCGCGAGCCCGCGGTGGGCGGGGACGTGAAGGACCTTCCACCGCTCAAGGTGCCGCCGGGGCTCGATGCGCCGGATACGCGCAACGCGATCAAGGTGCCGCCACTCAACGAGCCCGAGCGCCCGCGCTCGCCCGGCGAGCCTTGCCTGTCGATGCCGCCAAGCTTCAAGACCTGAGCACCCGCCAGTTGGTAGAATGATTGCGTGGCGACGCAATCTCTTGCTTTAAGTGTGACCAGTAACGTATTGAAAGGAGAGGTGGCCGAGTGGTCGAAGGCGCTGGACTGGAATTCCAGTAACATCTTCACGGGTGTTCGTGGGTTCGAATCCCACCCTCTCCGCCAGTCCATGGTGGCCCGCGCCGGTTCCTTCGCGATGGCGAGCCGCCAACCCCGTCAGGCCCGGAAGGGAGCAGCGGTAACGGCCACGCCGTGCGCCGAAGTTCGGCCGGCGCGGGCTGCCTCCCCGGGGCCCCGGGGCCAGCCGCAGGTGGGCCCGCATACGGACGATAGATGGCATACACAGCCCTAGCGCGCAAATGGCGCCCGCGCAGCTTCGCCGAGATGACCGGCCAGGAGCACGTGCTCGCCTCGCTCGGCAACGCGCTGGCCAGCGGCCGCGTGCACCATGCCTTCCTGTTCGCCGGCACGCGCGGGGTCGGCAAGACCACGGTGGCGCGCATCCTCGCCAAGTGCCTGAACTGCGAACGCGGCGTCAGCGCGACGCCGTGCCTCGAGTGCGGCAGCTGCCGCGAGATCGAGGCCGGCCGCAGCATCGACCTGATCGAGGTCGACGCCGCTTCGCGCACCAAGGTCGATGACACGCGCGAGCTGCTCGACAACGTCCAGTACGCGCCGACGCGCAGCCGCTACAAGATCTACCTGATCGACGAAGTGCACATGCTCAGCGCGCATTCGTTCAATGCGCTGCTGAAGACGCTCGAGGAACCGCCGCCGCACGTCAAGTTCCTGCTCGCGACCACCGATCCGCAGAAGCTCCCGGTCACCGTGCTGTCGCGCTGCCTGCAGTTCAACCTGAAGCGCCTGTCGGTGCCGCTCATCAGCGCACGGCTGGCGCACATCCTCGGGGCCGAGCAGCTCCCCTACGATGCCCCGGCGCTGCAGCTGCTGGCGCAGGCGGCCGACGGGAGCCTGCGCGACGCGCTCTCGCTGCTCGACCAGTTGCTGGCCTTCGGCAACGGCGCGGCGCGCGAAGCGGAGGCGCGCGCCATGCTGGGCACCGTCGCGCGCGATCACGTCGAGCGCATCGCCGCGGCACTGGCGGCCGGGGAGGCGCCGGCTCTGCTGGCCGCGGCGGCCGAGCTGGCCGATTTCGGCCCGGACTACGGCCAGATGCTCGATCAACTCGCCTCGCTGCTCGAGCGGGTCGCGCTGCAGCAGATCGTGCCCGGATACGCCGGCGACGAACTGTACTCACCCGCGCTGGTGGCCGACCTGGCCGCGCGCATGGGCAGCGAGGACGTGCAGCTCTATTACCAGACCGCGATCATGGGACGGCGCGACCTGGCGCTGGCGCCCGATCCGCAGACCGGATTCCGCATGACGCTGATCCGCATGCTGGCGTTCCGGCCCGAGCAGGGCGCGCCGCTGCGGGCCGCCGCTGCGCCGATGAAGGCGCCGGCCGCTGCGCCGGCCGCCGCGGGCACGGGCCGCCCTGATGCGCCGGCGCCGCCGGCCGGGCCGGCCACGAGCGACTGGGCCCTCATGCTGGAGGCCATCGAGCTCGACGGTCCGACGCGCATGCTGGCCAAGAACTGCACGCTGGTGGCGCGCGAGCCGGGCGTGCTGCGCCTGACTCTCGATGCGCACCAGGCCGCTGCGCACACGCGCGCGCGCGAGGAGAAGCTGGCGCAGGCCCTCGGCCGCCACCTCGGCGAGAAGTTGCGGGTGGAGATCACCACCGGCCAGGTCCCCGCCGAGACGCCGGCCCAGGCCGGCGAGCGCGCGGCGCAGGAGACGCTGGCGGCCGCGCGCGCCGCGCTGGCGGGCGATCCGACCGTGCGCGCGCTGCAGGAGCGTTTCGGCGCCACGGTCAATCCCGATTCGGTGCGTGCACGCCGTCCGGCGTGACCGGCGATCGTCGCGAACACAGGCATTGTCCCAAGGAGTGACAGGCATGAGCGGTGGCATCGGCAACATGATGAAGCAGGCGCAGGCGCTGCAGGCCAACATGCAGCGCGCACAGGCCGAGATCGCGCAGCTCGAGGTCACCGGTGAGTCCGGGGGCGGCATGGTCCGCATCACGATCAACGGCCGGCACGAGGCGCGCCGCGTGCAGATCGAGCCGGCGGCCTTCGATGACCGCGAGATGCTGGAAGACCTGCTGGCCGCGGCGCTGAACGACGCCACGCACAAGCTCGAGGCGGCCAGCCAGGCCAAGATGGCCAGCCTGATGGGCGGGCTGAAGCTGCCGCCGGGCATGAAACTGCCGTTCTGATGCAGCATTCGCCCGCGCTCGCCGCCCTGATCGATGCGCTGCGCGCGTTGCCGGGCGTGGGTCCGAAGAGCGCGCAACGCATGGCCTTCCACCTGCTGCAGGATGCGCGGCCGGCCGCGCAGGCGCTGGCCACCTCGCTCGAGCACGCCCTCGCGCGCGTCGGCCGCTGCCGCCGTTGCCGCATGCTCACCGAGTCGGAGCTGTGCGACATCTGCGCCAACCCGCAACGCGATGCCGGGCTGCTGTGCGTGGTCGAATCGCCGGCCGATGTCGTGGCGATCGAGCAATCGGGCGGCTTCCGCGGGCGCTATTTCGTGCTGATGGGCCATCTCTCGCCGCTCGATGGCATCGGCCCGGAACAGCTCGGCGGTGCCGAGTTCGACGCGCTGCTCGCCGCCGGCGGCATCCGTGAAGTGATCCTGGCCACGAATTCCACCGTGGAAGGCGAGGCCACCGCGCACTTCCTCTCGCAGCTCGTGCATCAGCGCGGGCTGCGCGCCAGCCGCATCGCGCACGGCGTGCCGGTTGGCGGCGAGCTCGAGTACATCGACGGCGGCACGCTGGCGCACGCGCTCGCCGGCCGGCAGTCGCTCTAGCGCCGCGGCGCGCGCGGCATGCGCTCCAGCAACTGCTCCCGCAGGCGACGCAGCCGGCGGTAGCTCTCGTAGCGGCGCGGACTGATCGCGCCGGCCTCGACGGCGGCCCGCACCGCGCAGCCCGGTTCCCGCATGTGGCGGCAGTCGACGAAGCGGCATTGCGGGGCATGCGCCGCCACCTCCGCGAACCCGAGCGTGCGTTCATCGAGCATGTCGGGCGCCGGCGCGAAATCGCGCACGCCGGGCGAATCGATGAGCGCGCCGCCGCCCGGCAGTGCGTACAGCTGCGCGGCGCTGGTCGTGTGCCGCCCCGCCTCGCCCTTCAGCAGCTCGCCGACCGCGGCATCGGCCCCCGGGACCAGTTGCCGCAGCAGCGAGGACTTGCCGACGCCGGATTGCCCGACCAGCATGACGGTCTCGCCCTGCAGCCGCTCGCGCAGCGCATCCAGGCCTGCGCCGCTGCGGGCGCTGCAATGCAGGACCGCGCAGCCGCAGGCTTCGAGCGTGGCGAGCTCGGCACGGAGCGGTGCGGTGTATGCCTGGTCGGTCTTGTTGGCCAGCAACAGCACGCCGATGTTGGCGCTGGCCGCGGCCGCGAGATAGCGGTCGACGAGGAACAGGTCGGGCTCGGGGCGCGGCGCTACGACCGCGACCAGCAGCGTCAGGTTGGCGGCGACGAGTTCGGCCCGGCCGCGGGCATTGCTGCGGAACAGCGCGCTGCGGCGCGCGCAGACCTCGCGCACCTGCCACTGCGAGTGCTGGCGGTCGCTCCCGCACAGCACCTCGTCGCCGCACACGCACTGCAGGCCGCGGCGCGCGAGGCGCGCCAGCACCACCTCGCCGCCGGCGAGCCGCAGGCGCGCGCTGGCGCCGTGCGCGATCAATACCAGCGCCCGCACAGGCGCCGCTGCTGCGTCACCACCGGCGGCGGAGGGCGGGTTCACCCTGCTATGATGCCTCAATCATGAATGGCAGCGGGCGCCTGATCTGGATCGACCTGGAGATGACCGGGCTGCGGCCCGAGCATGACAGCATCATCGAGATCGCGACGGTGGTCACCGATGGCGACCTGAACGAGATCGCGTCCGGACCGGAGCTGGCGATCCACCAGAGCGAGGCCGTGCTCGCCGGCATGGACGAGTGGAACCGCACGCACCATGGCGCCAGCGGCCTGCTGGCGCGCGTGCGCGCCAGCACCGTCGGCATGGCCGAGGCCGAGCGCGCGACGCTGGCGTTCCTCGCCGGGCACGTGCCGGCAGGCGCCTCGCCCATGTGCGGCAACAGCATCTGCCAGGACCGCCGGTTCCTGGCGCGCTGGATGCCGGCGCTCGAGCAATACTTCCACTACCGCAACCTGGACGTCAGCACGCTGAAGGAACTGGCGGCGCGCTGGTATCCGCAACTCGCCGGCTCGTTCGCCAAGCGCTCGGCGCACCTGGCGCGCGCGGACATCCTCGAGTCGATCGCCGAGCTGCGCCACTATCGTGAGCGGCTGTTCATCAAGCCGGCGTGACGCAAGTCGCGGCTCGTCCGTCCGGCGACCCTGGCGGTCATGACCCACGTGCTATATTCGGAGCCGTGATCGCCGAAAGCAATCTGGTGGTGTCCTGGCGTGCGCGGCCGCGCGGCTTCGTCGCGCTGATGGGCCTGTACGAGAGCAATTACCTGCGCCTGGCCGCCATGGCGGGCGACCTGTCGTCGCTCGCGGCCAGCCGCGTGTCCGAAGTGCCCGGCGACTGCACGCTCGTGCTCAACGTGCTCGCCCGCGCGCGTTTCACTTCCGAATTGCTGCTCAGCTACCTGCTGCCCGCGGGTGCTGCCTCGCCGGTGCTCGAACGCGTCCCGGACCAGCGGTTGCGGGTCTACCATGATGCGCGCCTGCTCGAAGCCTGTCCGGCCGACGACGCCCCCGCGCATCGCGACCTCGGGCGGCGCTGGTCGCGCAACATGATGCTGAACAAGTGGCTTGATTACTGCGCGGAACGCGGCCACCGCTTCATCCACGACTGATCCGCCATGCGCCTGGCCGCGCAATTCATGAGACGACTCAGGCAACTGGGCATCGTGCGCCTGGCGCTCGGCGAGAGCCGCGAGGCCGATCCGGACGACGGGCGCGTCCTGCACCTGTTCCGCAACCGCATCGAGTTGAAGAAATCCTTCAGCAGCGCGCAGGAGGAGATCCAGCGGCTGAAGGACCGCGTCAAGCAGCAGGAGGGCGCCACCGCGCGGGTGCAGGAGCTGCTGCAGGGCCTGGAGGCGCGCCTCGCGCAGCCGGCCACGGGCTACCAGGCGCTGGTCTTCTACCAGCTGCGCGAATTGTGGACGCTCGGCCAGGGCCTGGTGCGGCAGTTCGTGACCGAACTCGAGACGCAGCAGGTCGAGCGCGAACGGCGCGGGTTCTTCGCGGAGTTCAACCGGCGGCAGTTCGACCGCCGCCAGGCGGTCGAGGCCCGTTGCCAGGGCGCCGAGGAAGCGGCGCTCGCCGTGCGCGCGCGCGTCAGCGAGCTCGAGCGCTACCTCGCCGGACTGCAGCGCTTCTGGCATTACTTCCACCGCCGGCGCGTGCGCCAGGAACTGCATGCCGCGAGCATCCAGTCGCTCCTGGCCGAACAGGCGCTGACCGAGGCGCGCGCCGAGCGCGCGGCGCTCGAGGCGGAGCAGCCGAATTTCACCGGCCTGTCGGTCGAGTCGCGCCGGGCGATCAACCTGGCGGCGGTGGCCTACGGGCAGGTGCTGCGCGAACGGCTGACGCGCACCGGCCTGTACGAGGCGACCTACCAGGCGAGCGGCCGGCGCGAACCCGTGCCGGGCGAGTATGGCGAGCGCGAACGTTGCGTGCAGATGATGGAGGGGATCCAGGCGGCGCGCACGCTGCTCGAGGATCGGCGCGACCTGCTGCCCGACATCCGTGCGCGCGTGGATGCTTTCCGCAGGATCGCCCGCTACCGCGGCGAGGGCGACGTGGTGCCGGACGCCGCCAGCCTCGCGCCCGACGACAGCGCCACCTCGTCGCTGGTGCTGTCAGAGGACTGCTGGGAAATCTACCGCGTGCTCCTGCGCTAGCGCGGCCCGGCAGGCGCGCATGGCCGGCTGTTGCGCTAGCGGCGCGCGGCGGCCGTGGCGGTCGTGCTGGCCGCGGGCGCGCTGCTGGAGGCGATGGCCAGCTCGGCCGCGATCCGCGCCGCTTCCGCCATGATCACGTCGGGCTGTCCGTCGGCCGGTGAATCGCTTAGCGACTTCAACGGCGCGAGCCCGTCGGCCGCGCGGCGCACATTCTCGCGCGCCAGCGCCTGCTGCTCCTCGGCCGCGCGCTCGCGTTGCCGCTCGGCCAGGTTCAACGAGAGCGAATGGTCGGCGCGATCCTGCTCCAGCGCCGCGAGCGCACCGACCAGCCACTGGTAGTCGGCGTCATGCGCCTCGTGCTGCGATTGTTCCTTCGCGATCGTCTGCACCACCGGGCCAAGCGGCGCGTCCGCACGGAAGGGCACCGGTGCGATCCGGTCCCACGGGAGCGGGGATTCGAGCGCGCCTTCGCCGACATCCTTGGTGCTGATGCGTGCCGGCAATTCGATATCCGGCTGCACGCCGTGCAGCTGCGTGCTCTCGCCGGTGACGCGATAGAACTTCAGGAACGTCACGTTCAGCTGGCCGCCGCTCGGTTCGGCGGACCAGCGGTGATCGAGCGGGATGACCTGCTGCACCGTGCCCTTGCCGAACGTGGTCTGGCCGAGCACGAGCCCGCGGTGGTAGTCCTGCATCGCGGCCGCGAAGATCTCCGAGGCCGAGGCGCTGGTGCGATCGACCAGCACGGCGAGCGGGCCGGAGTAGGCCACGCCAGGCTCGGGATCGTCGATGTGCTCGACGCTGCCGTCCGTGTGGCGCAACTGCACGATCGGGCCCTGGTCGATGAACAGTCCGCTCAGCGCGATCGCCTCCGGCAGGAAGCCGCCGCCGTCGCCGCGCAGGTCGAGCAGCAGCGCATCGATCGGCCCCTTGGCCTGCAGTTCGCCGATCGCCCGGCGCACGTCGCGCGAGGTCGTGCGGAAGTTCGGATCGCCGGCATTGCGCGCGTCGTTGTCTTCGTAGAATCCCGGCACCGTGATGATGCCGACGTGCAGCGTGCGATCGCCCACCTGGATGGCGCGCGCCTCCTGCTTGACGGCCTGGTTCTCCAGCGTGATCTTGCCGCGCGTCAGCGCCACGGTGCGCAGTTCGCTCCCGGGCGCGGCGCCCGCGGGCAGCACCTGCAGCCGCACCAGCGTGCCGCCCTTGCCGCGGATCAGCTGCACCACGTCATCGAGCCGCCAGCCGACCACATCGGTGAACGCGCCGTCATTGCCCTGGCCGACCGCCATGATGCGGTCGTTGGGCTTGAGCGTGTTGGCCGCCGCGGCCGGGCCGCCCGGCAGGAGCGAGCCGATCGTCACGTAGTCGTCGACGAGCTGGAGCGAGGCGCCGATGCCCTCGTAGCTCAGGCTCATCTGGATGCGGAATTCCTCGGCGCTGCGCGGGGCCAGGTAGGACGTATGCGGGTCGTACACCGACGCGTAGGCGTTCATCAGCGACTCGAACACGTCATCGGTGCTGACCTGGTTGACGCGCGCGAGCACGCGCTGGTAGCGCTTGCGCAGGATGTCGGCCGTCTCCGGCCAGCTCTTGCCGGTCAGCATCAACGACAGCGCGTCGCTCTTGACGCGCTGCCGCCACAGTTCATTGAGTTCGGCGGCGTCGCGCGGCCACGGCGCCTTGTCGCGGTCGAAGGTGTAACGCTCGTTGAGCGTCCAGTCCGGTTCGGTCGCCAGCAGGCTCAGCGCGTATTCGATGCGTTCGCGATTGCGCTGCTGGAGCCGCGCGAACATCAGGTAGGCGGGCTCGAGCCGGCCGGTGTGGATCATGTCATCGAACGCCGAGCGCCACTGCGCCATGGCGGCGACGTCGGCGGCGAGGAAGTAGCTGTGCTGGCCGTCCAGGCTGTTGAGGTAGCGGTCGAAGACCTGCGCCGAGAAGTCCTTGTCGATCGGCCGGCGGCTGTAATGGTACTGTTCGAGGTTGCTGGCCACCTGCTGGGCGATTTCCTGCTGCCGCGGGGTCGGGCGGATGGCTCCTTCGGGCAGCTGCACGCTGCCCTGGGAATTCGTCGAGGCCGTGGCCGCGAGCAGCAGCAGGCAGGCGGCGCCCAGCGCGAAGGGCGCGAGGAACCTGCGCAGTCGATTGTCGGCTCGGGTCATGGGCTCTCAATGCTCCGGGATGCCATAGTATCGGCACAAGTCTGACATCTTTGTCGGCGACAGGGCAGCCATGGCGCGCAAGAACTGTGGAATCAAGCCAGTCCGGGGGCCGCACCCATGAAACCTTTGACCGTCCTGCTGGGAATCGTTCTCGGGTCGGCCACGGCGCTGGCAGTGTCGCTGAGCATGACCGGCGTGGTCTTCCTGCTGCTGCCCGAGTACTCGGCCCGCCTGGCCGGTGAACAGGCGCCGTTGCTCAAGGCGCTGGCCTGGTCATGGTCGCTGGTGCTGGTTGCCGGCGCGGGTTTCGTCGGTGAATTGCGCGGCAGGACCTGGCGCCACCCGGCGCAGATCCTGCTGGCGCTGATGCTCGCCGCGCTGGCCTGGCGCTACTGGCCGGCCTGAGCGGCGCCTAGCGTCGCCGCTGTCCCCACACCGAACCCGGCGAGCGGCCGCGGCCGCTGTCGTAGGGATTGCCGCCGGCGGTCTCGCTCGCCAGCGTCAGGCGCGAGGTCACCAGCGACTTGCGGATGCGATCGAGCGCCTCGCCGCGCACGTCGGATTTGCCGGGGGCGAGCGCCGCGGACGCCTCATCGCCGGATTCCGGTTCCTTTGGGCGCAGTCGCAATGGGTGTGCCGGCCATGTTGACATTCTGCGTCGACAATGCCGGATTCACGCCGGCGCATGAAGGTGCGCGCCAGGCCCGGCCGGCCCGGATTTGTGACGCAGTCGACAGTTCCGGCCGGCCCTTCAGCGGCGCAGCCAGAGGCGCGCGCCGCGCAGCAGCCACAGCGCCACGTAGGGGCCGAGCGCAACCAGCCAGAAGGCCAGCGAGCCGTGCGCCAGCGCCACGACATAATCGCGCCACAGCGCGAACAGGCCGCCGTTGGCGTAGGGGCCGAGGCGCGATGATCCGACCAGCCAGATCAGCACCGGCATGAGGAGCAGGCCGATCGCCAGGCATATGCCGGCGGCGATCCATTCATGCCGTGCACCGCTCGTCCGCCGGTAGTGGCGCCAGAATTTCAGCAACGATCGCATGCGGTTCCTTCGGGGTCCGCGCCGCGGGCGCGGTGGTGATGGCCGATCCGGGCATAATAGCGCCCATGGACAGACTGCGCGTAGCGGTGATCGGCGTGGGTTACCTGGGGCGCTTCCATGCGCAGAAATACGCCGCGATTCCCGGCTGCGAGCTGGTCGCGGTCGCCGATGCGCGCGCCGACATCGGTGCGGCGGTCGCCGCCGAGCTGGGCACCCGCGCGGTGACCGACCATCGCGAACTGCTCGGGCAGGTCGCCGCGGTCAGCATCGCCACGCCGACGGCCGCGCATTTCGAGATCGCGCGCGCGTTCCTCGAGTCCGGCGCGCACGTGCTGGTCGAGAAGCCGATCACCGAGACGGTCGGGCAGGCGCGCGAGCTGGTGGCCGCCGCGCGCGCCGCCGGGCGCGTGCTGCAGGTCGGGCATCTCGAGCGCTTCAATCCGGCGATCATCGCGGCCGAGCCGCACATGGGCCAGCCGCGGTTCATCGATTGCCAGCGGCTGGCGCCCTTCCGCGAGCGTGGCACCGACGTCAACGTCGTGCTCGACCTGATGATCCACGACCTCGACATCGTGCAGAGCATCGTCGGCAGCGAGATCGAACACATCGATGCGGTCGGCACGCCGGTGTTCTCGAACGAGATCGACATCGCCAACGCGCGCATCCGCTTCGCCAACGGTTGCGTGGCCAACGCCACGGCCAGCCGCGTCAGCCTGAAGACCGAGCGGCGCCTGCGCATCTTCCAGGACGACGCCTACCTGTCGCTCGACCTGCAGCAGAAGATCCTGACCGTGATCCGCAAGCAGCCGGTGGCGGCGGGCGAGGCGCGGCTGCCGGTGAGCATCGACGAGCAGTCGTTCGAACCGGGCGATGCGTTGCGCAGCGAGATCGAGGCGTTCCTGGCCAGCTGCCGCGGCGAGCGTCCGGTGGCGGTCAGCGGCGAGGACGGCGCGCGCGCGCTGCAGACGGCCGTGGCGATCGCGGCGGCAGTGCACGGTGCTGCGGCGCGCAGGTCTTGAATGCAATGCATCATTGCAACCATTTGCACCACGAACAATAACGAACCTATACTTTTGCGCCGCCGCCATCGCGCGGCACGCGGGGGCTGATGATGACAGCAGTGGCAGCTGGCGAGCGTACCCGGGCTACCGCAACGAAGGCGCGCGGCACGGCGAAGCGCGCGCCGCAGGCGTCGGCCGAGCGCGAGCGCGACGCGCGCGTCGAGCTGGGCTGCCTGCCGCGCCTGCTGGGGTTCAACCTGCGGCGCGCGCACCTGTGCTCATGGCGGCAATACGTGGCCGTCATCGGCGAGAACAACATCCGGCCCGGGCTGTTCAGCCTGCTGGTGCTGGTCGGTTCCAACCCGGGCATCGCGCAGATCGAGCTCGGCACGCACCTCGGCATCGACAAGGCGAGCATCGTGGCGCTGCTCGACCGGCTCGAGAAGGACGGCATGCTCGACCGGCGCCGTTGCACCCGCGATCGCCGCCGCCAGGGCATCTACCTGACGGAGCGGGGCGCGGCAGCGCTGGAAAAGCTGATCACGCAGGTGCGGGCGCTCGAGCGGCAGATGGCCAGCCGCTTCACGCGCAGCGAATTCGAGCAGTTCATCGGCTACCTGCAGCGTTTCTATTCGTGACCGGTGTGCGCTGACCGCGCCGCGCCGGCCCCGGCCATCAGCCGCGCCAGCTCGGCGGACAGCGGCTTCATGAACCAGTTCGATTCCGGCATCGCGCCGACGCTGACGCCGCGCTCGCGCAGCGCGTCGGCGACCACCGGGCCGACCGCGGCGACCTGCGTGGCCGCGAGCGCGGCGCGTACCTCGGCCGCGTCGGCCACGGCGAACAGCCGCGCGACCTGCGCCTTGCTGGTGAAGGCGATGGCATCGACTTCACCCGTGCGCAGCCGTGCCAGCAGCGTCCGCACGGCGGCGTCGTCGGCGGCGTCGGCGTACACATAGGGGGCCACGCAGAGCGGTTCGGCGCCGGCGGCGCGCAGCATCTGCTGCAAGGGCTGGTTCGCTTCGGTGCCATAGAGCTGCACGCCGACGACATGACCGCGCAGCTCCAGCCTCGCGAGCGTCGCGATGATGCCCGGCGTGGTCGGCACCTCGGCCTCGAGGTCGCTCGCCAGCCCGAGCTCGCGCAGCGCCCGCGCCGGCTTCGGGCCGCGCGTGATCTTGCGCACGGCGGCCAGCGCGGCGAGGAACGGCGCGCGCAGCGCCGGCTCATGCTGGTCGATGCAGGCCGCGAGCCGGCGCAATCCTTCGCCGGTCAGCAGCACGAGATCCTGGCATTCGCCGGCGCAGAACCGGCGCAGCCATTGCAGCACCGGTTGCGGGTCGGGTGCCGCGCGGATCGCGACCAGCGGGGCGCGCAGCACGCGCGCGCCGCGCCGCTCGAGCAGTGCCGCGAACACATCGAGCTCGCGCATTTCGGGCAGCGCGATCAATCGATCCTGCAGCGGGGAGGGTTCCATGCCGCGAGCATACCCGCGCGCCGCCCGGAAGGCGCGGGCGGCCTGCCGGGTCAGCGGGTCGCGTCGAGTCGCGCGTCGAGCGTGATCTCGAGCTTGAGCGCGCGCGACACCGGGCAGTTGGCCTTGGCGTCGGCGGCGATCTCGGCAAAGCGCTCGGCGGGGACATCCGGCACGACGGCGCGCATTTCGAGGTGCGAGGCCGTCAGGGTCCACGCGCCCTCGACCTGCTCGAGGACCACGGTGGCCTGCGTCGACAGCCGCGTCGGCCTGAAGCCGGCGCGGGTCAGCGCGGCGCACACGGCCATCGTGTAGCAGCCCGCATGCGCCGCGGCGATGAGTTCCTCGGGGTTGGTTCCGGGCGATTCCCCGAAGCGCTGCGCGAACGTGTACGGCACCTGCTCGAGTGCGCCGCCGTGCGTCGTCAGCGATCCATCGCCGGTCTTCAGGTCGCCGAACCACAGTGCGGCCGCGGTGCGCTTCATATGGGCTCAGGCTCCGGCGATGTATTGGTCGATCGCGGTGCCGAGCACGGGCAGCGGCACGCCGCCGGTCCTGACCACCGCGTCGTTGAAGGCCGCGAGGTCGAAGCGCGCGCCGAGCGCGGCGCGGGCGCGTTCGCGCTGGCGCAGAATCTCGTTGTGGCCGGTCTTGTAGCCGCAGGCCTGCCCCGGGCTGACGCAGTAGCGATCGATCTCGCTGGTCATCGCCTGGCGGCCGCGGCCCGTCTCCGTGACCAGGAACTGGATGGCCTGTTCGCGCGTCCACTTGAGCGCGTGGATGCCGGTATCGACGACCAGCCGGCAGGCGCGGAACTGCTGCGCCTGCAGGTAGCCCACCTGGCCGAACGGATCGTCGGCATAGATGCCCTGTTCGTCGACGCTCTGCTCGGCGTACAGCGCCCAGCCCTCGATGTAGGCGTTGAAGCCCATCAGCTGCACGATCAACGGGATCTCGCTGCTGTGCTCGGTCAGGTAGGCGCCTTGCCAGGCATGCCCCGGAATGCCTTCGTGCGCGGTCAGCGTCGGAATCTGGTACTTGGGCCACAGGGTGGTCGATTTCAGGTTGATGTAGTAGATCGCCGGGCGCGTGCCGTCGATCGAGGCCCCGTTCATGTAGCCGAGCGGGGCGCCATCCTCGATGTCGGCCGGCACGCGCTTGACGCGCAGCGGCGCCTTGAGCTGCAGGTGCGAGAGCTGTGGCATCAGCGCGCGCGTCCTCGCGATCCGTTCGTTGCAGTAGTCGATCAGCTGCGCGCGTCCGGCATCGTCGTCGGGGAACAGCTGCCGCGGGTCGCTGTTCAACGAGAGCGCGCGCTCGCCGGGGCTGCCCTGCGTCAATCCCTGCGCGCGCAGGATCGCATCCATGCGCGACTGGATGGCACGGTTCTGTTCCAGGCCCGTGGCGTGGATGTCCTCCGGGCTCATGTCGGTGGTCGTGCCGAGCTTGAGCGCCCAGCGGTAATAGGCTTCGCCGTCGGGCAGCCGATCGACGCCGGCCGCGTCGGTCGCGCGCTCCGTGGCGCGCGCGAAGGCGGCGATCTGGCGGTCGAGCGCCGGGTAGACCTCCTGCTCCACCAGCCTGGAGGCGCGCGCTGCCCATTCGCCCCTGATGCCGAGCGCGGCGGTGCGCGTGGCCAGCGAGGTCACCAGTTTCTGCTCCGTCACGGCCGTGCGGCGGTAGCGCGTGAGCTGTCCGAGTGCGTTGCTGGCGATGAAGGAAGGGGGCACGATGCCGCGCGCGGCCTGCGCCCGGATGAGCGCCGTCTCATCGTCCAGGTTGCGCGCGAAGCCGCGGATGCGGGCCAGGTACGCCTCGGCGTCCGCGGCATCGGCGATCCGGTGCTGCGAATCGAGGAATTCCGGCACGCTCGTGACCGCGCCGTCCTGCTGCGTGACCGGATACGGAGCGCTGCCGTTGTTGTTGAACGCGGCCACGGCCCGCCCGCAGGCGAAGCGGGTGCCTTCGACCCCGGCGCTCGCGGCGTAGCTGACGCTGTCGTATTGGAGCCGCGCGGGCGGCGGGAGTCGCGCCGCATCGATGCCGCGCAGGCGCGCCACCATCGAGCGGACCTGCCTCGCCCAGCGTTCATCGGCGGCCGTTGAACGGCTGTCGAGCTCGCTCTTCAGCGCGATGCGGGCGCCGCGATCGAGGCCGAGCGAGGTCGCGGTCTCGGGCTTGAGGCGCAGGATCTCCTCGGCGAACGTGGCGAGCAGCGCGGCGAATCGCTTCGCCACGGGCTCC
>DATKLZ010000169.1:0-15400 GCA_035542135.1 Steroidobacteraceae bacterium | reverse complement strand
GTGGATCGAGACGCCGAGCAATCCGCTGCTGCGCATCACCGACATCGCCGCGGTCGCCGCGCAGGCGCGCCAGGCCGGCGCGCTGCTCGTGGTCGACAACACCTTCCTGTCGCCCGCCTGGCAGCAGCCGCTGAAGCTCGGCGCCGACATCGTCGTGCACTCGACCACGAAGTACATCAACGGCCACAGCGACGTGGTCGGCGGCGCCGCGATCGGCCGCACGGCCGAACTGCACGAGCGCCTCGGCTGGTGGGCCAACACGCTGGGCCTGACCGGCGCCCCGTTCGACAGCTACCTGACGCTCCGGGGCCTGCGCACGCTGCACGCGCGGCTGGCGGTGCATGGCCGCAACGCGCAGGGGCTGGCGGAGTTCCTCGCCGGCCAGAGCGCAGTCAGCCGTGTGTGGTACCCGGGCCTGCCCGCGCACGCCGGCCACGAACTCGCCGCGCGCCAGCAGCAGGGGTTCGGTGCGATCGTCAGCTTCGAGCTCGCGGGCGGCACGGCCGCAGTCAGGCGTTTCGTCGACGGACTGCGCTGCTTCACGCTGGCCGAGTCGCTCGGCGGGGTCGAAAGCCTCGTGGCGCATCCGGTGACGATGACGCATGCCGCGATGGACGAGCCCTCGCGCCGCGCCGCCGGCCTGACCGACGGGCTGCTGCGCCTCTCGGTCGGCATCGAGAGCCTCGACGACCTGCGCGACGACCTGGCCGCGGCCGTGGCACGCGCCCGGGACGCTTAGCTGGTCTTGGAGGGCATTTCCTACTAAAATCCGTGGGTTAGTCCATCCATGAGGGGCTCCCATGGCCGCAATCTCGATTCATCCGTCGGTCGACAACGGCATCAGGCCGGGCGCCAGGGATTTCGCCGGCGGCACGCTGGTGTGCAAGTGCGCCAGCAACGCGGTGGAAGTCACGATCACATCGCAGTCCGCGCACAACCACGCCTGCGGCTGCACCAAATGCTGGAAGCCGAAGGGCGCATTGTTCTCGGTGGTCGCGGTCGTGCCCCGCGACAAGCTCAGCGTCACGAAGAACGCCGACAAGCTGGCCATCGTCGATCCCTCGGCCACGATCCAGCGGCATGCCTGCAAGGCCTGCGGCGTGCACATGTACGGCCGCATCGAGAACGCCAAGCACCCGTTCCATGGGCTCGATTTCGTGCATACCGAGCTGTCGCCGCAGAGCGGCTGGTCGGCGCCCGAGTTCGCCGCGTTCGTCTCCTCGATCATCGAGGCGGGCGCTGATCCGGCGCAGATGGGCGCCGTGCGCGCACGGCTCAAGGCGCTGGGGCTCGAGCCCTACGATTGCCTGTCCCCGCCGCTAATGGATTTCATAGCGACGCATTTGGCCAAGGCCTCGGGAGTGCTGAAGGGTTAGGCTCCGGTCCGGAGGGTTCGAACGATGGACGTACGTGCCGCAGTGGCATTCGAGGCGGGCCAGCCGCTGCGCATCGAGACCGTGCAACTCGAGGGGCCGAAGGCCGGCGAGGTGCTGGTCGAGGTCAAGGCGACCGGCATCTGCCATACCGACAAGTACACGCTCTCGGGCGCCGACCCGGAAGGGCTGTTTCCGTCGATATTGGGCCACGAGGGCGCCGGCATCGTCGTCGACGTGGGGCCCGGCGTGCGCTCGCTGAAGAAGGGCGACCACGTCATTCCTCTCTATACGCCCGAGTGCCGCGAGTGCAAGAGCTGCACCTCGCGCAAGACCAACCTGTGCACGGCCATCCGCGCCACCCAGGGCAAGGGGCTGATGCCCGACGGCGCGAGCCGTTTCTCGTACCAGGGCAAGCCGATCTACCACTACATGGGCTGCTCGACGTTCGCGAACTACACCGTGCTGCCGGAAATCGCGGTGGCGAAGATCCGCGCGGATGCGCCGTTCGACAAGGCCTGCTACATCGGCTGTGGCGTGACGACCGGCATTGGCGCCGTGATCTTCACCGCGAAGGTTGAACCGGGTGCGAACGTCGTGGTCTTTGGCCTCGGTGGCATTGGCCTGAACGTGGTGCAGGGCGCGAAGCTCGCGGGTGCCGACAGGATCATCGGCGTCGACACGAATCCGGCGCGCGAGCAGCTGGCGCGCAAGTTCGGCCTGACGCAGTTCGTCAATCCGAAGGAGGTGAAAGGCGACCTGGTCGCGCACCTGGTCGAGTTGACCGGCGGCGGCGCCGACTACAGCTTCGAGTGCATCGGCAACACGCAGGTCATGCGCCAGGCGCTCGAGTGCTGCCACCGCGGCTGGGGGCAGAGCATCATCATCGGCGTGGCCGCATCGGGCCAGGAAATCTCGACGCGGCCGTTCCAGCTGGTCACGGGCCGCGTGTGGAAGGGCACCGCCTTCGGCGGGGCGCGCGGCCGCACCGACGTGCCGAAGATCGTCGACTGGTACATGGAGCGCAAGATCAACATCGACGACCTGATCACGCACACGCTGCCGCTCGAACGCATCAACGAGGGTTTCGACCTGATGGCCCGGGGCGAGTCCATCCGCACCGTGGTCATCTATTAAATGACAGGCGTTATGGTGAGTCCGACCGCGTCCGTGCCGGCGCGGCGCATCGACGGGCCGCTGGCGCACGACATAAACGAGACGCTGGCGGTGGAAACGCCGGTGGCGATGCATTTCAATGGCCTGTCGCACGCGGTTATGATGGCGACACCCGCGGACCTGGAAGATTTTGGACTGGGGTTTGCCTTGACCGAAGGCATCATCAGGAGGGCGGATGAACTCACTGTGCTCGAGCAGGCCTGGTCGCCGCACGGCGTGGCACTGAAGATGCGCATCCCCGAGGTCCGCTTCGCGCTGCTCGAGACGCGCGAGCGCAACCTGACCGGCCGCACCGGTTGCGGGTTGTGCGGCACCTCGACGCTCGAAGCGGCCATCCGTCCGGTGCGGCAGGTGGCCGCCGGCGGCCCGGCGATCGACGCGGCGGGCCTGCGTGCCGGCATGGAACGGCTGGCCACGATGCAACCGATGAACGAGCGCAGCGGGGCCGTGCATGCCGCGGCGCTGCTGACCGCCGACGGCGGCTTCCACGTGCGCGAGGACGTCGGCCGGCACAATGCGATCGACAAGGCCGTCGGCGCCGTGATGCGGGCCGGCGCCGTGCCGCACACGCTGCTGGTCACTTCGCGCGCCTCCTACGAAGTCGTGCACAAGGCCGCCGAAGTGGGTTGCACGCTGGTGGCGGCGATTTCGGCGCCTACTACGCTGGCGCTGAAGCTTGCGATCGACGCCGGAATCACGCTCATCGGCTGGGCGCGTCCGCCGCGCTTCACCGTGTACTGCGGGTCGTTCCCATGAGCAAGCGCCGCCCCGTCAGCGTGCCGCTGCGCGTCGAGCCGGGCGCCGACCTGCCGGCCGATGAACGCGCCGCCGTGCTCGAGGCCGTGCAGCAGCATCGTCAGGCGCAGGGCGCGTTGCTGCCGATCCTCCATGGCGTGCAGGACCGGCTCGGCTGGGTGCCGCCGCGGACGGTGCCGCTGATCGCCTTCGAACTGAACCTGTCGCGCGCCGAGGTGCACGGCGTGCTGAGTTTCTACCACTATTTCCGGCAGGCCAGGCCCGGGCGCAGCGTCGTGTACCTGTGCCGCGCCGAAGCCTGCCAGGCCTCGGGCGCCGCGGCGCTCGAGGCGCACGCCAAGCGCCGGCTCGGCGTCGACTTCCATGGCACCACCGCCGATGGGCGCTACACGCTCGAGCCGGTGTACTGCCTCGGCAACTGCGCCTGCGGTCCCTCGCTGATGGTCGATAAGGAACTGCATGCGCTGGTCACGCCAGAGCGCTTCGATGAACTGGTGGCGAAGCCCTCATGAGCACGACGGTCTATGTGCCGCGGGATGCGACGGCGCTGGCGCTCGGCGCCGAGGCCGTGGCCGCCGCGATCACCAGCGAGGCGGCGCGCCGCAAGCTCGACGTGCGCGTGGTGCGCAATGGCTCGCGCGGCGCGTTCTGGCTGGAACCGCTGGTCGAAGTGCAGACCGCCGCGGGGCGCATGGCCTACGGTCCGGTGCGCGCGGGCGATGTCGCCGGCCTGTTCGCCGCGGGCTTCCTCGAAGGCCGGGCGCACGCGCTGGCCCTGGGCGAAGCCGGCTCGATTCCCTACCTGAAGAATCAGCAACGCCTGACGATGGCGCGCATCGGCGTCATCGATCCGCTCAGCCTGGAGGACTACCGGGCGAGCGGCGGATACGCCGGGCTCGCCGCGGCGCTGGCAATGGAACCGGGCGCGATCGTGCAGGCGGTGACCGACTCCGGCCTGCGCGGCCGCGGTGGCGCGGCTTTCCCCACCGGCATCAAGTGGCGCACCGTGCACGATACGCAGGCTGGGCAGAAGTACATCGTCTGCAACGCGGACGAGGGCGACTCCGGCACGTTCTCCGACCGGTTGCTGATGGAAGGCGATCCCTTCTGCCTGATCGAGGGCATGACGATCGCGGGGCTGGCCGTGGGCGCGACCCGCGGCTTCATCTACCTGCGCTGCGAGTATCCGCACGCGCATGCCGCGCTGAACGGGGCCATCGCCGCGGCGCGTGCCGCGGGTCTCCTCGGCGAGAGCGTCGCGGGCTCGGGCAAGGCCTTCGATGTCGACGTGCGGCTCGGCGCGGGCGCCTACATCTGCGGCGAGGAGACCTCGCTGCTGGAATCGCTCGAGGGCAAGCGCGGGCAGGTGCGTTTCAAGCCGCCGCTCCCGGCGATCAAGGGACTGTTCGGCTGCCCGACCGTCGTCAACAACGTGATCACCTTCGCCAGCGTGCCGATCGTGCTCGCGCGCGGCGCCGCGCATTACCGCGACTTCGGCATGGGGCGCTCGCGCGGCACGCTGCCGGTGCAGCTCGCCGGCAACATCCGGCGCGGCGGGCTCGTGGAGTGCGCCTTCGGGGTGACACTGCGGACGTTGCTGGAGGAATTCGGCGGAGGTTCGCGTACTGGTCGCCCGATCCGCGCCGTGCAGGTCGGCGGCCCGCTCGGCGCCTATTGGCCGGCCTCGAAGTTCGACACGCCGCTCGACTACGAGGCCTTCGCGCAGGGCGGTGGCATGCTCGGGCACGGCGGCATCGTCGTGTTCGACGACACCGTCGACCTGGCGGCGCAGGCGCGCTACGCCCTCGAGTTCTGCGCGATCGAATCCTGCGGCAAGTGCACGCCCTGCCGCATCGGCTCGACGCGCGGCGTCGAGGTCATCGACCGCTGGCTCGCCGGCGACCGTCCGGCCGTGCAGGAATCGCTGCTGCGCGACCTGTGCAACACGATGACGCACGGCTCGCTGTGCGCGCTGGGCGGGCTGACGCCGCTCCCGGTGCTGTCGGCGCTCGAACATTTCCCGCAGGACTTTGTCAAACCCAGGGCCGCGGTGGCGGCCGGAAGCTGAACCATGCAATCCATAGCCGAGAATGACCTGGGCACGCCCGCGCGCCGCTCCGACCAGCAGGTGACGCTGCAGATCGACGGCTGCGAAGTCACGGTGCCGGCCGGCACGTCGGTGATGCGGGCCGCGGCGCTCGCGGACGCGAAGATCCCGAAGCTGTGCGCGACCGACCAGCTCGAGCCCTTCGGCTCCTGCCGCCTCTGCCTCGTGCAGATCGAGGGCATGAAGGGTTTCCCCGCTTCGTGCACCACCCCGGTCGCGCAGGGCATGAAGGTCACGACGCAGAATGCCGAGCTCGCGAAGCTGCGCCGCGGCGTCATGGAACTGTACATCTCCGACCATCCGCTCGACTGCCTGACCTGCCCGGCGAACGGCCACTGCGAACTGCAGGACATGGCCGGGGCGGTGGGCTTGCGCGAGGTGCGCTACGGCTATGCGGGCGCCAACCATCTCGATGCGCCGAAGGACGAATCGAACCCGTACTTCACCTTCGATGCCAGCAAGTGCATCGTCTGCTCGCGCTGCGTGCGCGCCTGCGACGAGCAGCAGGGCACGCTGGCGCTGACGATCAGCGGCCGCGGCTTCGATTCGAAGGTGTCGGCCAGCCAGGAAGAGTCGTTCCTCGATTCGGAATGCGTGTCCTGCGGCGCCTGCGTGCAGGCCTGCCCGACGGCGACGCTGTCCGAGAAATCGCTGATCGAGCAGGGCCAGCCCGACCACAGCGTCGTCACGACCTGCGCCTACTGCGGCGTCGGCTGCTCGTTCCGCGCCGAGATGCGCGGCGAGGAAGTGATCCGCATGGTGCCGAACAAGGACGGGCACGCGAACCACGGCCACAGCTGCGTCAAGGGCCGCTTCGCGATCGGCTACGCGACGCACCCCGACCGCATCACCAGGCCGATGATCCGCGCCAGCATCGCCGATCCATGGCGCGAAGTGAGCTGGGAGGAGGCGATCGGTCACGCCGCCTCGGAACTGCGCCGCATCCAGGCGAAATACGGCCGCGACAGCATCGGCGGCATCACCTCGAGCCGCTGCTCCAATGAAGAAACGTACCTGGTGCAGAAACTGGTGCGCGCCGGCTTCGGCAACAACAACGTCGACACCTGCGCGCGCGTCTGCCATTCGCCGACCGGTTACGGCCTGAAGGCGACGCTCGGCGAGTCGGCGGGCACGCAGACCTTCGATTCGGTGATGGACGCCGACGTCGTGCTGCTGATCGGCGCCAACCCGACCGATGCGCACCCGGTGTTCGCCTCGCAGATGAAGCGAAGGCTGCGCCAGGGCGCGCGGCTGATCGTCGCCGACCCGCGGCGCATCGACCTGGTGCGCACGCCGCACATCGAGGCGGCGCAGCACCTGCAGCTGCGGCCGGGCACGAACGTCGCGTTGATCAACAGCCTCGCGCACGTCGTGGTGCGGGAGGGCCTCGTCAAGGAAGATTTCGTGCGCGAGCGCTGCGAGGTCGATTCCTTCGAGAAATGGCGCGCGTTCGTCGCTGATGAGCGCAATTCGCCCGAGGCCATGGCCGCGATCACCGGCGTGGCGGCCGAGCAGGTGCGCGCCGCGGCGCGCCTCTATGCCACCGCGCGCAACAGCGCGATCTATTATGGCCTCGGCGTGACCGAGCACAGCCAGGGCTCGACGATGGTCATGGGCATCGCGAACCTCGCGATGGCCACCGGCAACGTCGGGCGCTCCGGCGTCGGCGTCAATCCGCTGCGCGGCCAGAACAACGTGCAGGGCTCGTGCGACATGGGCTCGTTCCCGCACGAGTTCCCGGGCTACCGCCACGTCTCGGAGACCGCGGTGCGCGAGCAGTTCGAGAAGCGCTGGCAGGTGAGCCTGCTCGGCGAGCCGGGGCTGCGCATCCCGAACATGTTCGAGGCCGCGCTCGACGGCGAATTCAAGGGCCTGTACATCCAGGGCGAGGACATCGCGCAGTCCGACCCCAACACGCAGCATGTGACGGCGGCGCTCACCGCGATGGAATGCATCATCGTCCAGGACTTGTTCCTGAATGAGTCTGCGAAGTTTGCCCACGTGTTCCTGCCGGGTTCCTCATTCCTCGAGAAGGACGGCACCTTCACCAATGCCGAGCGGCGCATCTCGCCGGTGCGCAAGGTGATGCGCCCGAAGTCGGGCTACGCCGACTGGGAGATCACGCAGCTGCTCGCCAATGCGCTCGGGCTGCAGATGAACTACACGCACCCGCGCGAGATCATGGACGAGATCGCCGCGCTCACGCCGACCTTCACCGGCGTGAGCTACGCCCGGCTCGACGAGCTCGGCAGCATCCAGTGGCCCTGCAACGCCGAGCACCCCGAGGGCACGCCGTTCATGCACGTCGGCAGCTTCGTGCGCGGCAAGGGGCGCTTCATGGTGACGGAATACGTCCCGACCGCGGAGAAGGTGAATGCGCGCTACCCGCTGATCCTGACGACCGGGCGCATCCTGTCGCAGTACAACGTCGGCGCGCAGACGCGCCGCACCGGCAACGTCGCCTGGCACGATGAGGACCGGCTCGAGATCCACCCGCACGATGCCGATGAACGCGGCATCCGGGAGGGCGACTGGGTCGGCGTGCAGAGCCGCGCCGGCGAGACCGTGCTGCGCGCGCGCGTGACCTCGCGCGTGCAGCCGGGCGTCGTGTACACGACGTTCCATTTCCCCGAGTCGGGTGCGAATGTCATCACGACCGAGAATTCCGACTGGGCCACGAACTGCCCGGAATACAAGGTCACGGCGGTGCAGGTCACGCGCGTGTCGCAGCCCTCCGCCTGGCAGAAGCGCTACCAGGAATTCAGCCGCCGGCAGGAATCGCTGCTCGGAGCGGCCGGGCATGCCGGCGCGCCCAAGGCCGAGGCCCCGCGCGGATGAGCGTCGAGCACCTGGTGCAGATGGCCAACGACATCGGCCATTTCTTCGCCGCCGAACCGAAGCGCTCGGACGCCGTGGCCGGCATCGCCGGGCACATCCAGCGCTTCTGGGATCCGCGCATGCGCCGGCAGATCGCGGCGCACCTGGCGGCCGGCGGCGCTGGCCTCGAAGAGCTCGCCCGCGAAGCGATCGCGACGCTGGAAGAGCCCCGAGGGGCGAACCAATCGAGCGGGATCCACGGGCCCGCGGCGTGAGCGCTCTCCGTGCCGAAGCGTTACAGGTACGCGCGTACCTGTAACGCACGGTGCGCCATCGAACCCCGCGGCAGGCGCGGTCTCATTCCGGGTCGTAGACCTTGTGGCAATCCTCGCAGGTGTCGTTGATCTTCTTGAATTGCGCCTGCGCGTCGGGGCAACTCGTGGCCGCATTGCCGGCCGCGGCCGCGGCGCCGTTGATGGCCTGCAGCACCGTGCCCAGCGCATCCGCATCCTTCTTGAAGCCGGCCTCCTGCGCATAGGCCTTCGGGAACGCCAGCGGGATTTCCTGCTGCAGCCAGGTGAGGCGGGCGCGTTCGGTCTCGACCGCCGCGCACTGGCCGGCCTGCGAAGCGGCGTCGAGCCGCTCGCGGTGGAAACCGAGCAGGTGCATGACCGCGCGCGGATGCTGGTGCGGCGCCTCGAGCCGGTGCGCGATGGAGTTGCCGGCAAAGCCCCCGGCGATGGCGCCGGCGACGGCGGCGATGACGTACTTGATCATGCGGTCCTCTGCTGGGGTGTCGAAGGTCAGTTGAGCTTAGCAAGAATGGCGTCGCCGCACTCGCGCGTGCTGGCCGGCTGCGCGGCCGGGGCCGCGAGGTCGGCGGTGCGCAGCCCGCCGGCGATGACCGCCGCCACCGCCGCTTCCACGGCCGCGGCCTCGGCCTCCAGGCGCAGCGAGTGCCGCAGCAGCAGCGCGGCGCTCAGGATCGCGCCGATCGGATTGGCGATGCCGCGGCCGGCGATGTCCGGCGCCGAGCCGTGGATCGGTTCGTACAGACCGCGCGTGCCTTCGCCGAGCGAGGCGGAGGGCAGGAGCCCGAGCGATCCGGCCAGCATCGAGGCCTCGTCGGTCAGGATGTCGCCGAACAGGTTTTCGGTGACCGCGACGTCGAAATCGCGCGGCCGGCGGATCAGGTGCATCGCGGCGGCATCCACCAGCATGTGTTCGAGCTGCAGCGCCGGGAATTCGCTTTTCACGACGCGCTCGGTCACCTCGCGCCACAGGCGCGAAGTCTCGAGCACGTTCGCCTTGTCGATCGACACGAGCTTGCGCCGGCGGCCCATCGCCAGCCGCGCCGCGACGCGCACGACGCGCTCGATCTCGCCCACCGTGTAGGTGCACAGGTCGCTCGCCTCGCTGGCCGTGCGCGTGCGGTGGCCGAAATAGATGCCGCCGGTCAGTTCGCGCACGAACACCAGGTCGACGCCTTCGAGCACCTCGGCCTTGAGCGTCGAGGCCTCGCGCAGCGCCGGATGGAGCGAGACCGGCCGCAGGTTGGCATAGACGCCGAGTTCCTTGCGCAGCCGCAGCAGGCCCTGCTCGGGGCGCACCTTCAGCTGCGGCGCGGACCATTTCGGCCCGCCGATCGCGCCGAGCAGCACGGCATCGGCGTCCAGGCAGGCTTGCAGCGTGGCCGGCGGGAGCGGTTCGCCGTGCAGGTCCATCGCGATGCCGCCGAACGGCGCCTCGACGAGTGCGAATTCGTGGCGGTGGCGCGCGGCGATCGCCTGCAGCACGCGCACGGCCTCGGCCGTCACCTCCGGCCCGATGCCGTCGCCGGCGACGACCGCGATGCGCGCCCTCATGCGCGCGCGGGGCGGCCGCGCGCCGCCTCGAAGCGGGCGATCGCGGCCTGCTGCGATCGCAGGTAGCCCAGTTCGTCGACGCCATTGAGCAGGCAGTAGCGCGCGAAGCGCTCGATCTGGAAGGCCACGGCGCGCCCATCGGGCAGCACGACGCGATTGCCCTCCAGGTCGACCAGCAGTTCGACGCCCGGGTTGGCCAGCAGCCAGGCGGCGCTCGCCTCGTCGACGACGATCGGCAGCAGCCCGTTCTTCAGCGCGTTGCTGCGGAAGATGTCGGCGATCTCGGTGCTGACCACGGCACGGATGCCATGGTCGAGCAGTGCCCACGGCGCATGCTCGCGCGAGGAACCGCAGCCGAAGTTGCGGCCGGCGACGAGGATCTGGCAGCCGGCCGCCGCGGGCTGGTTGAGCGGAAAATCGGCCCGCGGCGTGCCGTCGGGCGCGTAGCGCCAGTCGGCGAACAACTGCTGGCCGAGCCCCTCGCGCACCGTGGTGCGCAGGAACCGCGCCGGGATGATCTGGTCGGTGTCGATGTTGGTCGCCGGCAGCACGACCGTGCGCGAGCGAATCTGGCGGATGGGTTCCATGCCGGCGCTACCCGTTCAGCAGTTCGCGCGGATCGGTGACGCGGCCGCGCACCGCGCTCGCGGCGGCGGTCAGGGGACTCGCGAGCAGCGTGCGCGCGCCGCGCCCCTGGCGTCCTTCGAAATTGCGGTTGCTCGTGCTGACCGAGACCTGCCCGGCGCCGACGTTGTCGCCGTTCATGCCGATGCACATCGAGCAGCCCGACTCGCGCCACTCGCCGCCGGCCTCGATGAACACGCGGTCGAGCCCCTCGGCTTCGGCCGCGGCCTTGACCTGCTGCGAGCCGGGCACGACCAGCAGCTGCACGCCGCGCGCGACCTTGTGGCCGCGCAGCACGCGCGCCGCATCGCGCAGGTCGGACAGCCTCCCGTTGGTGCAACTGCCGAGGAACACGACGTCGACGGCGCGCTCGCGGATCGGCGCGCCCGGTTCGAAGCCCATGTAGGCCAGCGCCTTGCCGAACACCGGATCATCCGGCCGCCGCGGGATCTCGCCGCTGATGGGTATCACCATGCCGGGATTCGTGCCATAGGTAATCATGGGCTCGAGCGCCGAGCCGTCGAGCCTGAGTTCGCGATCGAACTGCGCGCCGGCATCGCTGGCGAGCGTGCGCCAGTCGGCCACGGCTTCGTGCCACGCGGCTCCAGACGGCGCTCGCGGGCGGCCGGCGAGGTACTCGAAGGTCACCTCGTCCGGCGCGATCATGCCGGCGCGCGCACCGGCCTCGATCGACATGTTGCACACCGTCATGCGCTGCTCCATGTCGAGCGCGCGCACCGCGCTGCCGCGGTATTCGATCACGTGCCCGGTCGCGCCGCCGACGCCGGTGCGCCCGATGATCGCGAGGATCAGGTCTTTTGCCGTGACGCCCTCCGGCAGCGCGCCCTGCACGTCGACCGAGAAGGTGCGTGCACGCCGCTGCAGCAGGCACTGCGTGGCCAGCACGTGCGCCACTTCGGTCGTGCCGATGCCGAAGGCGAGGGCGCCAAAGGCGCCGTGCGTGCTGGTGTGGCTGTCGCCGCAGACGACGGTCTTGCCCGGCTGCGTCAGGCCGAGCTCCGGGCCGACGATGTGCACGATGCCGCGCAGCTTGTCCTGCAGGCCAAACAGTTCGACGCCGGACTGCGCGCAGTTCTTCTCGAGCTCCGCGATCTGTTGCGCGGCCGATTCGACCGTGATGGGCGCGCCGCCGAACACCTGCTCGGTGCGCGTCGGCGTGGAATGATCCATCGTGGCCAGCGTCAGGTCGGGCCGATGCACGCGCAGCCCCGCGGCGCGCAGCATCGCGAAGGCCTGCGGCGAGGTGACCTCGTGCACGAGGTGCAGGTCGATGTACAGCACGGCCGGCGTATCGGCCGTCTCCGGGACCACCTCGTGCCGCTCCCAGATCTTCTGGTAGAGGGTCTTCACGGCGCGGTTCGTCAGCCGGCGGCGGCCACGCGCGGCTTGGCCTGCATGTCCACGTAGTCGAGCCAGCCCCATTTGTCCGCGGTGCGCCCGTCGAACAGGCCGAAGAAGGCCTGCTGGATGCGCTCGGTGACGGGCCCGCGCCGGCCCGCGCCCACGGGCAGGCGATCGACCGAGCGGATCGGCGTCACTTCGACCGCGGTGCCGGAGAAGAACAGCTCGTCGGCGATGTACAGCAGTTCGCGCGGAATCGCGCATTCGCGCACCTCGAGCCCGAGTTCGCGCGCCAGCTTGATGACCGTGTCGCGCGTGATGCCGCCCAGCACCGAATGCGCCAGCGCCGGCGTCAGCAGCGCGCCGTCCTTGACGACGAACAGGTTCTCCCCGCCGCCTTCGCTGACCGTGCCATCGGTCGACAGGCCGATGCCCTCGGCGAACCCGAGGCGCTTGGCCTCCATGCTGATCAGCTGGCTCGACAGGTAATTGCCGCCGGCCTTGGCCATGGCCGGCAGCGTGTTCGGCGCCACGCGCTGCCACGAGGAGATGCACACGTCCACGCCCTCGCTCTCGCCCTCGGCGCCGAGGTACTTGCCCCATTCCCACGCGGCGATCGCGACATCGACCGGCGGATCGTGCTTCGGCACGACGCCCATCTCGCCGTAGCCGCGGAACGCGATCGGCCGCAGGTAGGCGCCCTTGGAGAGCTGGTTGGCGGCAATCGCTTCCCGGCAGGCCGCGTCGATCTGCTCCGGCTGGAACGGGATCTGGATGCGGTAGATCTTCGCCGAATCGAACAACCGCCTGGTGTGGTCGTGCAGCCGGAAGATCGCGACCCCGCGCGGGGTGGCGTAGGCGCGCAGGCCCTCGAACACCGAGGAGCCGTAATGCAGCGCGTGCGCGAGCACGTGCACCGTGGCCTTCTCCCAGGGCACGAGCTTGCCGTTGAACCAGATGTAGGGTGTTGCGGGTATGGGCATGGTGTCCTCGGGACCTAGTGCTTCGCGCCGGCCTTGGCGTTGGCGGCCGCCAGGGCCTCGCGGGCCGCGAGGCGCGCGCCGCCCTGGCTGGACTGCTCGATGCGGTTGATGACCTCGAGCAGCGCCTTGCAGCTCGCCTCGATGATGTCGGTCGACACGCTCGAGCCGCGGTAGCTGCGGTCATTGTAATCCACGTAGACGACGGTTTCGCCCTGCGCGTCCTCGCCGACCGTGACCGCGTGCACCTCGAACTTGCGCACCTTGACGGCGAGGCCGGTGGCCTGCTCGATCGCCTTGTACGCGGCATCGACCGGGCCGTCGCCGCTGGCCTTGGCCGTGGGGCTGCGGCCGTCGGCATGCTGCAGCCGCACGGTTGCGCTCGCCGCCGATCCGAGCCTGGAGCCGACCTCGAGGCCGACCAGCGACCACGGTCCGTGGGCCGAGCCTTCCGCCCGCAGCACCAGCGCCTCGATGTCGCCGTCGAACAGCTCCTTCTTGCGGTCGGCCAGCGCCTTGAACTCCTCGAAGACACGGTTCAATTCGAGCTCGTCGAGTGCGAATCCAAGTTCCTGCACACGCTCGCGGAAGGCGTGGCGGCCGCTGTGCTTGCCGAGCACGAGGTTGCTGCGCGACAGGCCGACGTCTTCCGGCCGCATGATCTCGTAGGTCTGCGCGTTCTTGAGCATGCCGTGCTGGTGGATGCCCGATTCGTGCGCGAAGGCGTTCTCGCCGATGACCGCCTTGTTGCGCGGGATCGGCTGGCCGGTGATGTTCGACAGCAGGCGGCTGACCGGATACAGGCGGTTGGTCTGGATGCCGGTGCGCAGGTTGAAGAACTGCGAGCGCGTCGCCATGGCCATGACGACTTCCTCGAGCGAGCAGTTGCCGGCGCGCTCGCCGATGCCGTTGATGGTGCACTCGATCTGGCGCGCGCCGGCGACGACCGCGGTGAGGCTGTTGGCGACCGCCATGCCCAGGTCGTCGTGGCAGTGCACCGACAGGCGCACCTTGTCGATGCCGGGCACGTTCTGGCGCAGGTAACGGAACAGTTCGCCGAATTCATCCGGCACCGTGTACCCGACCGTGTCGGGAATGTTGACGGTCGTCGCGCCGGCCTCGATGACGGCGCCGACGACGCGCGCGAGGAAATCGAGTTCGGTGCGCGAGGCGTCCTCGGGCGAGAACTCGACGTCGTCGCAGAATTCGCGCGCGATCTTCACCGCCTCGACCGCGGCGCGCACGATTTCATCCTGCGCCATGTTGAGCTTGTACTGCCGGTGGATCGCGCTGGTGGCGAGGAACACGTGCAGGCGCCGGCGCGGCGCCGGCGCCAGCGCACGCGCGGCCGCCTCGATGTCGGCGCGGGTGCAGCGGGCGAGGCCGGCGATCACCGGCCCCTGTACTTCCTGCGCCACCGCGTGCACCGCCTCCCAGTCGCCGCGCGAGGCGGCCGGGAAGCCGGCTTCGATGACATCCACGCCCAGGTCCGCCAGCGCCCGCGCCACCCGCAGCTTCTCCGGCTGCGTCATGCTGCAGCCCGGCGATTGCTCGCCATCGCGCAAGGTGGTGTCGAAGATCAATACCCGGTCTGCTTCGGTGGCCATGACGGTCTCCAGTGGTCGCGTTCGCTATCGTGCTCGCTAACGGGTCGCCTGCAGCCAGGGCATGCGCGAACGCAGCTTCGCGCCGACCTTCTCGATCGGCTGGTTCAGGTCGGCCTTCAGCATGCGCTGGTAGTTCCTGCCGCCCGATTCGCTCTCGCGGATCCATTCGCGCGCGAAGCGCCCGCTCTGGATCTCCTTGAGGATGCGGCGCATCTCCTTGTGGGTGCGCTCATCGACGACGCGCGGCCCGCGCGTCAGGTCGCCGAACTTGGCGGTGTCGCTGATGTACTTGTGCATCTTCGTGATGCCGCCTTCGTGCAGCAGGTCGACGATCAGCTTCAGTTCGTGCAGGCACTCGTAGTAGGCGACCTCCGGCTGGTAGCCGGCCTCGACCAGCGTCTCGAAGCCCTTGACCACGAGTTCGGTCGCGCCGCCGCACAGCACGGCCTGCTCGCCGAACAGGTCGGTCTCGGTCTCCTCGGCAAACGTGGTCTCGAGCACGCCGCCGCGCGTGCCGCCGATGCCGTGCGCGTAGGCGAGGGCGCGCTTGTGGGCCTTGCCGGTCGCGTCCTGCGCCACCGCGATCAGGCAGGGCACGCCGTAGCCCTGCTGGTACTGCCGGCGCACCAGTCCGCCCGGACCCTTCGGCGCGATCAACACGACATCGAGGTCCTTGCGCGGCTTGATCTGCTTGAAGTGCACGTTGAAGCCGTGCGCGAACAGCAGCGTGGAG
>DATKLZ010000168.1:0-2498 GCA_035542135.1 Steroidobacteraceae bacterium | reverse complement strand
GTAGTCTCCGGCGCGCGCAACGTGCAGGGTACCCGCCGGTGGGTTGTGGCAATCCGCGTCGGCCACCGGCCCCACGGCCCAGCACCACGACGGGCCCGGGCGCAGCGAGACGTGCACGAGGCCCGCGCCCTGGCGCACGCTCTCGAGGCGGGCGTTGCCGAGGTCGAGCGCCAGATCCTGCGCGGCCGCGCGCAGGCGCGCACGCGCCATCGCCTCGCCGAACGAGGGCAACGCGATGCTCATCAGCGCGGCGACGATCGCCACAGTGATCACGCACTCGATCAGCGTGATGCCGCGCGCAGTCTTGCGCGCCGATGCGATGCGCTCCGGCATCAGGGGTTCCAGCAGTGGATCGACGGCTCGTAGGCGATCACGCCGTGCGTGATGCGCAGCGTGAGCCGCGCGCAACCCGGATCCTTGGCCTGCTCGCGGTCGGGCACGGCGGTGGCGCGCGCCTCGAAGTTGTCGGGCCCGTCGGAGAACATCGCGATGCGGTAGAGGCCGCGGTCACTCAGCTCCGGAATGGCTTCGTCGAGCTGATCGACGCGCAGCGCGTACTGGCCATGCCGGGCGATGTAGCGCGCCTGCGCCTGCTGTACGCGCTGCAGTGCGCTCACGGCATCGCCGCGGCGCGTGCGCTCAAGGTAGCTCTGATACGACGGCAGCGCCAGCGCCATCGTCAAGCTGCCCGTCACGCAGGCGGCGCAAATGTCGATCAGCGTCGATCCGCGCTGTCTCGATCCGGTCGCTCGTTTCATGGCTGCACACCGCTGGTCGCGATCGGCAGTGCTGCTGCCGAGATTTTTCAGTCGAGGGACAGAAGCCTTCTGCGCTTCTGCGTCTGATCAATGTAGCGTTGCAGTGCGCGCTGGGCCTGGGGCTGCACGTGCATGAATTCACAGCCCAATCGCGACCCCCGTGACGGGGTTTGGATCACCGTGACATGGTGCAACAGCAGGTCGGTATCGAAGCGCGTATCGGGGTCGAGCTCGATGCGCACGCCGCGGATCTCGAGCCCCGCGGACAACGGGGGCACGTCGGCGGGCAACATCAACGCGCAGCCGCCGATCGACACGTCGAGCACGCGCAGCCCGAGCTGCATGTCGGGCATCGACGGATGCCGCAGCAGCGCGGTGGGCGTGCCGCGGCCGAGCGTGCGCACGCGGAAGCTGCGCCGGCGCTGGAAGCGGTACATCTCGCGCGGCATGTCGGACTGCAGCGAACAGGCCTGGCTGCCGCGCACCAGCACCAGGTGGTCGACGTCGAACTGCAGTTTCACCGCGTCGAGGTAGGCCACGCAGGTCGCCTCCTCGAGCTCGATCAGGCGCTGCAGCTGGGGGCTCTCAGCGTCGGCGCTGAAGTTGATGCGTTGCTGCGCGGTGTCGATCGTCCAGATCACCGTGGTCAACCCCGCGGCGTCGGGGCCCGACAGCACCACCGGCGTGGCGTCTGCCGCAAGCTGCCTGAGCAGCGCCGCGATCTCGCGCGGGTTGCTGACGCGGAACTCGGCGTACGGGTCGATGCCGCCGCTGGCGGCCAATGCAGCAGGCTGGGTGTCGAGGAACATGCTGCGTCCTCCTTCGGCGGATCAGTGCAGCGTGCGCGGCTTGCCGGCGAGCATGCCGTCGATCTGCTCGAGCCACGGCTCGGCCAGGTGGCGGATCTCGGCGTCGCGCAGCAGAATGCGTTGCATGATCCGTGTGCGCGCCTGCGCATCGGCGGGCTGCAGCGATTCGCCGCGCGCCGCCTGCTTCAGCTGGCTGATCAGCAGGCCGCAGGCGCCTTCGAGCTTGACCACCATGTCCCAGTCACCGGCGCGCGCCGCGCTGAGCATGTCGGCGCTGGCCCGCTCGATCGCTTCGTAGTAGTTGAGCAGTGACGTGTTCATCGATGTTCCCCGTGTCGTCGTGCCGGGAGCGTCAGTGCGCGGCCGGTTCGCCGGCGCGCGGCGCGATCGCGCGCCAGGCGTCGTGGATCGGCTGCACCAGCGACATGCATTCGGCGACCAGCGATTCGTCGCTGTTCAGGTTCGCTTGCGTCAGGCGCAGGCTGACGTAGCCGTACAGGTCCTGCAGCACGCGGGCGAGTTCGCCGCCGTCCTTCATGTTCAGGCCGCCGCGCAGGCCCTCCTCGACGATGCGCACCGCGCGACCGATCGCCCGCCCCTTCTCCTGCACGTCACGCGCGCGGATGGCCCCGCGCGCGCGGGCGCACGAGGCGAGGAATTCCTCGAACAGCATCTCGATCAGGCGGTGCGGGCTGGCGCCCGTCACGCCGGTGTCGACCTGGACCTCCTGGTAGAGGCCGGCGATCGAGCGCATGGCGGAATGGGGGCTGGCAAACATCGGCGCAATCCCTTCGGGAGTTCGGGCGGGTTGCTCTCGTTATCGGCCCGTTGCGCAGCCGACTTGAGTGCGCCGGTGTGCCGGTGACAGTGGGCCTGGCGTGGGCAGGCGAGGGCGGCGGCGCCGCCGGTGTCACTTGCTGCCGCTGTTGTT
>DATKLZ010000167.1:0-12547 GCA_035542135.1 Steroidobacteraceae bacterium | reverse complement strand
TTTCCACGAGCAGAACGCGACGCCCGACGTGCCGCTGAACCAGATCCCGTTCGCGACGCTGAATCCCGGCTCGGCGGCGCTGGCGAAGATCATGGCGCGCTATCGCTGAGGCGACGCCTGGCTGCCGGCGCCACCGGGTTGCAGCGCCAACGGCGCGGAATTGGCCGATGGCTCCGCGCGCTGTGCGTCTTCATGTCGGGCGCGCTGCAGGCACGCGCGCACGGCGCTGCAGCGTCGCTCGACGTGCTGGCCATGGGCTGCGGCGTGCGCGCGGTCGAGGCAACGCGCTGGCAGGCCGATCGCCGCCTCGACGCGGCCGCCGCGCAGTGGGCGCGCGGCAGCTCGCTGCACGAGGCCGTCGAGCGCAGCGGCTTCGTGGCGAGCGCGGTCTCGGGCCTGCATGTCGAACACCTCGATGCGACCCGGCCGCCGGTGCCCGGTGCCTCCACGTGCCGCGCGCTGCGCGACGATGCACTCCGCGATACCGGCCGCTTCGAGCGTGGCGACGAGGCGTGGATCGTGCTGGCCGCGCCCGTCGCGGTGCCGGCCGCCGGCGATGAGGCCCGCGTCGACGCACGGGCGCTCGAGCTCGTGAACCGGGCGCGAGCCTCGTCCCGGCGGTGCGGGCGGCGCGTGTTCTCGCCCGCCGCGCCATTGCGCCTGTCGGCGCGTCTCACCGAGGCCGCGGCGGCGCACGCGCGCGACATGGCGCGGCACGGTTACTTCGAGCACCAGGACCCGGAGGGCAATACGCCCGCCGATCGCGTGAGGGCCACGGGTTATGCCGAGCGCCGCGTCGGGGAGAACATTGCCCGGGGCACGCTGTCCACGGAGGACGCCATCGCCGGCTGGCTCGCCAGCCCGGGGCACTGCGAGAACCTGATGGATCCGCAGTTCACCGACATGGGCATCGCCTGGGCCCGTGCGCCGGGCGCGCTCGCCGAGATCTACTGGGTGCAGGTGCTCGCCGCGCCGAAATAGCCGCGCGGCCGGGGCCGGTTTGCGCCGCTGGCCCCGAATCACTAGACTCTCGGCCCTTCGCAATCAGCGTGAGGTAGGGCAAGTGGGCAAGGGTGATCGCAAGACGCGTCGTGGCAAGATCTACGCGGGATCGTTCGGCAAGTCACGCCCGAAGGATCCGTCCAAGAACAACAAGGACAAGACCGCCCCGGCCAAGGCGAAATCCGCTCCCCGCAGGTGACCTCGCCCGCCAAAGGGCTGTTCGCCGCGCGCCAGAACCGCGCGGCCGCGATGCCCTTCATCATGCTCGCGGCGTTGATCGACATGATCACGATCGGGCTGATCATTCCGGTGCTGCCGGCGCTGGTGGGCAGTTTCACCGGTTCGCAGGCCGACCAGGCACACTGGTACGTCCTCGTCGCGCTCTCGTTCGGCTTCGCGAATTTCTTCGGCTCGCCGATCCTCGGCGCGCTCTCGGACAGCTTCGGGCGCCGGCCGGTGCTGCTGATCGGCTTCTGCGGCCTGATGTTCAGCTTCTTCGCGACCGCGTTCGCGCCCAGCCTGCGCGTGCTGGTCGGCATCCGCCTGGTCGCCGGCGCGATGCAGGCGAACATCTCGGTGACGAATGCCTATGTCGCCGACATCACGCCGCCCGAGGAGCGGGCGCGGCGCTTCGGCATGCTGGGCGCGATGTTCGGCGTGGGCTTCGTGCTCGGTCCGGTCATCGGCGGGCTGCTGGGCGCCGTCAACCTGCGGTTGCCGTTCATCGTCGCCGGTTCGATGGCGGTGCTGAACCTGTTGTACGGCTATTTCGTGCTGCCCGAGTCCTTGCCGCCGGAGCGGCGGCGGCCGTTCCAGTGGCGCAACACGAATCCGTTCCGCTCGCTGTACGGACTGACGCAGCTCAAGGGCGCGGAGTCGCTGGTCGCGGTGGTCGCCTGCGCGGGCCTGGCGCAGTTCCTGCTCTACACCACCTGGGTGCTGTACACGACCTTCAAGTTCGGCTGGGGCACGCTCGAGAACGGCCTGTCGCTCGCCGCGGTCGGCATCGTCGCAGCGGTGATGCAGGGCCTGCTGCTCGGCCGGATCCTGCGGCGCATCAGCGTGCGGCGGCTGGCGGTGCTCGGCCTGGTCTCCTCGACCTGCGCGTACGCGCTGTGGGGCGCGGCCACGCAGAGCTGGATGATGTTCGCGATCATCTTCGTCAACCTGCTGGGCGCGACGGTCGGCTCGACGATCCAGAGCATCATTTCCAGCGCCGCCGACGCGCACAACCAGGGCCGCACGCTCGGCGCCGTCGGCGGGCTGAACAGCCTGATGGCGGTGCTCGCGCCGGTCATCGCGGCCGTGCCGCTGAAGCTGGTCTCGCACCTGCCGCGCGGCGACTGGCGCATCGGCGCGCCGCTGTACCTGTGCGCGCTGCTGCAGGCCACGGCGCTGGTGCTGACCGTCGCGCACTTCCGCCGCGAGCGCCACGCGCGCGGTGGCGGCGCGGCCGCCGCCGCGTAGCCGCGCCCCGGGGCACGCCCTAGAGGATGTAGCGGCTCAGGTCCTCGTCCCTGGCGAGGTTGCCGAGGTGCGCATCGACGTAGGCCGCGTCGACGCTGATCGAGGTGCCGCGCTGCTCGCTCGCCTCGAAGGAGCCCGCTTCCAGCAGGCGCTCCATGACCGTGTGCAGCCGGCGCGCGCCGATGTTCTCGGTGCGCTCGTTCACGTGGTAGGCGAGCTCGGCGATGCGGCGCACGCCGTCAGGCGTGAACTCGAGCTGTACGTCCTCCGTCTTGAGCAGCGCACGGTACTGCGCCGTCAGCGAGGCGTCGGGCTCGGTCAGGATGCGCACGAAATCCTCGACCTTCAGCGTGTCGAGCTCGACGCGGATCGGGAAGCGTCCCTGCAGCTCGGGGATCAGGTCGGAGGGCTTGGCCATGTGGAAGGCGCCCGAGGCGATGAACAACACGTGGTCGGTCTTGATCTGGCCGTACTTCGTGCTGACGGTGCAGCCCTCGACCAGCGGCAGCAGGTCGCGCTGCACGCCCTCGCGCGACACATCCGCGCCTATGGTCTCCTGGCGGCGGCAGATCTTGTCGATCTCGTCGATGAACACGATGCCGTTCTGCTCGGCGTTGGCGAGCGCGCGCGCCTTGAGCTCCTCCTCGTTGACGAGCTTGCCGGCCTCCTCCTCGGTGAGGAGCTTGAGCGCCTCGCGCACCTTGACGCGCCGCGGCTTCACGCGCCCCTGCCCGAGATTCTGGAACATCGACTGCAGCTGCTGCTGCATCTCCTCCATGCCGGGCGGGGCCATGATGTCGATGCCGGCCGGCAGCGCGCGCAGCTCGATCTCGATCTCGCGCTCGTCGAGCTCGCCGCGCAGCAGCAGCTCGCGGAACTTCTGCCGCGTCTCGGCATCGCGCGGCTGCGCGGGCTCGTCGGTGGAGAAGCCGCTGAGCTTCGGCCGCGGCAGCAGCGCGTCGAGCACGCGTTCCTGCGCCGCGGCGCGCGCCGGTTCGCGCACCTGCGCGACCTCCTGCTCGCGCGTCATCTTGACGGCGACCTCCGCCAGCTCCTTGATGATCGAATCGACCTCGCGGCCGACGTAGCCGACCTCGGTGAACTTGGTCGCCTCGACCTTCACGAACGGCGCGTTCGCGAGCCGCGCCAGCCGGCGCGCGATCTCGGTCTTGCCGCAGCCGGTCGGGCCGATCATCAGGATGTTCTTCGGCGTGATCTCCTGGCGCAGCGGCTCGCCCACCTGCATGCGCCGCCAGCGGTTGCGCAGCGCGATCGCGACCGAGCGCTTCGCGGCGGCCTGGCCGACGATGTGCTTGTCGAGCTCCTGGACGATCTGCTGGGGCGTCACGAGGCCAGCTCCTCGATGATCAGGTTGCGGTTGGTGTAGATGCAGATGTCCGCCGCGATGTTGAGCGCGCGCTCGACGATGTCGCGCGCCGGGAGCTCGGTGCCCTGCTGCAGCGCCAGCGCCGCGGCCTGCGCATACGGGCCGCCCGAGCCGATCGCCGCGAGCTCGTGCTCGGGCTCGATCACATCGCCATTGCCCGAGATCACGAACAGGCTCTGCGGATCGCCCACCAGCAGCAGCGCCTCGAGGCGGCGCAGGTAGCGGTCGGCGCGCCAGTCCTTGGCGAGCTCGATCGCAGCGCGGGTGAGGTTGCCGAATTTCTCCAGCTTGCCTTCGAAGCGTTCGAACAGCGCGAACGCATCGGCGGTGCCGCCGGCGAAGCCGGCCACGACCTTGCCGCCGGCCAGGCGCCGCACCTTGCGCGCGTTGGATTTCATGACCGTGTTTCCGAGCGTGACCTGGCCGTCGCCGCCGAGCGCGATCGCGCCCTTGCGGCGCACCGCGAGGATCGTCGTGGAGTGCGGGTCGAAGACCTGGCTCATCAGCAGCCCCTTTGTTTACAGCGAGTTAGCCGCGCCGGCGGGCGCGCGGATGCGAACTCTCGTAGATGCGGGCGAGGTGCTGGAAATCAAGGTGCGTGTAGACCTGCGTGGTCGAGATGCTGGCGTGGCCGAGCAGTTCCTGCACCGCGCGCAGGTCGCGGCTCGATTCGAGCAGGTGCGTGGCGAAGGAGTGCCGGAACAGGTGCGGATGCACGCCCTGCGGCAAGCCTTGCGCGCGCGCGTGCCGCGCCACCAGCAGCTGCACGGCGCGCGCGCCGAGCCGGCGGCCGCGATGGTTGACGAACACCGCCGTCTCGCCGGGCGCGGCGAGCGCCGCGCGCTCGCGCAGCCACGCGCGCAGCGCAGCCACCGCCTGCTTGCCCACCGGCATGACGCGTTCCTTGCGGCCCTTGCCGAGCACGCGCACGGTGCGATCGGCGAGGCTCAGGTTCTCGAGGTCGAGGCCCGTCAGTTCGGCGAGCCGCAGTCCGGATGAATACAGCAGCTCCATCATCGCCAGGTCGCGCCAGCCGAGCGCATCGCGCGGCGTCATCGACAGGAGCCGGCCCATCTGGTCGACGTCGAGCGTGTGGGGCAGGCGCTTGCCGGCCTTCGGCGCACTGATGCCGACCGCGGGATTGCCGGTGACGACGCCTTCGCGCAGCAGGTAGGCAAAGAAGGTGCGCACCGCCGACAACCGGCGCTGCACGCTGCGCGGCTGCAATCCGCCGGCGTGGCTGCGCGCCGCGAAGCTGCGCACGTGCTGGCCGTCGACGCGAGCCCAATCATCGAGCCGTTGCTGCGCGCACCATTTCCCGAAGGCGTCGAGCTCGCGCCGGTAGGCGCTGACCGTCAGCGGCGACAGCCGCCGTTCGCTGGCGAGGTGCTGCCCGAAGCGCTCGATCCAGTTCAAGCGCGCGCGAGCGAGTCCGCGATCAGTTCGGCCATGCGCGAGAGGAACTCGGTGCTCATGCCCGGGTGGAAATGATCGCGGTCGACGCTGCCGATCGCCAGCAGCCCCGGCGGCGACAGCGCGTTCAACGGCATCAGCGCCACCGAGCCGATCGCCGCGGCATCGTTGCCGAACAGGAAGTCGCGCTGGCTGTCGCGCACCTGGCCGCAGCGGGGCTTGCCGCTGCCGAACAGCGACTCGAAGCTCCTGAGGATCGGGTCATCGACCGCCACGACGCGCACGAAGCGGCTGGCGGCGTCGCCGGCCGGCGCGCCGGCCGCCGCGGGCAGCACCAGCACGGCGTGGTAGGCGTCGAAATCCTCGCGCAGGCTGGCCTCGACCTGCGCGAGCGCCTGTTCGCGGTTGGAGGTGCGCACCAGGCGCCGCGTGAAGCGGTGGATCTTGTCGGCGAGCACGTCGTTGGCGCGCGCCACGCGCACGAATTCCGCCAGCTTCTGCTCGCTGGCCGCCTGCTTCTCGCGCAGCACCTCGACCTGGCGCTCGATCAGCGACACCGTGGCGCCGGTGCGCGGATGCACCAGCCGCAGCCGCGTCAGCAGCTGGGGATGCCGGTCGAACAGGTCGGGATGCCGCTGCAGGTACTGGCTGATCGCCTGCTCGTCGATGGCGTCGGCCCCGAGTTCTTGCGCTGGTTTGCTGCTCATCCTGTTCGATCCCCTCGCGGCGTGGATGGATTCAGATATCGGCCTGGCCGGTGAACGCGACGATCGCCGGGCCGGTGAGCCATACGTGCCCACCCGCACCCTGCCAGTGTACGCCGAGCCGGCCGCCGGGAACATGCACCTCGACCTCGGGCCCGAGCAGGCCGAGGTTGCGGCCGACCGCGACGGCGGCGCAGGCGCCGGTCCCGCAGGCCAGCGTCTCGCCGGCGCCGCGCTCGTACACGCGCAGCCGGATGTGCGCGGCATCGACGATTTCCATGAAGCCCACGTTGACCTGGCGCGGGAATGCCTCGTGCGCCTGCAGCGCGCGGCCGATGCGCTCGACCGGGGCGCTCTCGACGGCGGTGACGCGCAGCACCGCGTGCGGATTGCCGATCGACACCGCGCCGAACTCGATCGGCTCGCCGGCCACCGCCAGCGAATAGCTCGCCGCGGCCGCCGGCGCCAGGAACGGCAGCGCGCGCGGCTCGAAATCGGGCACGCCGAGGTCCACCGAGACCCGCCCGTCGGCGTGGACGCGCGCGGCGACCGTGCCGCCGGTGCTGCCCATCAGCACCGCGCCATCGGCGCCGACGCGGCCATGCAGCTGCAGGTAGCGGGCCACGCAGCGCGCGCCGTTGCCGCTCTGCTCGACCTCGCCGCCGTCCGCGTTGAACACGCGGTAGTGCACGGCGGTGCCGGGCAGGCGCGGCGGTTCGAGCACCAGCGCCTGGTCGAAGCCGACGCCGGCGTGGCGGTCGGCGAGCGCGCGCCACTGCGCCGCGCCCGGCAGCGCCGCGCCGGCGGGCGCCTCCAGCAGCAGGAAGTCGTTGCCGAGGCCGTGCAGTTTCGTGAACTCGATGTGCATGCGCGCGCGCTTGCCTCAGGACGCACGCAGCAGGGCAACGGCCTGCTGCCACAGCGCCTCGCTGGCGGCCGCGACCACGCGCTCGCCCGACTGGCTCGTCAGCGGCCGGCCTTCCCAGTCGCTGATGCGTCCGCCGGCGCCCTGCACGACCGGCACGAGCGCCTGGAAATCATGGGCCTTGAGCGCGCTCTCGATCACCAGGTCGCAGTGGCCCGAAGCCAGCAGCCCGTAGATGTAGCAATCACCGCCGAAGCGGCGCAGGCGGACGCGGCGCGCGCAGGCCTCGTAGCGGCGCAGCTCGTCGCCGCGGAAGCATTCGGTCGTGGTGCAGTAGAGGCGCGCCTGCTCCAGCGCCGCGCAACCGCTGGTGCGCGCCGGCGCACCGTTGAAGGTGGTCGCCAGGCCTTCGGCGCCGACCCAGCGCTCGGCCATCGCCGGCGCTTCGATCAGCCCGAGCACCGAGCGCCCCTGCTGCTCCAGCGCGATGAGCGCGCCGAACAGCGGGAAGCCGGTCACGAAGCTCTTGGTGCCGTCGATCGGGTCGAGCACCCAGCTGAAATCCGCGCCGGCCTCGGCGCCGAATTCCTCGCCGCGGATCGCGTGCCCCGGGAACTCGGCGCGGATCAGGCGGCGCATCTCGGTCTCGATGGCGCGGTCGGCGATCGTGACCGGACTGAGGTCGGCCTTCTGCTCCACTTCGATCGGCTGCCGGAAGTAGCCGCGGGCGATGCCGCGCGCCGCATCCGCCAGCGCGTGCCCGAGGGCCAGTGCGCGCGGAAAATCGGCGTGCCGGGCGTAACTCATGCGCTCCAGTATAATCAGCCGCGCGCAGCCGCAGGGAAACAATGCATGTCGGACCACCTTCCATTTCCCACGCAGGCGCGTGCCGTGGTCATCGGCGGCGGCATCGTCGGCTGCTCGACCGCCTACCATCTGGCGAAGCTGGGCTGGCGCGACACGGTCCTGATCGAGCGGCACAAGCTGACCTCCGGCTCGACGCACCACGCAGCGGGCCTGGTCGGGCAGTTGCGCAGCAGCGCGAACATCACGCAGCTGCTCGGCTCCTCGGTGGCGTTGTACGACACCCTCGAGGCCGAAACGGGACTCGCGAGCGGCTGGAAGATGAACGGCGGCCTGCGCCTGGCGTGCACGAGCGCGCGCTGGATCGAGCTCAGGCGGCAGGCGACGACGGCGCGCTCGTTCGGGCTCGAGGTGCAGTTGCTCTCGCCGCGCGAAGCGCAGGCGCTGTGGCCGCTGATGGACATTTCCGACGTGGTGGGCGCCGCGTTCCTGCCCACCGACGGACAGGTGAATCCTTCCGACATCACGCTCTCGCTCGCGAAGGGCGCGCGCCTGCGCGGCGTGCGCATCGTCGAAGACACGACCGTCACAGGCTTCGAGCTCGAGCAGGGCCGCGTCGTGGCGGTGCTGACCAGCGCCGGGCGCATCGCCTGCGAGGTGGCGGTCAACTGCGCTGGGCAGTGGGCGCGGCAGGTCGGCGCGCTCGCCGGCGTCAACGTGCCGCTGGTCTCGGTGCAGCACCAGTACCTGATCACCGAGGCGATCCCCGGCATCACGCGCGGGCTGCCGACCCTGCGCGATCCGGACCGACTCACCTATTACAAGGAAGACGTCGGCGGGCTCGTCATGGGCGGCTACGAACCGAATCCGCGGCCCTGGGCCGTCGATGGCTTTCCCGACAACTTCAATTTCCAGCTGCTGCAGCCGGACTGGGATCACTTCCAGCCGATCCTCGACCTGGCGCTGCCGCGGGTGCCGGCGCTGGCGAGTGCCGGCGTCAAGGAGCTGATCAACGGGCCGGAGAGTTTTACGCCGGACGGCAATTTCATCGTAGGACCAGCGCCGGGCCTGACGGGGTACTACATCGGCGCCGGCTTCAACGCCTTCGGCATCGCCTCGGGCGGCGGCGCCGGCAAGCTGCTGGCGGAATGGATCGTGGGCGGCGAGGCGCCATTCGACGTGTGGCCGGTCGACAGCCGGCGCTTCGGTGCCCCGCACGCCGACATCGACTGGGTGCGCGCGCGCACGCTTGAGCTGTACGGCAAGCACTACACGATCGCCTGGCCGAATGAGGAACACGTTTCAGGCCGGCCGCTGCGCCGTTCGCCGCTGTACGGGCAGCTCAAGGCCCAGGGCGCGGTGTTCGGCGAGAAACTCGGCTGGGAGCGGCCCAACTGGTTCGCCGCGGCAGGCGAAAGCGCTCGCGATGAATACAGTTTCGCGCGCCCGAACTGGTTCGCGGCCGTGGCGCGCGAATGCCGGGCGGCACGCGAGCGCGTCGCGCTGTTCGACGAGAGTTCGTTCGCGAAATTCCAGCTCAGCGGCCGCGATGCCGAGCGCGCCATGAGCTGGATCTGCGCCAACGACGTCGCGCGGCCGGTCGGCAGTCTCATCTACACGCAGATGCTGAACGCGCAGGGCGGCATCGAGTGCGACCTGACCGTGGCGCGGCTCGCCACCGACCAGTACTACCTCGTCACCGGCACCGGCTTCGCGACGCATGATTTCGACTGGATCGCGCGCCACATCCCGGCCGGGCTCGATGCGCACTTGACGGATGTGACCTCTGCGTACGCGGTGCTGGCGCTGATGGGCCCGCGTGCCCGCGAGGTGCTGGCGACGCTCACGCGTGACGACGTGGGCAACGCGGCATTTCCGTTCGGGCAGGCGCGGCGCCTGCAGGTGGCGGGTGCGCCGGTGCTGGCGCTGCGCGTCACCTATGTCGGCGAGCTCGGCTGGGAGCTGCACGTGCCGGTCGAATTCGCCGCGACGGTTTACGCCGCGATCATGGCGGCGGGCGCCGCGCACGGCATCGCCAACGGCGGTTACCGCGCGATCGAATCGCTGCGGCTCGAGAAGGGCTATCGCGCCTGGGGCGCGGACATCGGCCCGGACCACACGCCCTTCGAGGCGGCCTTGAGCTGGGCGGTCAAGCTCAGGACCGCGCAACCGTTCATGGGTCGCACCGCACTCGAACAGCGCGCTGCCGCGCCGTTGAAAAAATGGCTGTGCGCGTTCACCGTCGATGACGCCGCGGTGACCGCCGACGGATCGCCGGTCGTGCTGCTTGGGCGCGAGACGATCTACCGTGACGGCGAGCGCGTCGGCTGGCTCAGCAGCGGCGGTTACGGCCACACGCTCAGGACCAACATCGGCCTCGGGTACGTACGGCGGCCAGAAGGCCTGACGCGCGACTATCTGCTCGCCGGGCGCTATGAACTCGAGGTGGCGACCGAGCGCGTGCCCTGCGCGTTGCATCTCGAACCCTTGTACGACCCGAAGATGGCGCGCATCAAGGCCTAGTGCGGCTCGTCCAAGGCCGCTTCGGTGCTTGCGATGAGGGCACTGCGGGCCGCGATCGATGCGCCGGTCGGCGGGCCCTTGAAGCGGCGTCGCTCGAACGCGAACCAGACGATCGCAGCCATCACGAGGAACCCGACGGTGACGCCGAGCGCCTTGTCGTTCGGTGGCTGCACGCCGATGACGAAGATCAGCACCATCGAGGCCATCGACAGGAGCGCGGCCAGCGTGTAGCCGCCGCGCCCGAGGTTCCACGGGCCCATGCGCGGCCAGCGCGGTCCGCCGTAGGCCGCGAGGCCGAGCGCGATCGGAATCGCGAACGAGAAGAACAGGAAGATCACGGTGCACGAGACGACCACCGTGAACACCGGCGTGTGCCCGAAGCGCTCCAGGTACATCGCGCCCCACACGAACAGCATCGAGGCGATCGCGCCGGTCCAGATCGCCGCGACCGGCGTGCGGTGGAGCGGCGAGACGCGCGCCAGCGCGCGCGATGCCGGCAGGCCGCCGTCGCGCGAGAAGGCGTAGATCATGCGCGAGGTCGAGGTCACGGTCGCCAGCCCGCACAGCACCTGCGAGAGCAGGATCAGCGCGTACAGCAGCTCACGCCAGAACGCGCCCACGCGCTGCTCCATCGCCCAGAAGAACACGTTCCAGCCCTGGGCTGCGGCGGCGCCTAGGTCGGGAATCATGAACAGGAAGGCGATGAGGAACAGGTAGCCGAACACGCCCGACCAGAGGATCGAGGAGACGATGCCGCGCGGCACGGCCAGCGGCGCGTTGCGCGTCTCTTCCGAGGTGTGCGCCGAGGCGTCGTAGCCGGTGATGGTGTAGATCGGCAGCAGCAGGCCCAGCAGGAAGATCCAGCCGGTGCTGCCGGTGCGTGGCCACACGTTGGCGCCGGCGGCGCCGGAATAGTTGGCGAAGGTCCACAGCCGCGCGATCTCGAAGTGCTGCGTGCAGGCGAGACACACCACGGTGAGCAGCACGGCGGTGCCGAAGATCAGGTAGCCGGAGAAATCGGTGAGCTTCGCGGTCAGCGAGATGCCGAAGTGGTTGACCAGCGCCTGCGCGACGGTCACGACCGCCAGGAACACGACCAGCAGCGCCATCGAATCGGTGAGCTGCAAACGCGGCCCGAACGCGCCGAGGAAGAAATTGTAGGCGCCGACGTTGATCGAGCCGAGCACGGTGATGAGCCCCAGCAGGTTGAACCAGGCGGTGAGCCAGCCGGTGAAGCGGTTGCCGAGGATCGAGCCCCAGTGGTACAGGCCGCCGGCGGTCGGGAAGGCGGAGGCGATCTGCGCCATCGCGAGGCCGAACGAACCGGAGATCAGCACGCCGAGTGGCCAGCCCAGGCCGATCGCAGCACCGCCCGCGCCGGAGGTGGCCTGCGCGAGCGAATTGATGCCGCCGGCCAGGATGCAGATGATCGAGAACGAAATCGCGAAATTCGAGAAGCGCCCGAGGCGGCGCGAGAGTTCCTGCGCATAGCCCATGCCGTGGAGGATGCGCACGTCATCGTCTTCGCTCATAGGCGGAAGCGTTCCTTCAGTTCGCCCGCCAGGCGGCGGCTGACATCGAGCCGCTCGCCGATGTCGCGCAGCACGACGCGGTATTGTCCCTCCACATCGCGCTCGATCGCCGCGAGCGAGTGGATCGCGACCAGCGCATTGCGGTGCACGCGCACGAACTGCGCGGGGAATTCCTCCTCGAGCGCGCGCAGGCTGTCCTCGATCAGGTCGGCGCCGCCGCGATGGCGCACGGTGGTGTATTTCTGGTCGGCCGCGAAGTAGTAGATCTCGGGCAACGGGATCAACCGCACCGCATCGCCGAGCCGCGCCGCCACGTGCGTGCGCGGCGCGCGCGCCGGATCGCCGGCGGCGACGCGTGCGAGCGTCGACTCCGCCAGGCGCGCGGCGCGCTGCAGCGCCGCGGCGAGCTTCTCGGCGCGCACGGGCTTGAGCAGGTAGCCGATCGCCTGTGCCTCGAAGGCCTCGACCGCGTAGGCGTCGTAGGCGGTGGTGAACACCACGGCCGGCGGCGCGTCGAACAGCGCCAGGTGGCGCGCGGCCTCCAGGCCGTTCATGCCCGGCATGCGCACGTCGAGCAGCACCAGGTCGGGCTTCAGGTCGCCGGCGAGCCGCACCGCCTGTTCGCCGTTGGCCGCCTCGCCGGCAATGTCGACGCCGCCGTGCTCCTCGAGCAGCCGGCGCAGCCGTTCGCGCGCCGGAGGCTCGTCGTCGACGATCAGCACGCGCGGGTTCACAGCGAGGAAGCCCGTTCGCTGTCCTCGACGTAGGGGAAGCGCAGCCGCACGATGTACTCATCGCCGATGCGGCTCGCCTCGACCGAGGAGCGGCCCGGATAGAGCAGTTCCATGCG
>DATKLZ010000166.1:0-12442 GCA_035542135.1 Steroidobacteraceae bacterium | reverse complement strand
GCTGCGGCAGGTGGAATTCGCGCTGTTCGACATGCGCATCCACGCCGAGTACGACAGCGCGCGCGGCTCGCGCCTGTACGAGCTGCTGGCCGAGGTGCGCGCCGAGGTCGCGGTGACGCGCATCCCGGAGTGGAACCGCTATCCGCACAGCTTCTCGCACATCTTCGCCGGCGGCTACGCGGCCGGCTACTACAGCTACAAGTGGGCGGAGGTGCTGGCGGCCGACGCGTTTGCCGCGTTCCGCGGCCACGGCGCCTTCGATCGCGCGACCGCCGCACGCTTCCTCGACAGCATCCTGGCGCGCGGCGGGAGCCGCGATGCGCTCGAGTCCTTCGTCGAGTTCCGCGGCCGCAAGCCCGAGATCGCGGCACTGCTCGAGCTGCACGGCATCGCCCGGCCGAAGGCCGCCTGAAGCGCGGCCGCGCTCGCCAACGGGCCTGCAGTGCGCATCGCCACCTGGAACGTCAACTCGCTCCGCGTGCGGCTGCCGCAGCTGCTCGAGTGGCTGGCCGGCGCCGACGTCGACGTGCTCGCGCTGCAGGAAACCAAGCTGACCGACGACGCCTTCCCGGCGGGGGAACTGCGCGCGGCCGGCTACCACAGCGTGTGCAACGGGCAGAAGACCTACAACGGCGTCGCGCTGCTGTCGCGAGTGCCGGCCGATGCCGTGGTGCGCGACATGCCCGGCTACGATGATCCGCAGCGGCGCGTGCTGGCGGCGAGCATCGGCGGCGTGCGCGTCATCGACCTGTACGTGCCGAACGGCCAGAGCGTGGGGTCGGAGAAATTCTTCTACAAGCTCGGCTGGCTGCGCGCCCTGCGCGCCTGGCTGCGCGCGGAACTGGCCGCGCATCCGCTGCTGCTGGTGCTCGGTGATTTCAACATCGCCCCCGAGGACCGCGACGTGCACGACCCGGCGGCCTGGGCCGGTTCGGTGCACGTCAGCCCCGAGGAGCGCGAGGCGCTGCGCGACACGCTGGCGATCGGCTTCGTCGACCTGTTCCGGCAGTTCGAGCAGCCGCCGGGCTCCTTCAGCTGGTGGGATTACCGCGCCGGCGCGTTCCGCCGCAACCACGGGCTGCGCATCGACCTGCTGCTGGCCTCGCAGGCGCTGGCGGAACGCTGCCGCGCCTGCACCATCGATGTCGCGCCGCGACGGAGCGAACGGGCCTCCGATCACACCCCGGTCATCGCCACGTTTGACATATAGATACCGGCCCGTCGCGGGCGCCGCCCGCGGGCCCGGGGACTGTGCGGCAGGTCGCTGGAACGGCGCTGCGCGCTGTCCTACACTGGCCCTTCACATGGCACAAGCGGCAAACGAGCGCCCTCCCGCGCCGGGCACGAGCACCGGCTCGATCAACATCCGCCGCAGCGATTACGACATCACCAACACGGTGCGCGTCAGCTCGCCGCTGGCGGTGCTGCAGGCCATCGAACAGCTGTTCGCCGCCACCTGGCCCGCCGCCTCGACCGAACCGCTGCGGCAGGCGTTCGCGCAGTTCGACGACATGTTCTCGGGGCGCGCTCCCGGCTACGCCGGTGTCGACACGCTCTACCACGACCGGCAGCACACGCTCGACGTGACGCTGACGATGGCGCGCATCTGCGCCGGATACGAGCGGCAGGTCGAGCCGCTGTGGAAGCTCGGCGCCGAGCGCGCGCTCGCCGGCGTCATCATGGCGCTGTTCCACGATGTCGGTTACCTGCGGCGCAGCACCGACACGGCGCAGCGCAACGGCGCGGAGTTCACGCGCACGCACGTGTCGCGCGGCATCGAGTTCCTGCAGGGCTACCTGCCGCAGATCGGCCTCGGCGCCTGGGCCGGGCCGGCGAGCCAGATCCTGCATTTCACCGGCTACGAGAAGCCGTTCAGCGAACTGGTGCTGGAGGACGCACGCGACGTACGCCTCGGCCACCTGCTCGGCACCTCAGACATGATCACGCAGATGGCGGATCGCTGCTACCTGGAGAAATGCCGCGATCGCCTGTATCCGGAGTTCGTGCTGGCCGGCATGGCGCTGCCGTACACGAACGCCAGCGCCGAGAACGTGCGCTACGCCTCGGGGCTCGACCTGCTGCGGCAGACGCCGCAGTTCGCCAATGAAACGCGCCGCCAGCGCCTGGATGGCGAGTTCAACCGCGCGTACCGCTACCTCGAGATCCTGTTCGACGGCCGCAACCCGTACATGGAATCGATCGAGCGCAACCTGAAGTTCCTCGAGCAGGTGCTGCGCAGCGAGAGCTGGCGCATGCTGCGGCGCAATCCGCCGCTGTACGCCGCGAACCCCGACACGATCGCGGAGGTGCGCGGGCAGATGCTCGGCTACTTCAAGCGGGCCTGGCTGCGCGATTGAGCGCCGCGGCCGCGAGCGCGGCCGCGGGCGGCGGCGCGACGGCCGCGACGTAGCGCTCGAAATACTCCGGCAAGCGCGCGATGACCGCCGCGCGGCCCTCGAGCGCCGCGTCATCGAGTGCCGCGCGCAACAGCGGCACGTCGAGCGCCGCCAGCGCGGGCGCCGCCACCGGCGCGTAGCTGAGGTGCCAGGGTTCAGGCTGCACGCCACCGCGGTCCCGGTCGTAGGGCAGGAAGAAGCCGTATTCGTGCGCGTGTCGCGCAAGCCATTGCGACAGTCGCGCGTAGCGGCCGCCGGGCGCGTAGTCGGCCGGCAGCAGCTCGACCGTCGCGCCGGGCCCGAGCGCGCTCCGGTCGATGACGTCGCAATCCGTTCCCCAGTGGTGGCGGCTGGCGCCCGGGAGCGCCGTCCATACCATGATCGCCGCGACGCGTTGCGGCGCGTCGAGCGCGGCCGCATCCAGCGGGCGGCTGGCCGCGTCGAGCAGGGCGCGCGTGCCGCGGAACTTGCCGTTCCAGATCGCGAGCTGGCGGTCGAAGTCGCGGAAGCCCGAGACCGGCTGCAGGTCGATGTCCGCCGCCGCCGCCGCGGCGCGCATGGCCCGCAGCGCCGCGGCCGCCTGCGGCCCGAGCTCGCAGCCGAATTCGGACAGGGCGCCGACATGCGTGCGGGCGCGTCCGGTCAGCTCCAGCGGCGACAAGACGGCGCCCGGAGGCCGTCCATTGGCGGATTGGGCTCCCATCGGGCATGATTCTAAGCTGCCTCGGAGGGGATACGCGTGCGCAACCTGCAGCTTTCCAGCCGGCATCTGGCAGCCATGGGGCTGGGATTGGCCCTGTGCGGCTGGGTGGCGGTCGGGCTGCTCTGGCACCACGTGCCGGCGCCGCTGCTGTGGGCGGCCGGCGTGCTGACGCTGGCGGGCGCCTCGGCGGCCGCCTACTGGTCCTGGAGCGAACGGCGGCGCCTGCAGCATGGCGTCGAGGAGCTGATCGGCGCGGCCGAGCGCCTGGGGCGGGGCGAGTTCTCGCAGCCGATCGAGGCGGGCCTGGGCGGGCACCTGGGCCGGTTGCTGCGGGCTTTCGAGCGCACGCGCGTGGCGCTGAACGAGACCACCTACAGCCGCGACTACCTGCACAGCGTGCTCAACGGCATGAGCGACAGCGTGTTCGTCGTCGCGCCCGACGGCGCGATCCGCATCGTCAACGACGCGGCGCAGCGCATGACCGGCTACTCGAGCGCCGAGCTCATCGGCATGCGCATCGGCTCGCTCCTGGCCGCGACCGGCGAGGCGGGCGGCGACGCGCTGGCGGCGGCGCGCGATACCGGCGAGACGGTGCTGCGCACGCGCGCCGGGCAGACGATCCCGGTCTCGTTCGTCGCCTCGACGGTGGAGAGCGCGGATGCGCAGTTCGCCGGCGACATCTACGTGGCGCGCGACATCACCGAACGCAAGCGCGCCGAGCGGCGCATCCGCTACCTGGCGCGCTACGACGCGCTGACGAAGATCCCGAACCGCATGCAGTTCCAGCACCTGCTGCAGCAGGTGATCGCGCGCGCGCGCCGCGTCGGGCAGGGCGTGGCGCTGCTGTACATCGACATGGACCGTTTCAAGGAAGTCAACGACACCTTCGGCCATGCCTCGGGCGACCGCGTGCTCGAAGTGCTGACCGAGCGGCTGACCAGCGTGCTGAGCAGCGAGGCGGTGCTCGGGCGACTCGCCGGCGACGAGTTCGCGCTGTTCGTCGACGGCCTGAGCGCCGACGCCGCCGTCGCCGGCGAACAGGTCGGGCAGCTGGCGCGCACCGTGCTCGACGCCGCCGGCGCGGCCTTCCACATCAACCAGCAGGAAGTGTTCCTGACGGTCAGCATCGGCGTGGCCTTCTGCCCGCGCGACGCCGACAACGTCATCGACCTGATCCGCAACGCCGATGCGGCGATGTACTACTCGAAGCAGAACGGCGGCAACACCTTCGCGTTCTATTCGCAGGAGATGAACGCGGCCGCGGTCGAGCGGCTGATGCTCAAGAGCAAGCTGCGCCGCGCGGTCGAGCGCGACGAGTTCGTGGTGCACTACCAGCCGAAGATCGACCTGCGCGACGGGCGCATCGTCGGCGCCGAGGCGCTGCTGCGCTGGCGGCTGCCCGGGCACGGCGACATCCCGCCCGCGCAGTTCATCCCGATGGCCGAGGAGAACAACCTGATCAGCGCGATCGGCGAGTGGGTGCTCGAGCGCGTCTGCCTCGACCTCAACCTGCTGCGCCGGGCGGTCGGCAACCCCGGGCGCATCGCGCTCAACCTCTCGCTCAAGCAGCTGCGCCACGCCGGCTTCCTGCTCAACTGCCGCTCGCTGTTCGAGCGCCACAAGGTGCCGCCGCAGAGCCTGGAGCTCGAGATCACCGAATCGACGTTGATGGCCGATCCGCGCCGCACCGTCGAGCTGCTGGCGCAGCTGGCCGGCATGGGGCTGCACCTGTCGATCGACGACTTCGGCACCGGTTATTCCTCGCTGTCGGCGCTGCAGCAGTTCCCGATCGGCACGCTGAAGATCGACCAGTCATTCGTGCGCGACCTTGCCGACGACCCGGCCGATGCTACACTCGTGCGGACGATCATCGACATGGGGCACGGCCTGGGTTTGCAGGTGGTGGCGGAGGGGGTCGAGCGTGCCAACCAGGTCCTGCCGCTGCGCATGTGGGGGTGCGACATTGCCCAGGGAAGGCTGTTCGGCGAGGCGGTGGCCATCGAGGACCTGCTGCGGCAATTGCAGGCGCAGCAATCGACCGGCAAGCCGGCGTTCGGCGCGCTCATCGCCGCGCAGCTCGGCAAGTCGCGCAGCGCCTGATCGGCGAGCGACGCCGGGTGATCCACGCGTGAACGGACACCGGTAGATGCGCTACCGCGAAAACCGCGAGCAGACCGCCGAACTGCTGCGCATGGTGCTGCCGCTGATGTCGCGCCACGCCGCCGGCTTCCATCCGCTCAGCTTCGCCGTCTGGTACGAGTACGCCGCCGGCACGAACCAGCAGCTCAAGGCCGCGGTCGACGCGCGCGTGGCTGCCACGACGCGACTGACCGACGCCGACATCGAGGAGCTGTTCGACAAGCACGTGGCGATGCGCGACATCGAGTCGTCGATGAAGGTGCGCGCGCGCATCCAGGAAGTGGTCGAACAGGTCACCGAGACGACGCAGCAGGCCAGCCTGGAAGTCGGGCGCTACAGCGACGGGCTGAACGACTACCAGGAACGGCTCAAGCGCAATGTCGACAAGACGGCGATCACCGAGGTCGTCCTGGCCCTGCTGACGGACACCGACCGCGTGCGTTCGCGCACCAGCGACCTGCAGCAGAACCTCGAAGTCAACTCGCGCGAGGCGCGCCGCCTGCAGGGCGAACTCGAGCTCGCGCAGGGCAAGGCCCATGTCGATCCACTGACGGGATTGCTCAACGCGCGCGGCTTCGAGCACCGGGTGCGCGACCATTATCCGTCGGGCCTGCCGGCCGGCGCGCTGCTGCATTTCAGCATCGACGACTTTGCCGGCATCGGCGACAGCTCCGGCCACATGCTCGCCGACCGGGTGCTCGCGGCGATCGCGCAGGTGATCAGCCATGGGGCGGGCCCGGGCACGCTGCTGGCGCGCGGCAGTGGCGAGAACTACCTGCTGTTGCTGCCCGGCCGGAGCAGCGCCGAGGCGCTCGCGCAGGCCGAGCGCATCCGCCTGGGCGTCGAGCGCTGCCGCGTGCGGCGCCAGGACAGCGAGACCGCGGTCGCCAACGTGACCGTCTCGATCGGCGCCGTCATGCTCAACGGCGGCGAAGCGCTCGCGGCCAGCATTGCGCGCGCGGAGCAGGGCACGGCGCTGTCAAGGCAGGAAGGCGGCAACCGCATCACGGTCGCCGGCGGCTGAACGCGCCGCGCGCGGGCTCAGGCCCGCGGCCACTCGCGCTGCAGCAGCCCGTAGACGTTCACGCTGCAGGGAATCCCGCGCGTCAGCCAGCGTTCGCGCAGCAGTCCTTCCTGCACGAATCCCAGCCGCGAGAGCACGCGCGCCGAGCGGGCGTTGCGCGGGTCGACCTCGGCCTCGAGCCGCCGCAGCGCGAGCTCGCCGAAGGCGCAGTCGACGAGGCGCCGCAGCGCTTCATCCATGTAGCCCTGCCCCCAATGCCTGCGCCCGAGCACGTAGCCGAGCTCGGCGCGTGCGCTCGTCTCCTCGTGGTGGAACAGCAGGCAGGTGCCGATGGCGCGCGCGGTGCGCTTCTCGATGATGACGAACTGCAGCGCGCCGCCGGCGGCCTGCAGCGCGTTCATGCGCGCGAACCAGGCGCGCGCGTCCTCGATGCTGCGCCAGCTCGCGTAGGGCAGGTATTGCGTCACGGCATCGTCGCCGTTGACCTCGAGGAGCGCGGGCAGGTCGGCCTCGGTCACCGGGCGGATCAGCAGGCGAGCCGATTCCAGGTTGTTCGCGCTCTTGAGCGGCATGGGGCCCAAGGATACCCGACCTGCCGATGCCGTGGCGCCGGCCGCGCCACGGCTGGCGATGGCGCTGGCCGCTCAGGTGGCGGGCGGGTCCTGCTGCGCGTCGCCGCGCGTGGCGCGCAGGCCCGGCACGTCGAGGTGCATGCCGAGGCGCTGCAGGTCATCCGCGCTGATCGAGCCGACGATGTTGATGATCGTCAGCTCGCGCGGCTCGCTCGAGATCACCGCCAGGCCGGTGGTCCGGTCGTTCTCGGTCGAGACGTAGACATCGACATCGTCGCGGTCCTTGCTGCGCACCTGCGCGAGGCGGTTCCAGTTGGGAGCGCGCAGCTGCGCGCGCACCGCGTCGACATCGGCCTTCGAGTAGGCGAAGTCGCGGTCGAACTCGTAGCTGTGGATGGTGATGCTCCTGATGCTGGCGAGCATGCGGCGCGTCGCGGCCCCATCCGGATCGTTGCGGTCGCAGAAATGGCTGGCGAAATGCAGCATCCAGGGCCCGAGCGTCACGACCGTGCTCTCGCTCGCCTGTGACTCGAGCGCGTGGAAATCCGGCAGTGCCAGGCGGCCGCTTTCGGCCGCGCCCGCCTTGGCGCCCGCCAGCGCCAGCGTGGAAACCACCCATGCCCCGGCCAGAATCCCGATGCGCCTGTTCATCGCAATGCTCCCTTGAGGTTGGCAAACGCTGCCGACATTCCCGCTAGACCCGGCAGCGCGCAAAAGGATGCAGGCCGTCGCGCCGGCCGAAGCGCGGTCCCTGCAAATCAGCCACTTGCGGGCGGACCGCGGCGCTCGACGCCCGCGGCCTTGCGGCCGGCGCGCTCGAAGGGCGGCGCCGCGCCGACCGCGAGGCGCGCGGCCAGGTCGACGCAGCGGTCGAGCAGCGCGCGGGCGCCGTCGTGCAGCTGCTGGCTGTGCTGCACGACCTCGACGTTGCGCTCCATGTCCTCGGCGGTCCAGCCGCGGCTGTGGGCGATGTACGGGAACTGCGGGAACTGCAGCCCGAGCTCGCCGAAGAACTGCAGCATCTGGCCGGCCACGGCCTGGATGTTGTCCTGGCCGCCGGTGATGATGAAGCCGGCCACCTTGTCCTTGAGCATGACGCGGTTGCGCAGCGTGATCTGGTTCTGCACCGTGTTGAGCCGTTCGGCCATCTTGAAGTACAGCGAGCTCGCCACGCCCCAGCGGATCGGCGTGGCCACGAGGATCACGTCCGCCCAGAACACCAGGTTCTCGTACACCTCGTTCATGCCGTCGTGGTGGTGCACCTGCGAGATGCTGCAGGGCCAGGTGCAGGCGTAGGCGCTCTTCGAGTAGTAGCCCTCGCAGGCGCGGAAATCCAGCGCGCGCAGTTTCGTCATGCGGAACTCGAGCGCGTGCTTCGCGCCGGCGTGCTCGAGCGCGGACTGCAGCAGCGCCTCGGAAGTGGAGTAGCGCGGGTGCGCGTCGTCCATGATCGTCGTCGACAGCCCCCAGACGCGCAAGGGTCCGGGCGCGCGCTTCAGGTCGCGGTCGAGCGGATGCTTCGCGTGCGGCAGCCGGTTGCGCGTGCTCGCCGGCGCATCGCGCACCAGGAGCCGCCCGCCCTCGACCTTGCATTCGTAGCGCGGCACGCGGTCGGCTTCGTAGCCGGGCTCGCCCTCGCCGGTGATGCGGTGGAATTTCCAGTGGTGCCACGGGCAGGAGACGTAGTCGCCTTCGAGCGTGCCCAGGCCCAGCGGACCGCCGACGTGGTTGCAGGAACCATTGATGACGCCGAACTGCCCGTTCGCATACGACAGCGCCGCCCTGGTCTTGCCGACCATGACCTGCTGCAGGGGCCGTTGCGCCAGCTGCGCCGCGTCGCCGATGTCGTGCCAGAGTTCCTCGCTCACGGGCGCTCCTTCATGCGGTGATCTCGATGCGGTTGCCGTCCGGATCGAGCACGACGCTCTCGCAGTATCCGTCGCCGGTGCGGCGCGGGAACCGTGATCGCCGGCGGGGCGCTCAAGCGAGGCCGAGGTTGTCGGCCGCGAATTGCCAGTCGAGCGCCTTGCCGATCACCGCCGAGACGTAGTCGGCGCGCTTGTTCTGGTAGTCGAGGTAATACGCATGTTCCCAGACGTCGATCGTCAGCAGCGGCCGCTGGCCCTTGCTGAGCGGAGAATCGGCATTGCCGGTCTTCACGACGGCGAGGCGGCCGCCATCCTGCACGAGCCAGGCCCAGCCGCTGCCGAACTGCGTGGTGGCGGCCGCCTGCAGTTCCTTGCGGCAGGCATCGACACTGCCGAACGAGCTCTCGAGCTTCAGCCGCAACGCCGCCGGCGGCTCGCCGCCGCCCTGCGGGCGGAGGCTGCGCCAGTAGAAGCTGTGGTTCCAGTGCTGCGCGGCGTTGTTGTACACCGCGCTCTTGTCGGCCACGCCGTAGGTCGCGGCGATGATCTGCTCGAGCTTCATGTCGGCATACGGCGTGCCGGCGATCGCCTTGTTCAGGTTGTCGACGTAGGCGCGATGATGCTTGCCGTGATGGAAGCCGAGCGTATTGGCCGAGATGACGGGGTCGAGCGCATGGTCGGCGTACGGCAGCGCAGGCAGCGTGAACGGGCCCGCCGGCGCGCTCGCCGCCGGCGCTGGAGTCGGCGCGGGAGTCGGCGCGGGCGGCGTGCCCGGCGTGGCCTCCGCGGCGACGGCGGTGCGGAGGGCCGCGAAGCTGGCCGTCGAGATCAGCAGGTCGCGGCGCGTGAGTTGGCGCGGCGTTTCCGTCTTGCTGTGCTTGTCCATGTGCGGACTCCGTGGCATCTGGTGCGGACGATGCTACGCCCTCGCCACCGCAGCCGCAAAGCGCGCGGGCTTGGATCAGTCAGCGCGCGGGGGCGTACTGGCGCGGCGGCTGGTTGAGCTGGTTGAGGTAGCTGCGCCGATCCTCGGGCGCCAGCGCGGCCCAGTCGATCTTGTCGTTCCACGTGGTGCGCAGCTGGCTGTCGCTGACCGCCACTTCGCGGCCGCCGCGCGCGCCGGGGAGCGCGGCGAGCCGCTTCGTGCGCCCCTGGCGCAGCAGTTCGAGCACCGCGTGCGCCACCGTGGCGCTGCGCGGCAATGCGCTGTGCTCGCAGCGGATGAAGTAGTTGTCGCTCCCGGCCAGCTGCGCGCTGGCGAGCGGCACCGTGCCATCGCCCGCATCGCTGACCTGGTACACGAACTCATCGCCGGCCAGCCGCACTCCGGTGACGGTGCGCTGCAACGTGCCGCAGATCGCGATGCAGCGTGGTTCGGCGCCCCGGAGCGCCACGGTGAATCGGCGCCCCGCATCGAGCAGGCGCGCATCCGGCTGCGGGCCGGTGCGCGGCCACTGCGCGGCGTCGAACAGATCCGCCCCGCTGGCGGAAGCCGGCGGCGGCAGCATCTGGTACAGGCTCGGGAAGGTGCTGAAGACCTGCGAGGCCAGGAAATCGGCATCGTGCAGGCGATCGAGCGCGGCGAGCCTGCGCACGACCGGATACGTGCCGCGGATCGCCTGCACGGCGCCGTACGATCCGCCGTGCGGCGTGCCCAGCGTGACCAGGCGGCGCACGCGCGCCAGGTCCGGCGACTGCAGCGCGCGGCGCGCGATCAGGCCGCCCATGCTGTGCGCGACGAGGTGGATGCCCGGCGCGGGATCGGCGCGCAGGCGCGCTGCGAGCGCGGCGGCCAGCTCGTCGAGATCGCCGCGCCAGTCGTAGTCGTGCACGGTGACGGCGAAGCCGGCCGCGCGCAGGCGCAGCTGCAGCGCGAGGTAGCTGAATGGAATCGCGCCGAGCGCCGACAGCGGCGCCGCATCGGGCAGGCGCAACCGCGTCAGCGCGCCGCCGATGACATCCTGCGGATCGAGCCACAACAGGTCGGCCGGCGCGCCGGCGGGCCGCAGCGCGCCGAGCTGCGAACCCATGATGCCGGGCAACAGGTACACCGATTCCTCATGGCGGCGGGGCGCGGCCAACGCGCGGCGGGCGAGCGCGGCGAGCAGCGCCTGCTCGACCACGCCGAACACCGCCACCAGTTCGCGCCGCGCCGTGCCCGCGGCGAGCAGCGCGCAGGTCTCGGCGTCGCTGCGCCACAGGCGATCGTAGATCGAGACGCCGGCGCCGTCCGCAGCGCTCATTTGGCGCGGCCGATGCCGCAGTGGCGCGCGAGCAGATCGCACAGCGCGGCGATCGCCGGCGCGCGGGTCGTGCTGGGCCGCCAGACGGCGCCGATGCGGCGCACCGGCACGGGCCGGACGATATTCACCAGCCGCAATCCGGCGGTGGCGCTGTAGGCGCCGCGGCAGGCGAGCGCCGGCAGCAGCGTCACGCCGGCGCCGGCGACGACCATCTGGCGGAGCGTCTCGAGGCTGGTGGCGCGGAAGTCCTGCTTCTCGTGCGCGCGGCTGCGCGCGCACACCGCCAGCGCCTGGTCGCGCAGGCAATGCCCCTCGTCCAGCAGCAGCAGCGCTTCATCGCCCAGCTCGCCGACCTGCACCTGCCGCCGCGCCGCGAGGCGGTGGTGCTGGGGCACCGCGAGCACGAAGGGCTCGTCGTACAGCGGCCGTGACTCGAAGCCCGGCTCCGGCGCGGGCAGCGCGATGACGCCGGCATCGAGCTCGCCGGCGCGCAGCCGTTGCAGGAGCGGCGCGGTCTGGTATTCGAACAGCAGCAGCTCGAGCCGCGGCAGCGCCTTGCGCAGCCGCGCCATGACCTGCGGCAGCAGGTAGGGCCCCACCGTCGGCAGCAGGCCCAGGCGCAGGCTGCCGGCGAGCGGATCGCGCCAGTCGCGCGCCAGGCGCACGATCTCGTCGCTGGTGGCGACGATCTGCCGCGCGCGTTCGGCGACCGCCGCGCCGGCCTCGGTGAGCAGCGCGTGCCGCGGCTGCCGCTCGACGAGCCGCACGCCGAGGTAATCCTCGAGCTTGCGCAACTGCGCCGACAGCGTCGGCTGGCTGACGAAGCAGGCCGCGGCGGCACGGCCGAAGTGGCCGGTGTCGGCGAGCGCGGTCAGGTAGCGCAGGTCCTTGAGCTTCAGGTCGGCCATCGGACGCCATTTGAGTTGTCTATCGCGATTATAGGATCAATCGATCCGGCGCGGACACCGCGCAGCCGCGGCGTCGGGAACATTCGCCTCGCGACGCCGTCAGAGCTACGATTCGCGCTGGATCGCTGGAGCAGCCGTGCAGATATTGCTGGTCGAAGACGACGTCGAAGCCGCCGGGCACCTGTGCCAGGGCCTGCGCGAGGCCGGCTATGAGGTCAGGCACTGCGCCGACGGCGCCGCCGGGCTGGCCGAGGCACGCGCGGCGCGCTACGACCTGCTGATCGTCGATCGCATGCTGCCGTTGCTCGATGGCCTGTCGATGGTCGGCCAGCTAAGGGCCGGGGGCGTACTTGCACCAGTGTTGGTGCTTAGCGCGCTAGGCACCGTCGATGACCGCGTCGAGGGCCTGCGCGCCGGCGGCGATGACTACCTGGTCAAGCCGTTCGCGTTCGCCGAGCTGCTGGCGCGCGTCGAGGCGCTGATGCGGCGCGCCTCGGGCGACAACCGGCTGGTGAGCACGCTGCGCGTCGCCGACCTGGAGATGAACCTGCTGGCGCGGCGCGTGACGCGCGCCGGCCGCAACATCGAC
>DATKLZ010000165.1:0-4986 GCA_035542135.1 Steroidobacteraceae bacterium | reverse complement strand
AGCACCTTCATCTGGTTCGGATTGATCAGCACCCACACGTTGAACAGCATGATCGTGCCGAGCCAGGCGCCCGTGCCGATGACGAGCCCGTACAGGTCTTCGCCGAAATGACCGAACGTGAACGCGTTGACGAGGTTCGCGCCGCGCAGCAGGTAGGCGGCCCCGGTCAGCCAGGTCGCCACGGCGGCCCAGCGGAACCACAGCAGCGCCCGCGGCGCCACGTACTTGCTGATGCCCGCGCCGCCGGGCCCGCCCTTGTCGGCGGCCGCGGCCCCGAGCGCCGGCACCTGCACGACGTTGAAGTACCACAGCAGGCCGATCCACATCACGCCCGAGAGGATATGCAGCCAGCGGATCAGGCCCATCTCGTTGAACGCGCTCTGCGGGATCGCGATCGTGATGACGGCCGCGACGATGACACCGGTGATGATGGAGCCGCGCACGGAATTCAGTGGGTTCATGTCGTGTGCCTCGTTATGACCTTATGTCGTTGTTCCGCTTGGCGCGATCGATCGCCAGCGTATTTGAAGAATAGGGCAGCGACCCCCATAATTCAACGCTGGTATCGCGGGAGCAGGCATGCGGCCCAGGGGCCTGGTTGCGGTGACGATGATGGCGAGCCTGCTGCTGGCAGGCTGCGTTGCCGCCGTCATCGGCCATGCGCCCGACAGCGGCACGATCGCCGACGGCCGCGGCCGCTCCGGCACTTCAGCCGATGCGGCTCTGGGCTCGGCCGTGCAGGCGCGAATCGGCGCCGAGCCGCTGCTGCGGCACGCGCCGATCGCGGTCAGCGCGAGCGGCGGCACGGTGACGCTGCGCGGCGCGGTGGCGAGCGCGGCGCAACGGACGGCGGCGGAACGCGCCACGCGCGCTGTCGCGGGCGTGATCGCGGTGGACAATCAACTCGAGGTGAATTGAACCATGGAAGTCAGCGAACGGATCAGCAAGGCACTCAACGCGGCGCCGGTGGTGCTGTTCATGAAGGGCACGCCGGATTTTCCGCAATGCGGATTTTCGGCGCAGACCGCCGGCGCACTGCGCAAGCTCGGCGCCAGTTTCCACAGCGTCAACATCTTCGACGACCCCGAGATGCGCGAGGCGCTGAAGCAGCACTCGAACTGGCCGACCTACCCGCAGCTCTACGTCAAGGGCGAGCTGGTCGGCGGCTGCGACATCGCGATGGAAATGTACCGGAGCGGCGAGTTGAAGCAGCTGCTGGCCGACGCGGGCGCGCTGCCCGCCACCGCCCACGCCTAGCGGGCCGGCGCGTCGGTCCGGCTCAGGCGTCGGGCTCGGGATCGGGCACCGGCTCGGCATCGTCGCCGGCGGCCTCGAACCAGCCAAGTTCGCGTGCGCGGTTCTCGGCCCACTGGAAACTGCCCGCCAGCTCATTGCAGATGGAGCAGAACAGCTCGGCGGTGCGCTCCGCGTCGTAGCTGGCCGAATGCGCCGCCGAGCTGTCCCAGCCGAGCCCGGCGATCGTCGCCGCCTTGGCCAGCACGGTCTGACCGAGCGCGGCGCCCGCCAGCGTCGCGGTATCGAAGCTCGAGAACGGATGGAACGGGCTGCGCTTCACGCCGGTGCGCGCCAGCGCCGCGTTGAGGAACGAGAGATCGAACCAGGCGTTGTGCCCGACCAGGATGGCGCGCTTGCAGCCTGCGCGCTGCATGCCGGCGCGCACTTCCTTGAAGATGCGTTGCAGCGCCTCGCGCTCGTCGATCGCCGGACGGAGCGGGTGCCAGGGATCGATCTTGTTGACCTGGAGCGCCGCCGGCTCGATGTTGGCGCCCTCGAAGGGCTTGACGTGGTAGCTGTGCGTCGGGCCGCGCACCAGCCGCCCGGAATCGTCGAGCTCGATCATCACCGCGGCGATCTGCAGCAGCGCGTCGCGCGCGCTGTTGAAGCCGCCGGTCTCCACGTCGACGACCACCGGCAGGAAGCCACGGAAGCGCCGCGCCATGCGGCGCTCGAACGCGCCGTTGCTCACGCGCGTACCGCCCAGGCCACGGCCTCGCCGGCGCGCAGCGGCACCAGCTCGCCGGGGTCCAGCGGATAGCTGGCCGGCGGCGTCCACGCCCGCCGCTCCAGCGTCAGCGTGCCGCCGTTGCGCGGCAGGCCGTAGAAGTCGGCGCCGAAGTGCGAGGCAAAATCCTCGAGCCGCGCGAGCGCGCCGAGCTGCTCGAACACTTCCGCATACAGTTCGATGCCGGCGTGCGCCGAGAAGATGCCGGCGCAGCCGCAGGCCGCCTCCTTGAGGTGCCGGGCGTGCGGGGCGCTGTCGGTGCCGAGGAAGAAACGCGACTCGCCGCGCGCGAGCACCGCGCGCAGCGCCTCGCGGTCGGCCTCGCGCTTGAGCACCGGCAGGCAATACAGGTGCGGGCGGATCCCGCCCTGAAACAGTGCATTGCGGTTCAGCAGCAGGTGCTGCGGCGTGACCGTGGCGGCGACGCCCTCGCGGGCGCCGCATACGAATTCGACCGCGGCGCGCGTGGTCACGTGCTCGAATACCACGCGCAGGCGCGGATGGCGCGCGACGAGCGGCGCGAGCACGCGTTCGATGAAACGCGCCTCGCGGTCGAAGATGTCGACCTCCGGATCGGTCACTTCGCCGTGCACCTGCAGCACCAGGCCGCGCTCGGCCATGCGCGCGAGCACCGTGTCGATGCGCCGCACGTCGGTGACGCCGGCCGCCGAATGCGTCGTCGCGCCGGCCGGATAGAGCTTGCAGCCCAGCACCGCGCCGCTCGCGGCGGCGCGGTCGATCTCCTCGGGAGGCGTGGCGTCCGTGAGGTACAGCGTCATCAGGGGCTCGAACTGCGCGCCGGCGGGCAGCGCCGCCACGATGCGCTCGCGGTACGCGAGCGCGGCCGCCGTGGTGGCCACCGGAGGGCTGAGATTCGGCATGATGACCGCGCGCCCGAAGCGCCGCGCGGTGAACGGCAGCACGGCCGCGAGCGTGGCGCCGTCGCGCAGGTGCAGGTGCCAGTCATCGGGACGGCGTATCGTCAGCTCTTGCATGTTCGTATAATGCCGACCCGCCGGCTGTAGGCCCGTGTGCAGCGCATCCTAACACAGCGTCCCGCAAGGTAATTTCCAAGAGACATGAGTGAGCCCATAGAACCCGGCGACCTCGATCCGGTTGAAACGCGCGAGTGGCTCGAGTCGATCGATTCGGTGCTGCAGGCGGCCGGGCCCGAGCGCGCGCACTTCCTGATCGACCGCATGGTCGAGCACGCGCGCCGCTCCGGCGCGTACCTGCCGTACAGCGCGAACACCGCGTACGTGAACACGATCGCGGTCGGCAAGCAGCCGCTGTATCCCGGCAATCGCGAGCTCGAGCGGCGCATCGAAGCGTGGATCCGCTGGAATGCGATGGCGATGGTCGTCGCGGCAAACCGCAAGTCGACCGAGTACGGCGGACACATCGCCAGCTACGCCTCGTCCGCCACGCTGTACGAAGTGGGCTTCAATCATTTCTGGCGCGCGCCCTCCGCCGATCATCCGGGCGACCTGGTGTTCATGCAGGGCCATTCCTCGCCGGGCATCTACGCGCGTTCCTATCTCGAGGGCCGCTTGAGCGAAGAGCAGCTGCGCCGCTTCCGCCAGGAAGTCGACGGCGGCGGCCTCAGTTCCTATCCGCATCCGTGGCTGATGCCGGAGTTCTGGCAGTTCCCGACCGTGTCGATGGGCCTGGGGCCCATGATGGCGATGTACCAGGCGCGCTTCACGCGCTACCTCGAGCACCGCGGGCTCGTGCCGGCGTCCGACCAGAAGGTGTGGGCCTTCTGCGGCGACGGCGAGATGGACGAGCCCGAGTCGATGGGCGCGCTGACCATGCCGGTGCGCGAAAAACTCGACAACCTGGTGTTCGTCATCAACTGCAACCTGCAGCGGCTCGACGGCCCGGTGCGCGGCAACGGCAAGATCATCCAGGAACTCGAGGCCGCCTTCCTCGGCGCAGGCTGGAACGTCATCAAGGTCATCTGGGGCTCGCGCTGGGATCCGCTGCTGGCGCGCGACACCGACGGCCTGCTGCGCCAGGTCATGGAGCAGTGCGTCGACGGTGAATACCAGAATTTCAAGGCCAAGGGCGGCGCGTACACGCGCGAGCATTTCTTCGGCAAGAACCCGAAGCTGAAGGAGATGGTCGCCAACATGTCCGATGAGGACATCTGGCGCCTGAACCGCGGCGGGCACGATGCGCGCAAGGTCTACGCGGCCTATGCGGCCGCGATGAAGTCCGACGGCCGGCCGACCGTGATCCTCGCCAAGACCGTCAAGGGCTTCGGGCTCGGCAAGGCGGCCGAGGGCCAGATGGTCGCGCACCAGCAGAAGAAGCTCGACGACGATTCGCTCCGTGAGCTGCGCGACCGCTTCAACATCCCGGTCAGCGATGCCGACATCGCCACGCTCCCGTTCCGCAAGCCGGCCGCCGACAGCGAGGAGATGAAATACCTGCTCGAGCGCCGCGCCGCGCTCGGCGGCTTCCTGCCACAGCGCAAGTCGACTGCGACCACGTTGGAGGTGCCTGCGCTGGAGGCCTTCCAGTCCGTGCTCGACGGCACCGGCGAACGCGAGATCTCCACGACGATGGCCTTCGTGCGGATCCTCGGCGTGCTGCTGAAGGACAAGGCCATCGGCCGGCACATCGTGCCGATCGTGCCCGACGAAGCTCGCACCTTCGGCATGGAGGGCCTGTTCCGCCAGATCGGCATCTATTCCTCGGTCGGCCAGCTCTACACGCCGGTCGATGCCGACCAGCTGATGTCGTATCGCGAGGACAAGCAGGGCCAGATGCTCGAGGAGGGCATCAACGAGGCCGGCTCCACCTGTTCATGGATCGCCGCGGCGACTTCGTACGTGAACCATGGCGTGCCGATGGTGCCGTTCTACATCTTCTCCTCGATGTTCGGTGTCCAGCGCGTCGGCGATTTCATCTGGGCCGCGGGCGACATGCGCGCGCGCGGCTTCCTGCTCGGCGCGACC
>DATKLZ010000164.1:0-28128 GCA_035542135.1 Steroidobacteraceae bacterium | reverse complement strand
CCTCGCCGGGCTGGTGCAGCTCGTCGAGGCGGCCGGCGGCGCGGTGATCGGCGGCTATCGCGATCCGCTCGGCGGGCGCGCGCTGCTGCTGGCGACGGTGCCGCTGGGCGCCGTGCAGCCGACGCCGTTCCAGCGCGACCTGTCGCCGACCCATGCCAAGCGGCTGGCCGAGAACATCGACCAGGTCGGCGCCTTCCTCGATCCGATCATCGTCGTGCGCGGCCAGGATGGCCTGCTGTGGACGCCGAACGGCCGCCACCGGCTCGCGGCCTCGAAGGTGCTGGGCCTCAAGCAGATCACCGCGCTGATCTGCCCGGATGAATCGCTTTCGTTCCGCATCCTCGCGCTCAACACCGAGAAGGCGCACAACCTGAAGGACCGGAGCCTCGAGGTGATCCGCATGGCGCGCAATCTCGCCAGGCGCGAGCGCGGCGCCACCGAGAAGCAGTATGCGGACCAATTCGAAGCGGCCGAACTGCTGACGCTCGGCATCCTGTACGAAGACAATCCACGCTTCGCCGGCGGCGCCTACAGCTCGCTGCTGCGCAAGGTCGATCGCTTCAGCGACCGCACGCTCGCCGTGTCGCTGCGCGAGCGCGAAGGCTATGCCGCGCGGCTCGCGGCCATCGACGCCGAGGTCAAGCGCATCATCGCCGCGCTCACCGCGAAGGGATTCAAGTCGCCGTACCTGCGCAACTACGTCGTGGCGCGCATCAACCCGGTGAGGTTCATCAAGCAGGCGCGCGGCGTGACCAGGCCCGCGATGCCGATCGGCCAAGCGCTGACGCGCATGATCGCCGCGGCGAAAAGCTTCAAGATCGAATCCGTGTCGAACGCCGATCTCGCCTGGGTGGCCGTCGGCGCGGGCGACTAGCCCGCATACAGTTCCGAGGCTGCCCGCGCCTCGATCCAGTGTCGCTCCTCGCCCGCCGCGACGATCTCGAGGTCGCCGGCGGTGGCGTGCGCATCTTCTATCCACTGCCGCAGCCGCGGCCCGCCGTTGATGACGTTGAACGCGAGCCGGTTCAGCTCGTACTCATAGGGGAAATCGCGCCACAGCACGCGCTCGGGTTGCAGCGTGCGCTGCGCCTTCAGTATCGCGGCGATGAGGCGCCATGGCCTGAATTGCCCGTGCTGGTAGGTGGGCGCATCGACGTGCAGCTGGATGCCGTCGCACAGCTCGCCGACGTGCTTGTGGAACGTGGGTTCGAACCAGCACACGCGCGGCGTGCAACCCTCGAGCCACTGCGGTGAAAACTTCTCGACCCACCTGAGCGTGGCGAGCGCATCGAACTTCGGCGCGCCGACGATCTCGAGCGGGCGGGTCGTGCCGCGCCCTTCGGACAGCGTCGTGCCTTCGATCATCACGGTGCCGGCGTAGCAGCGCACCATCGACAGGTTCGGCGCATTCGGGCTCGGATTCACCCAGCTTCGCATCAGCAGCGGCCAGCCATGGCCGGGCGCGGCGGCTGCGTCCCAGCCCTGCATCTCGACGACCGTGAGTTCGACATCGAGCTTCAGCGTGGCAACGAACCAGCGCGCCATCTCGCCAATCGTCAGGCCATGGCGCATCGGCATGCGGCCGGCGCCGACGAAGCTCTCCCAACCCGCTTCGAGCAGCAGCCCCTCGACCGGGCGGCCGGCCGGGTTCGGGCGGTCGAGCACCCACACGGCCTTGCGCCGGCGCGCGCAATCCTCGAGCAGGTAGCGGAGCGTGGTGATGAACGTGTACACGCGGCAGCCGATGTCCTGCAGGTCGATGAGCAGCACGTCGAAGTGATCGAGCATGGCATCGGTGGGCCGGCGCACGGTGCCGTACAGGCTGTAGACCGGGATGCCGTGCTGCGGGTCGCGGAAATCGGGCGACTCGATCATGTTGTCCTGCTTGTCACCGCGCAGGCCGTGCTGCGGGCCGAAGGCCGCGGTGAGCCGCAACTCCGGAATCGCCGCGAGCGCGTCGAGTGAATGGCGCAGGTCCGCCGTGACCGAGGCCGGATGCGCGAGGAGCGCGAGGCGCTTGCCCTCGAGCGGACGGCGCAGGGCGCGATCTTCGATCAGCCGGTCGATGCCGAATTTCATGGCAGCGCGACACCGAAGCTGTCGGCGGCGTGGAAATCAGGCTTCTCGCGCGTGTGGCGCAACGCCCAGTAGGCGAGCGTATCGTCGTCGGCCTCGATCACCGCGGCGAGTCCGAGCCGCCAGGGCTGTTCCGTCGCGCGGCCAGGCGGCGGCGACGGCAATTGCGCGCGCGCCTGGATGCGCAGCTGCCCGGGGCCGAGCGCATGCACCGTGATGCCGACGGATTGCGCTTCGTCATGGCGTTGGCCGCTGCGGTAATCATCGAACCGATACGCGGCCCAGTCGCCCGAGGGCGAGAAATTGAACTCGAGGTAGCCGGCGGCGGATTCGCGCTGCGCGAACAGCTCGAGGCAGGTGTGGCGCCACAGCTCATCGCGCCGCTGCGGCTGGCGCGCGGGCGGCGGCAGGCGCAGGCGCAGCAGTTCGCCCTGCAACAGGTAGTCGAGCGTGATCTGGCCGCCCGGCTGCAGTGCACCCGACACCGACAGTGCGCGCAGCGGCCCGGGCGCGCTCGCGGGATGGGGCTGCAGCGGCAGGTCGTGGAATTCGGCGATCGCGGCGGTGCTCACGGCGGGCAACGCTACGCAATTGCGCGTTGTCGCGCAATGCATCACGCGCGTGGCAGACGGCGCGTTCAATGCGTTGCCGGCGCCGTGGCGAGCAGCGCGCGCGCGACGGCCGGACGCGGGTCGGGTTGGTAATCCCAGCGCATGCCGGGGAGCCGCGCCAGCAGCGCTGCGACGAAGCGATCCTGGCGGCGGCGCGCCACCGGCACCGGCACGCCGTGGTTGAGGATCGCGAAGTACACGGTGCCGTGGTCGCGCGTCGGCATCGCGCCAACCAGCGCGCTGGCGCCGTAGTCGCCGAAGGTGCCGGTCTTGCCGACGACGCGGCCGGCTTCGCCGGGCGCATTGAGGCGGTCGTGCAGCGTGCCCGCGTCGACGCCCGCGACCGGCAGGATATCCACCAGGCGATGGCCGGTGCGCTCCAGCTCCTGCTCGAGCGCGCGCAGGATCTTCACGGCGGCGCGCGGACTCAGGCGATTGCGCGCGTCGGTCCCGGCGCCGTCGCCGAGCGTGATTTCATCGCGCATCGCTGCGGGCACTGCGCTGCGTGCCAACGCCTCGACCTCGCCCGCGCCGCCGGCCGCGTCGGCAAGCGGCTTGAACACGTTGTTGGAGTAGTCGTTCAGTTGCTTGGCGAGCTCGATGAGCGTCTGCGAGCGATGCACCAGCAGTGGCTGGGGGTCCGCCGCATCGGTTGCCTGCGCGTCGAGGCCGTCGATGCGCAACGCCGGCGGCGCGGTGTCGCCGGGCGAAAGGGCGCGCACCGCCTCCCAGGCCGGCGGTGGCGCCTGGCCCGTCATCGCCAGCCGAAGGCGCGCGGCATCGTCGTCAGGTTGCCAGTCGAAGGTGAACGGCCCGCGCGGGCGCAGCGTGCCGGTGACGCGGCGCAAGCCGAGCGCATTGAGCCGCGCGGTGACGAGCAGCGCGTTTTCGTCGACGAAATATGGGTCGCCATCGCTCGCGACGAGCAGGTCGCCCTCGAGCGTGTCTCCGCGCACCGGGCCCGTCGCCAGGAAGGTCGTCGTGAAACGGTGATCCGGCCCGAGCCGGCGCAGCAGCGCCAGCGTGGTCGGCACCTTCGACACCGATGCCGGATGCACCGGCCGGTTGGCCGCCTGCGACAGCAGCACCGTGCCGTCCGCGGCCTCGACGTACACGCCCTGGCCCGCGCCGAGCAGGCTGCGCGCCAGGGGCGCCAGCGGACTGGCGGACGCGGCAGTGGGCGAGGGCGCGGCGCAGGTCACGGCCGCGGGGGTGCCCGCCATGAGGGCAAGCAGGACTGCGGTGAAGCGTCGCGGGTACAATGGCGCACCGGACATCGTGGGAGTATCGCATGGGTTTCGGAACGCTGGCCTGGACCGCCGTCTCATCCGCCGCAGTAACGCTGGCATCGATCGCCGCCACGGCCGGGTCGTTGCCGCCGGACAATCCGTTCGCGGCGCCGAGCACGCTGCCCTACAACATGCCGCCCTTCGATCGCATCAGGGACAGCGATTTCCTGCCGGCCTTCGAAGCAGGGATGGCCGAGCAGCTCGCCGAGATCAAGGCGATCACCGGCAACCCCGAGCCGCCGAGCTTCGAGAACACGACGCTGGCCTGGGAGCGCTCGGGCGCCTTGCTGACCCGCGTGCGCGAGACCTTCACGAACCTGAACGCGTCGAACAGCGACGCGGCGCTCGACAAGCTCGACGCCGAGATCCAGCCGCGCCTCGCCGCGCACAAGGACGCGATCAACCTGGATCCGGCGCTGTTCGCGCGCGTCGACCGGCTGTACAGGGACCGCGGCCACCTGCTGCTGGACCCGGAATCGATGCAGCTGCTGCTGCGCCAGCACCACATCATGGTCGCCGCCGGCGCGCAGCTGCCCGAGGCCGCGCAGGCGAAGCTGCGCGCCTGCAATACGCGCATCGCCGAACTGATGGCGCGCTTCCGCCTGAGCCTGCTGAAGGCCAACAACGACGGAGCGGTCGTCGTCGATGATGCGGCGCAGCTCGCGGGTCTGGCACCGGCGGAGATCACCGCAGCGGCCGACGCGGCTGCGCAGCGCGGGCTCAAGGGCAAGTGGCTGCTGGTGCTGACCAACACGACCACGCAACCGTTCCTGGCGGAGCTGCGCGACCGGGCCTTGCGCGAACGGCTGTTCCGCGCGGTCATCAACCGCGGCGTCGGCGGACCCGACGACACGACCGGAACGATCTCGGAGCTGCTGCGCGTGCGCGCCGAGCGCGCCAGGATCCTCGGCTACCCGAACCACGCCGCGGCGATGCTGGCCGAGGAGACCGCCGGCACGCCCGCGGCCGTCGATGCGATGCTGCGCGAGCTCACGCCGCCAGTGCGCGCCGCGGCGGAGCGCGAGCAGGCGGCGTTGCAGCAGTTCATCGACAAGCAGGCCGCGGCGGCGGGCGAAAAGCCGGTGCAGCTGCAGCCCTGGGACTGGGATTTCTACGCCGCGCAGCTGCGCAAGGCTTCGTACGACTACGATGATGCCGAGGCGAAGCCCTATTTCGAGCTCAACCGCGTGCTGCAGGATGGGGTGTTCTACGCCGCGCACGAACTCTACGGCCTGGGCTTCCGCGAGCGGCACGACCTGCCGGTCTACCACCCGGACGTGCGCGTGTTCGAGGTGTTCGACGCCGACGACAAGCCGCTGGCGCTGTTCCTGGCCGACTATTTCGCGCGCGACAACAAGCAGGGCGGCGCGTGGATGGACAACTTCGTCGACCAGTCGCACCTGCTCGGCACGTTGCCGGTGATCGTCAACAACCTCAACGTGCCCAAGCCCCCGCCGGGCGAGCCGGTGCTGCTGAGCTTCGACGACGTGCGCGGCCTGTTCCATGAATTCGGCCACGCGCTGCACGGCATGCTCTCGAACGTGCAGTACCGGAGCCTGTCGGGCACCAACACGCCGAACGACTTCGTCGAGTACCCCTCGCAGTTCAACGAGATGTGGGCGCGCGAGCCGCAGGTGCTGGCGCACTACGCGCACCATTACCAGACCGGCGCACCGATCCCGCCGGAACTGTTCAGGAAGATCATCGCCGCGCAGAACTTCAACCAGGGCTACGGCTACCTCGAGCGGCTCGAGGCCTCATGGATCGACATGGCGCTGCACGAGGTCGGGCCGGACCAGGTGCCGGCCGCGAAGGATATCCGGGCTTTCGAGGAAGCCGCGCTGCGCAAGGCCGGGCTGGCAATGGCCACCGTGCCGTCGCGTTACTACGCCAGCTATTTCCGCCACATCTTCGGCGACGACTATTCGGCCGGCTACTACGCCTACACCTGGTCCGAGGTGCTGGCGCGCGATACGGGCGAGTGGATGCACGAGCACGGTGGCCTGACGCGCGCCAACGGCGCGGTGCTGCGCGACAAGATCCTCTCGCGCGGCAGGACCCAGGAGCCGCACGATCTGTTCAAGGCGTTCTATGGCAAGGAACCTACAGTAGGGCCGCTGCTCGATTACTACGGACTGCGTCCGGTGCAGCCCGCGGCCCGGCCCGCCGCGGCCGGCGGCTAGCGATCGCGCTCGCGGCGTTCCCCAGGGCGCCGCCGCTCCGGCGACACGCTCTTGGCGGCGCCCCCGAAGGCGCTGTCGGCGCTGCGGCGCGGCTCGCCGCGCCGGTCAGCGAGGTGCTGGTACTTGCACTGGCAGGCATTCTGGCGATCGCAATCGCGCAGCGGCAGTCGCGGCGCTTCGCTGGCCAGGAAGCGCTTCTCGCGCAGCGCCAGCGCCGCAGCGCACGGCGATGCGCCCGCCACCACGCGCACCGCGCGCCACGATTTCTTCGGTGGAATGTTCATGGCCTTTCCCCTGTCTCGCCGACGGACCTGCGCCGATGTTGTCACTGTGGGCGCGGTTCCGCCAATCTGGCGCGCAATTCCGCCAGCTCGGCGCGCAGCGCGCGCACCTCGGCTTCGAGCCACTCGATCCGGGCGCCATCCGAGGATCGGCCGTCGCCCGTGGCGGCACGCGGTTCGACCGGCTCGGCGGTCAGTTCTGGCGGCAGTTCGCCGGTCAGCAACTGCGCGTAGCGCGCCTCGCGCCGGCCGGGCTGGCGCGGCAGCCGCTGCACGACGGCGCCCTCGGCGCGGCCGGCCAACCCCTCGAGCACCCGTTCGACTTCCGCGCTGTCGGCGAAATCCGCCATGCGCGCGGCGCGACTGCGCAGCTCGCCCGGCGTCTGTGGGCCGCGCAACAGCAGTTCGCACACGACCGCCAGTTCCTGCGCCGAAAATTTCAGGCCGGAGAACTCGGTATTGCAATAGCAATGCTGGTATTTCGGCACGCGGCTGCCGAAGCCGCTGCGTTCCATCACCACGTGCTTGCGCACCAGCGCGTCGACGAGCTGCTGCACCTCGGCCTCGCCCAACGCCAGCACCGGATCGCGGTTGCTCTTCTGGTTGCAGGCGTTGGTGAGCGCGTTCAGCGACAGGGGATATTGGTCGGGCGTCGTGATCTGCTTTTCGATCAGGCAGCCGATCACGCGCGCCTCGGCCGCCGACAGGATGACACCCCGGCTCATGCGTGGCCGCACTCCATTACCAGCTGCCGGTGTTCGGCATCGATGCCCACGGCTCCTGCGGCGGCTTTGCACCGCCGCGCTGCAGGAGCTCGATCGAGATGTGGTCGGGCGAGCGCACGAAGGCCATGCGCCCGTCGCGCGGCGGGCGGTTGATCGTGACGCCATGCTCGCGCAGCCGCTGGCAGGTGGCGTAGATGTCGTCCACCTCGTAGGCCAGGTGGCCGAAATTGCGCCCACCGGTGTAGGTTTCCGGATCCCAGTTGTAGGTCAGTTCGACCTGCGCCGATGCATCGCCAGGCGCGCACAGGAACACGAGCGTGTAGCGGCCCTGCGGATAGTCCTTGCGCGACAGCTCCTCGAGGCCGAGCGCATCGCAGTAGAAGCGGCGCGCGGCCTCGAGGTCGCTGACCCGCACCATCGTGTGCAGGTATTTCATCGGCCTAGTTGGCGGCCGGCGGCGTGGACGGTGCGGCGGGTTGCGCCGGCGCCGCTGGCGCAGCCGCATCGGCAGGCGCAGCGGGCGCGGCCGGCGGCGGCGCCTTCGTGATCTTCAGCAGTTCGACCTGGAACACCAGCGTCGAGCCGCCCGGAATCGCAGGTGGCCGGCCGGCATCACCATAGGCCAGCTCCGGCGGACAGATCAGCACGGCCTTGCCGCCGACGCTCATGTGCTGCAGGCCTTCGGTCCAGCAGGGCACGACGCCGTTGAGCTTGAACGTCGCGGGCTGGCCGCGCTTGATCGAGCTGTCGAACAGCGTGCCGTCCGTGAGCTTGCCCTCGTACTGCACTTCGACTTCGTCTTCAGCGGCCGGCGGCGCGCCAGTGCCGGCGGCAATCGTGTTGATGATGACGCCGCTCGGCAGCGCCTGGGCACCCGGTGCCGCGGCCGCCTTGGCGCGATACGCCTTGCCCGCTGCCTTGGCCTTTTCGGTCGCCGCGCCAACGCGCTCGGTCAGCAACGCCTGGATCTTGGGGCGATAGGCGTCGACATCGACGCCGCTGGGCTTGCCGTGCAGGCCGGCCGCGAAGCCCGCCTGCACCTGGCGCATCTCGGCCTCGCTCAGCGCGAAGGGCTTGACGCTGCCGCTGAGGATCTCGCCGATCGCGAACAGCGTCTTCTCGGACTCGGACATCGTCGCCCCGCCGGACTTCGGCGTGGCTGCGGGCGCTTTGGCCGCCGGGTTGGCGGGCGGCTTGGCCGGCGCGGCGGCCGGCGGGTCGGCGGCGAAGACGCCGATCGGCAGGGCGCACAGCAACAGCAGGGCGGGAATGCGGGGCATGAACGATCTCCTGGTTGGAACAGGCGCGTATTCTATCGCGCATGCGGATCGGCGTTTCGAACAAAGCGCTGAAGGAAGGTTCCGGTGCTGCGCCGGGCGCCCGGCCGCTGCGCCTCGTGGCCGACGGCGTGCTCGCGCAGCGGCTGGAGGCGGCGATCGCCGGCGGTGATGGCAGCGCGGGCGCGCACTGCATCCACGAGATGTGGATGCGCGGCGCGCTCGCCGTGCACATCGAGACGGCGCTGGAGCGCCTGTGGCAGGGCGCGGCGGCATCGATTCCCGACTGGCTGCCGATGCGCCACATCGAATGGCTGGGCACGGCCTACGAAGTGGCCGCGCGCTTCCAGGCGAAGGCGCGCGGACGATCCAACATCTATCTGGTGCTGCTCGACTACCGCGACAGCCGCGCCGACGACTACGGCGTCTATGTCGGCGAAACGCGCCATCCCGTCGCCGCGCGGTTCGACCAGCACAAGGCCGGTATCCGCGCGGCCGGCAGCGTGTTGCGCCGTGGGCTGGAGCTGCTGCCCGGTCCGGTGCTGCACCTGCAGGGCATATCGCGCGCCGATGCGCTCGACATCGAGGAACGCCTCGCCGAGGCGCTGCGCGCCGAGGGGCTGCTGGTGCAGGGCGGGCATTGACGCGCGCGCGCGGCTGCGGCGCCGCCGCGCCCGTCGATTGACATAATTCCGTGCATGGCGCACGCCTTGGGCGTGATCTGCGGCCATTCGCTTCGCCGGGGCAAAGGTTTTGCGGCGCGCCGACGATAAGTAAGTGGGCGCGGCATACGGGGTCGGAGCGTGGCGATGCGATATCGGGAGTCGGAGAACGAGAGCGCGGAGCTCCTGCGCCTGATCCTGCCGCGCATCGCCAGGCACGGCGGTAGCTACGTGCCCAGCACCTATGCGATGTGGTACGAGTACCTCGCCGGCGTGAACCCGAAGCTCGTCGCGGCCCTCGACGCGCGGTTGCAGAACCCGGCGCCGTTGACGCAGGCCGAGATCGACCAGTTCTACGCCAAGTTCATCGATGCGCGTGAAGCCGGCACGCTCGAGGCCTACCAGACGGGCCTCGCCGAGCTGCTGCGCCGCCTCGGCGAAATCGCCACGAGTTCAGGCGCCGGCACGGCCGAGTACGCCCGCACGCTCGCGCAGTGCCAGCAGGAGCTGGGCTCGATCAGCGATCCGGCCGGCGTGCAGCGCATCATCAACTCGCTCGTGACCTCGACCAATGCGGTGCGCGAGTCGACGCAGACGCTGCAGAAGGAAGTCGCGGCGACGCGCGATGAAATGCAGAATCTGCGCGAGCAGATGGGCGCGCTGCAGAACCTGGCGCAAACTGATCCGCTGACGCGGCTGCGCAACCGCCGCGGCTTCGAGCAGGCGGTGGCCGAATATGCGCTCGGACGCGAGGGCGATCTCGGCGGCTGCTCGGTGCTGGTCGCCGACATCGATCATTTCAAGCGTGTCAACGATTCCTACGGGCACCTGGTCGGCGACCAGGTGATCCGCGCGCTGGCGCAGGTGATGCAGAACTGCGTCAAGGGCCGCGACATCGCCGCGCGTTGGGGCGGCGAGGAGTTCATCGTGCTGCTGCCCGAGACGCCGGGCGAGGGCGCGGTGATGCTGGCCGAACAGCTGCGCACGGCCTTCGGCAAGACGCGCATCAAGCGCGGCGGCAAGCAGGAACTGAACGATGCCGTGACGATCTCGATCGGCGTGGCGCAGATCGGCCTCGGCGAGCCGCTCGAGCAGGCCATCGAGCGCGCCGACAGCGCCCTGTACCAGGCCAAGAACGGCGGCCGCAATTGCGTGCGGGTGGCGCCTCCGGGCGCCGATGCCGCGGCCGGGCCCGGCAGCGGCGCATTGCCGATCGCCGGGGCCGGCTGACAGGGGCTAAGATGGCGCCTGCGCGGCAATCGGCCGCGCGCCAACGGGAATGGATCGATCGTGGCTCACCCGCCTCTGGCCCGCAGCGCCGCCGCTGATCGCAGCGCCGCCGTCGACCTCTACGCCGACCTGCATCGTGCTCTCGCCGGCCTGCTGGAAGGGGAACCGGACTTCATCGCCAACTGCGCGAATTTCTCCGCGCTCGTCTACCACACGCTCCCGGACCTGAACTGGGCGGGCGTCTACATCCTGCGCGATGGCGAGCTGGTGCTCGGGCCGTTCCAGGGACGGCCGGCCTGCGTCCGCATCGCGATCGGCCGCGGGGTGTGCGGCACGGCGGCGGCGCGGCGCGCGAGCGTCCTGGTGACCGACGTCCATGAGTTCGAGGGCCACATCGTCTGCGATCCGGTCTCGCGATCGGAACTGGTCGTGCCATTGATCAAGGGCGACAGGCTGGTCGGCGTGTTCGACATGGACAGCCCGTTGCCGGCGCGCTTCGGCGCCGCGGACCAGGCCGGCATCGAGGCCGCTGCGGCGTTGCTGATGGGCGCGAGCCGCATCTAGCGGGCGCGCATGAGCGCATCGACCGGCAACCGTGCCGGGGTCGCCATGGCCCTGGCGGCGATCTACCTCATCTGGGGCACGACCTACCTGGCGGTGGCGCTGGTGCTGCGCACGATTCCGCCGTTCGCCAGTTCCGCCATGCGCTACATCTTCGGCGGCGGGTTGCTGCTGGCCTGGCTGCTGGCCTTCAGGCCGCAGGCCTTTCGCGGCCTGCCGCTGCGGCGCCTCGCCGCCGCCGGCGTGCTGCTGGTCGCGGGCGGCAACGGCTTCTCGGTGTGGGCGCAGCAGGGCGTGCCCTCCGGCATCGCCGCGCTGCTGATCTCCTCGGTGCCGGTGTTCGTGATGATGCTCAACTGGCTGTTCTTCTCGCGCCGCGCGCCGGATGCGCGCTCGCTGCTGGGCATGCTGGTCGGCCTGTGTGGCGTGGCGCTCGTCGTGGCGCACATGCACACGCTCTCGGGCGCGGTGCGCGCGCCGTACGTGGTCGCGCTGCTCGCGGCGATGCTGTGCTGGAGCAGCGGCACGCTCGTCACGCGCGGACTGGTCACCGCCGAGCAGGTCGGCGCCGCGACCTGCGTGCAGATGATCGTCGGCGCGGTGCTGCTGTCGCTGATGGCGCTGGTGCACGGCGACTGGCACCGGCTCCATCCGGCGCAGGTGTCGCTGGCGTCCTGGGCTGCGCTCGCCTACCTGACCGTGTTCGGCAGCATCATCGCGCTGTGCTGTTTCCTGTGGCTGCTGACGCAGGTGTCGGCGCAGAAGGCGACGAGCTACGCGCTGGTCAACCCGCTGGTGGCGCTGCTGCTCGGCGCCGTCTGCCTCGGCGAGAAGATCACCGCCAACGTGCTGGTCGCGGTCGTGCTGATCCTCGCCGGCGTCGCGCTGGTGCTGTTCCAACGGCCGGTGCGGGCATAATCGACCGCCCCCTTTTCATAACGCCCGACAGCGGGCGCGGTTGACCGCACCGCAGCGGATTTACGTGAGCCCCTTCATGGATTCCAGTGCCTCGCACCCGGCATGCTGCGCCCCTATGGAAACCAAAGACACCTTCATGCGCTTCGTGGTCGTCGGCTCCATCGTTGCGGTCGGCGTGCTGGCGCTGATCGTCAGGATGCACGCCTGACGCCGCACGCGGCCCCCCGCGCAGAGAACTTTCCTGCCCCCGGCGTGCTCTTATACTAGAGTGGTGCCGCTAGAGTGCCGCGATTGCGGCCCGGGGAGAAAGTCATGACGATCCGCAGCCTGGTTCCTGGTATGGCCATGGGCATGGCCCTCGCAGCATTGGCCGGTTGCGCCCTGCAGGCGCGTACCGATTCCGATCCCAGGGCTTCCGTGGCCACTTGCCACACCTATGCCTTTGCCGAGTCGATGGAGAGCCGACCCGAGGCGGCCACGGCTTTCGGCAATCCGCTCAACGAAAAGCGCCTGCGCGACGCGATCGCCGGCGGGCTCAATGCGCATGGGGTGAGCGCGGCGCCCGACAGCGCTTCGGCCGATTGCGTCGTCGGCTACGCGATCGGCTCGCGGCTGGCGCCCGATCCGGGCTCGCCGCGCTTCAGCTGGGGCCTGGGCTGGGGCGGTTGGGGACGCCGCGGCTTCGGCTCGCTCGCCTGGGATGCACCATACGATTACCGCGAGGGACGCGTGACCGTCAACCTCTACGACGCGCACACGCACCAGGCGCTGTGGCATGCCTACGTCGACGTGGACGTGACCGGCCTGACCGGCGCCGATGCGGAGCAGCGCATCAAGGTCGTCGTCGATGCGATCTTCAAGAAATACCCTGCGGCTGCGACCGCGGCGCCCGCGGCGCCGGCCTCCAGGACCTGAGCGGCGCGCGCGCGCGAACTGAAGAAAATTTAATTTCCCGGGCGGGCCGCGCGCGCGGGCGCGGCCGCCGGATTACGCGCATTTCACCATCGCACGCGGCGTACGTGGCAATACTCTGCGCGCCCCTGAAGACGGGGGTCAAAACCAATCCAGGAGCACGTATGAAGTCCCAGATCGTAGTGATTGCGGCCGCCGTGGCCGCGCTGTCCGCCGCCCCGATGTTTGCCGCCACCGACGCCGCGACGTCGACGACGACGTCCGCCGCGAAGCCCGCTGCTGCGGCGACGGCCGCGAAGCCTGCCGCCGCTGCAACGGCCGCGAAGCCTGCCGCTGCCGCGACCACCGCCAAGCCCGCTGCTGCCGCGACCACCGCCAAGCCTGCTGCCGATGCCTCGAAGAAGGACAAGGACAGCAAGCCGGCCAGCAAGTAAGCGAACCGGTCCGCTTCAGGCTCGAAGCAGGGCGCCACGGGGCGCCCTGCTTCGTTGGTGTCCGGACAGCCGCGCGGCGGCGCATTACAGTCATTTCATGCGTGCATTACGCGCAATTCACGATATTGCCCCGCCGGGCTGGCAATACTTGTCACGCCCCGCCCAGAGGGGCCATCAACCAACCAGGAGCTCGTATGAAGTCCCAGATCGTTGTCATCGCGGCCGCCATGGCCGCACTGTCCGCTGCGCCGATGTTTGCCGTGGCCGCCGACGCCACTGCGCCGGCTGCCAAGCCTGCTGCTGCAGCTCCTGCTGCTGCCGCCCCGGCCGCGCCGGCGGCTGATGCCTCGGCTGCCAAGCCGGCGAAGAAGCATCACCACAAGCACAAGATGAAGTCTGACGAAGCCGCCGCGCCGGCCAAGTAAGGCCTGCCGCAACGGCAACACGAATTCACGGGAATTCGTCGCAGGGCGCCACGGGGCGCCCTGTTTTTTTTGCGCATCGCGCGCGCCATCCGCAGCCTGGCTTAACAGTGGCTGAACCCGCCCGCGACAGCGAAAAATAGTGCCGTGACACGCGCGGGAGCCCGGATTTGCGGCACTATTGGACTGCGGTCGGGTCAATTCGATTGCCGGTCACGGCCGGCGAATTCGGGAGCCACCATCATGCGTAACACCAGGATTCTCGCAGGCGCGCGCTTCGCGCTGATCACAGTCGCGGCGCTCTTCGGCGCGCTGGCCGTGGGCACGGCGCAGGCCGACGAACAGGATCCGCCTGGCCGCGTGGCGCGCGTCAACCTGCTCGACGGCCACGGCGCGGTGGAGCCGGCCGGGAGCGATGAGTGGGTCGACGACCTCATCAACCGGCCGCTGACCGGCGGCGACAAGGTCTGGATCGACGCGGGCGCACGCGCCGAGATGCACGTGGGCTCGAGCGCGGTGCGGCTCGGCGCGCGCACGGCGCTGCAGATCGTCGCGGTCGACGATCGCAGCGTGCGGTTGCGCGTCACGGCCGGATCGATCAACGTGCGCATCCGCTCGCTCGACGACGACCGTTTCGAGATCGAGACGCCGGCCGGCGACATCGAACTGCTGCAGCCCGGCGGCTACCGCCTCGACGTCGACGACCAGGACACGCGCGCGCAGCTCACGGTGTGGAGCGGACGCGCCGCGGTGCAGGGCGTCGCGGGCAGCCGCGACGTGCACACCAACGAATCAGTTGAGATGAGCGGCGGCGAGCAATCCGATCTGGCCTTGGCCACGGCCGGCTCGCCCGACAGCCTCGACCTGTGGGCCGAGGATCGCGACCACCGCGAAGACGAGTCACGCACCGCGCAATACGTGTCGCGCGATGTCGTCGGCTACGAGGAACTCGACGGCTACGGTAGCTGGGACGTCGATCCGGTCTACGGCTCCGTGTGGTACCCGCAGGTCGTCGTCGTCGACTGGGCGCCCTATCGCTACGGGCATTGGGTGTGGATCAACCTGTGGGGCTGGACGTGGATCGATGATGCGCCGTGGGGATTCGCGCCCTGCCACTACGGCCGCTGGGTGCACATGCCGCGCGGCTGGGCCTGGGCGCCTGGTCCCCGCAGCTGGCACCGTCCCGTGTTTGCGCCGGCGCTGGTCGCGTGGCGCGGCGACCGGTATCCGCGGCGCGGGCCTGGCGCGCCGAACGCGGGATCGGGCGGCGCACCGCTGGTCGGCTGGGTGCCGCTCGGTTACAACGAGATGTACGAGCCGCCATTCCACGCCAGCCATGCCTATTTGCGCGCGGCGAACCTCTCCAATACGCGGCTCGGCCATGGCGATGTCGACCGCTACATCGATGCACGCGCCCGCGGCGGCAATGCGCCGCAGCCGCGCACCTACGCCAACGAGCGCGTGCCCGGCGCCTATACGGCGGTGTCGCGCGACGCCTTCGTGTCGGCGCGGCCCGTGGCGCGCAATCGCGTGACGACCTCGCCGAACGAAGCGCAACCGCCGACGTTCTCCGCGGCGGGTCCGGACCTGCGCCCGCAGCCGCGCAGCGTCGGCCGCACATTGCCCCCCGACCGGCCTGGCGTGCGGCCCGATCGCTCGGTGTTCGATCGCCCGGTGATGTCGGCGCCGGCGAGCGGCATGAGTGGCACGCGCGTTCCGCCACGCGCGCCGATGACCGAGCGGCGCGAAGGCGCGCCCACGAACCTGGGCACGGCGCCGCAGCCGCAGGCCATCGAACGCCAGCCGCAGGTCGTCGAACGTCCACCGCAGGTCATTGCGAGCCCGCCCGCAGCGCGCACGCCGCCGGCCCGCAATGACCGGCCGGCCGAGCCGGCAGTCGAGCGACGCGTCGAGCGCAGGACCGAATGGACGCCACCGACGCGCTCGGCCACGCAGCCACAACCGGAATATCACGCACCGCCGCCGCCACCACCGCAGCCGCTGTACCGCGCGCCGCAACCGGAATATCGCGCACCACAGCCGCAACCGCAGTACCGTGCGCCGCAACCGGAATACCACCCGCCGGCACGCGAATCGCGTTCCGAATCGCCGCCACCGGCGCCGCGCGCCGAGGTTTCGCGTCCCGACCGGCACGCGGACCGCAACGAACGCTAGCGAGCCTGTGCGCCGGTACCGCGGGGCGCGGGGCGCGGCGCGTGGGCGCGGCCCCGATCAGTTCCGCGGAGCAGCTTCGTACAGCGGCAGCACGCGCGGCAGCAGTGACTGCAGCGTGGCCAGCCGCGAGCTGTCGCTCGGATGCGTGCTGAGGAACGCGGGCGTGCCGCCCTGGCTGGCCTGGCCCATCTTCTGCCACAGCGTCAATGCCGCGTGCGGGTCATAGCCGGCGCGCGCCATCAGCTCGAGGCCGATGCGGTCGGCTTCCGATTCCTGCACGCGGCTGTGCGGCAGGTCGAAGGTCAGCTGCGTCACCGTGCCCGCGAGCCCGACCACGCCCGCGTCGACACCGGCGATCTGCGCCAGCACGCCGAGGCCCTGCTCGGCCCGCATGCGCGAGGCGGCTTCGCGGCTGTGCTCGCGCAGCGCGTGTGCCATCTCGTGGCCGATGACCGTCGCCAGTTCGGCGTCGCTCAATTTCAGTTTGTCGATCAGCGCCGAGTACACCATGATCTTGCCGCCGGGCATGCAGTAGGCATTGATCTGGTCGCTCTTCTGCACGTTGATGTTCCAGTCCCACTTGGCCGCGTCGGGGCGGAACACCGGCGTCTGGCGGATCAGCCGCCCGGCGATCGCGCGCACGCGCGCGGTCTGCGCCGGATCGGCGTTGAGCTGGCCCTGCTGCCGGGCCTTGCCCAGCTCCTCGGCGTAGGCCTGCGTCGCGCCTTGCTCGACCTCGGCCTCCGATACCAGCATCGTCTGTGCGCGATCGACACCGACGGCGCCGGGCGCGGTGGTCGAGACGGTCTCGCAGGCAGCCGACAGCAACAGCAGGCAGGCGGGCAGGAGCAATCGCGTGATGTTCATGCGCGCATTTTAGCGGCTCGCGACGACGGTCGCTAACACGGGCCGGGCGGTTGCCAACGCGGGCGCGTTGCGTGGAAGATAGCGCATGGACGCACTCGTCAGCACCGACTGGCTCGCCGCGGAACTCGCGGCCCCCGACCTGGTGGTGCTGGACGCGAGCTGGTACATGCCCGCCGATGCGCGCAGCGCCCGCGCGCTGTACGAGACGGCGCGCATTCCCGGCGCGCGTTTCTTCGACATCGACCGGATCGCCGACCCGCAGACAACGTTGCCGCACATGGTGCCCACGGCCGGCGCATTCGAGCAGGCGATCGGCGCGCTGGGCGTGGGCAACGCGAGCCGCGTCGTGTGCTATGACCAGCAGGGCATCTTCTCGGCGCCGCGCGCGTGGTGGATGCTGCGCCTGTTCGGGCACGGGCAGGTGGCGGTGCTCGATGGCGGGCTGCCGAAGTGGCGCGCCGAAGGGCGGGCGCTGCAGGCCGGTGCGCCGCCCGTGGTGGCGCCCGCGCATTTTCGCGCCGCGCTGCGCACCGCGCTGCTGCGGGGCTTGGGCGACGTGCGCGCGAACCTCGCCACGCACCGCGAGCTGCTGCTCGATGCGCGTTCGGCGGATCGCTTCCACGCGCGCGTGCCCGAGCCGCGTGCCGGATTGCGCGGCGGCCATGTGCCGGGCGCGCGCAACCTGCCGTTCGGCACGCTGCTGACGCCGCACCAGACGCTGCTTGCGCCCGGAGCGCTGCGCGAGCGCTTTGCCGCCGCCGGCGTCGGCGCCGACAGCGCCGTCGTGACCAGCTGCGGTTCGGGGCTGACGGCGGCGGTATTGAACCTGGGGCTGGCCGTGGCGGGATTACCCGAGGGCGCGCTCTACGACGGTTCCTGGGCGGAGTGGGGCGCGCGCGATGACGTGCCCGTGGAGGCCTGAATGATCACGCTGTACGACTATCTCGATTCGGGCAATGGCTACAAGGTGCGGCTGGCGCTCTCGCAGCTTCGCATCCCGTACCGCTATGTCGAGCTCGACATCATGCGCGGCGAGACGCGCACGCCGGAATTCCTGGCGAAGAATCCCGACGGGCGCATCCCGCTGCTCGAGCTCGACGACGGGCGCTACCTGGCGCAGTCGGACGCGATCCTGTGGTATCTCGCGGATGGCACCGCGCTGCTGCCGACCGACCGATACGAGCGTGCGCTGGTGCTGCAGTGGATGTTCTTCGAGCAGTACAGCCACGAGCCCTACGTGGCGACGCCGCGCTTCATCATGCGGCATTTCGCCGCCGACAGCCCGCGCCGCGCCGAACTGCCGCAGCGCCAGGCACGCGGGCGCGAGGCGCTCGCGGTGATGGAGCGGCACCTGCAGGGCCACAGCTATTTCGTCGCCGGTCGCTACACGATCGCCGACATCGCGCTGTACGGCTACACGCACGTGGCCGAGGATGGCGGCATCGAACTCGCGCCGTACCCGGCGGTGCGCGCCTGGCTGGCGCGGGTCGCGGCACAACCGCTCCATGTCGGCCTCCTGGATCGTCCGCCGCAACCGACCGATCGGTGATGGATTGGAAGCGCGCGCCGCCGGCTAGGCGCCGGCGCGGCAGCTACAGCGCAAACGGCCCCTCGCACACGGTCTGCGCCAGCGGCCGCCGGTCGTTCGGGTGCTCGCGCTGCTGCAGCGATGCGGGCAGCAGCGCCGGATCGCCGCGCTTGCCGAGCACGATCATCGCCTCGATCGCGTACGCGGCCGGCACGCGCAGCACGCGGCGCGCGCGCTCGGCGTCGAACCCGCCGATGCCGTGCACGACCAGGCCGCTGATCCAGGCCTGCAGCGCGAGGTTCTGCCAGGCGGCGCCGGCATCGTATGAATGCGTGACGCAGGCGCGGCCGTCGCCGTCGAAATGCGTGCGCGAGATGACCAGCACCAGCGCGCCGGCCCGTTCCGCCCAGGCGCGGTTGCCGGCCGAGAGCAGCTCGAGGAACGCCGGAAAGAAATCGGTGTCGCGGCGCGCATAGAGGAAGCGCCAGGGCTGGAAATTGCCGCTGGACGGCGCCCAGCGCGCGGCCTCGAACAGGCTCATCAATTCCGCTTCGCTCAGCGCCTCGCCGGACATCGCGCGCGATGACCAGCGGTCGATGAACAGCGGGTCGATCGGGTATCCGGCGATTCTCTGGTCACTGCCCTTGAGCACGGGGAACCTGCGTTCGAAACGGAAGATGCGCTAATGTGCGGTGTCACGCGCCACAATTCAACCGCCGCGCCGCGCCGCGGGCAGTTCCGCCAGATTGAGGTTGTTTTGCCGGCCTCCGGTCAGGATAATCCGCGCGCTTTTTTCCACCTCCGGAGCATTCATGACCGTGAATCGACAGATCCTTGCCGGCGTCGCGTTGGCGCTGCTGGCCGCATCCGCCCAGGCCGATTGGAAAGGCAAGGGCGAGGCCGGCATCGTGTTCGCACGCGGCAACACCGAGGCCGATACCATCAACTTCAAGCTCGGTATGAGCGAGGAAGTGGATAAGTGGAAGCATTCCCTGGAGATGGCCGCGCTGCGCGCCACCAGCGATGGCGTCAAGAGCGCCGACCGGTTCATGGCGGGCTGGCAGTCCGACTACAAGATCGACGAGCGCACGTTCGCGTTCGGCGGCCTGCGCTACGAGCGCGACCGCTTCAGCGGCTTCTCCTACCAGGCGACGGCCAGCACCGGCGTGGGCTACAAGTTCGAGGACACCGACAAGGTGAAGCTCTCGGGCCAGGTCGGCGCGGGCTACCGGCGCATCAGGGACGATGTGACCGGCGCCACCTCCGGCGACGCCGTGGTGGTCGCCGGCGTCGATTATTCGCGCGTGCTGACGCCCACCACGAATGTCGTGGACAAATTCCACCTCGAATCGGGTTCCGACAACACCCTGCTGACGAACTTCACCGGCCTCGAGGTCAAGATGACCAATGCGCTCGCGCTCTCGGCCGGGCTCGACGTGCGGCACAACACGAAGCCGCCGGAGCCGCGCAAGAAGACCGATACGGTGACGACGCTCAACCTCGTCTACGCGTTCTGAAGTGCAGCGTGCGTGGCGAAAAAAAGGGGCCCGCGCCAACAAGGCGCGGGCCCAGTGCGGGCGGCCGTCCCGAGCCGCCCGATCGTCCGAGGCTAGTCGTTCACCAGCACGGCCAGCTGGTCGGCCGTGAACACGTTGCTGGTCGCGTCATACGTGCCGCTGGCGGCGATGCCCAGCACCTTCTGCGTGCCGCCGAGGTCGCCGGCCAGCGCGGTGATGAAATCGCCGAAGGCCTGGTAGTTCTCGACGCGACGCGCATGCGCATGGCCGATCACGTAGGCGGTATCGCTCGCCATGGCGTCGCCGACGATCTGCGGGGCCGAGGCGAGCGACAGCAGGTTCTGGTGCAACGGGCCGGTCTGGATGAAGTGCACGCGGCCCACGGCGTCGAGGCTCAGGTCGAGCGTGGTGCTGGTGCCCGTCAGGCCGGGGAATGCGCTGGCGGAACCACCGCTGCTCCAGTCGAGGAACAGCTGGTTCCTCACCTGGCTGTATGACACCAGCGTCTGTGCGTTGAAGTCGACGCCCGTGGCCGTGCCGAACGGCACCGGGAAGCCGAACACGCGCGCCGGCGCGCCGACCGCCAGGCCCGACAGGTCGAGCGTGCCGGTGTCGGCGACGTAGGCCGAGGCTTTCGCATCGCTCGCCGCCGTGGCGCCGGTGCCCGAGAAATCGAAGATCGCGGGCATGCGGCCGTCGATGGCGCGCAGGTCGAGCGTCAGCGGATTGCCGACCGTGCCGGTGACCAGGCCCCACATCGGCGTGATCTCGAGGCGCACATGGCCCGCCGTGGCATCGAAGCTCGCGGTGCTGGTGGTGTCATCGATCGTGGCCGTGCCCGTGGCCCAGATGCGCTGGCCCACCGAGATGTCACCGATGCCGAAGCTGCCGGTCGCGCCTTCCTCGGTCACGCGCGTGGCGTCGGCGACGTTGACGGTGACATCGCCGCGCAGGAACTCGAAGCCGCCCGCGCGCCTGTCGAGCGTCGCGCCACGCACGGTCAGCACGTCGCCGTTGCGCGCCGTCACGACGCCGCGCACGCGATCGACGGTGTTGCTCTCGACGCTCGTGCCCGCGTACACGCGCTTGGCCGTGAAGCTGTAGTCGCTGGTCGAGAGCTGGCCGAAGGCCGCCGTGATCGTGCCGGCGGGCTCGGCGGCCAGCGCCGCGAGTCCGTCCGCGCCGCTGTAGGCCGTGCCGTCGATCTCGTACTGGGTCGTGTCGGTCGTGTGCACGACCACCTGGCCGGCCGTGCCCGAGCCGAGGTGGAACGGGCGCACGTTGACCGTATAGCTGTTGCCGCCCGTATCGGCGGACACCAGCGCGCCGCGCACGCGCACGGCGATGTCGGCCGGCGGCACCACGGTCGCCTGGATCATCGGCGAGACCGTGACCGTCGCGTTGGCCACGTCGACGGAATTGGAGGCGGCCAGGTTGAAGTCGAAGGCCAGCCGCGCGGTGCGAGCGCGCGAGATGAACAGGTGATGGCGGTTGTCGAGCTGCACCGCCAGGTCGAGCGTGCCGGTGAGCGGATTGCCGTTGACGTCGAGCGGGGTCAGCGCCTCGCTCCCGCCGCTGGCGTCCTCGGCGACGATGCTGGCGTTGCCGTAGTCGAGCGTGATGGTCGCGCCGACGTATTCACCCGAGGGTATCTGGCCGGCGCTGATCAGCTCCGACAGGTCGACGAGCTGTTCGAAATCGACGCGCGTCGTGGCCGGCACCGTCTCGACGACGGCGCCGTCGGCCTTGGTGAGCTTGAGCGACACCACATCGACCGTGTAGCTCTGGAAGTCACCGGCCGCATCCTGCAGCGTCACCATTGCAGCGCCGGTGTCGCTGGCGGGCGTGATCGAGCTGTCGCCCGAGCCGCCGCCGCAGGCCGTGAGCAGCGCGGTGGCCAGCGTGGCGGCCAGCGCGAGCAGTCGCGCGCGCGCGCCGCGCGCCTTCATGACAGGGGTCTTGTCGCTGATAGAAGACATGTTCGACTCCATCGGGCAGTGGGCAGATGGGTCGGACAACGGCGCTGGCGCGCGCCGGTTGACAGCCGGTTCAGTGCACCAGCGTGAGCAGCGCGATGCCGGCGGCGATGCGATACCAGGCGAACGCGGTGAAGCGGTGCGTCTGTACATAACGCAGCAGCCACTTCACCGCGATGAAAGCGACCACGGCCGAAACCACGAATGCCACGATGAAGGCCGGCCAATCCTCGCGTGCCGCCACCGCGCCGCCCTGGTGCAGCTTCAGGAATTCGTAGCCTGTGGCCGCGAACATCGTCGGAATGCCGACCAGGAATGCGAATTCCGTCGCCTCGGGGCGGGAGGTCAGCCCGGCCAGCATCGCGGCGAAGATCGTCGCGGCGGATCGCGACGTGCCCGGGAAAACGGCCGCCAGGATCTGGCAGCTGCCCACCCAGAAAGCGACCCGCCAGGTGACGTCGCCCAGCGCGGCACGTCCGGCCACCAGCCATTCGATCAGCAACATGAGCACGCCGCCGAGGATCAGCGCGCCGGCCACGGGCGGGACCGTCTGCGGCAGTTCGAGGCCGGCCTTCTTCGCGACCAGTCCGCCGACCGCGGTGATGCCGAAGGCAAACATGAGCTTCGCCAGGTAGTCGCGGTTCGCGCGCTCGCCCCAGCCCACGGCCAGCTTCTGCAGCCGCGGCCAGAACACGAGGAGCGAGGCGAGGATCGCGCCCGCCTGGATCGCCACGTTGAACAGCTCCGAGCGCGCGCCGAGCCAGTGTTCGGCGATCAGCAGGTGGCCGGTGCTGGAGACGGGCAGGAACTCGGTGAGGCCTTCGATGATGCCGAGCAACGCGGCGTTCAGCAGGTCGGGCACGATGGAATTCCAGTGTGGCGGCAGACGCCCCGGATTCTAGCCGAAAGCCCCACGCGCAGGCTTTCGGATTCCTTTCGCCGGCGAACTCAGGCCTGGCCGAGGATGCGCGGCGCCACGCCTTCGAAGCGCCCGCCGCGACGCGCGTACACCGGGCCCGGCACTTCGCCGCGCAGCGTGGCGAGGCGCTGCTGCACCTGGCCCATGCGCGCCATGACGACGGCGCCGTTGCGATCGTTCAGTTCCTTGCAGCGATGGGCGCAGGCCAGGTTCGATTGCCAGCGCGGGCGCAGCGACTGCGCGGGATCGCACCAGGCGAGCAGGCGCTCGAAGGCCTCGCGTCCGCTGCCGAAGGACAGCATGCGGCAGGCGCTGGCGCGCTCGCCGTCGAGTTGCGTCAGGCGCGCGACGCAGCGATGCCGGTTCGCGCCGATGTTCTCGATCGCGCCGGGATCGTCGCCGCGCACGACCGCGGCTTCCGCGGCCAGCACCTGCTCGAGTTCCGCGAGCAGCACCGACTCTTCGCCGAGCACGCGCTCGAGATGCAGGCGGATGTGTTCGGGCTGGATGCCCATCGGCTTCAGCGCGCGGGCGGGGGCGTGGCCGCGGCCAGGTCGCGCTCGAGCTGCAGCATGCGTCCGGCGATGCGGCCCGCATCGACCGTGTACTGCCCGGACTCGATCGCCTTCGACACGCGCTCGACGCGTTCGACGTTGACGTCGGGCGTGCCGGCGATCGCCGCCTGCAGGTTCGCGAGGCTCCGCGCCGAACCGGAAATGCTGAGGCTGTCCACCTGGGCGCCGCCAGCGGCCGCGCTGGTGGCGGGCGCCGCCGGCGCGCCGCCGCGCACGGGTTCGACCACGCGGCCGCCGCCGCTGTCCACGGCATTGGCGTTGGTTCCCTTGACTGTCATGGGCACGGCTGATCTCCTTGACTCACGCCAGCTGTAACGGCCGCACTGGGCGCAACTTGAGGGCGCAGTCTGTCATAACGCCACGTCGGCATACTGTGAAGTGCGGACGGTTGCCTCGACGACGCGCTGCGAGACCGGGTTCTGCACGCGGATGCGCTCGTCGGGCCGGCCGTCCGCCAGCGCGATGACGGTGACGCGCACCTCCATGCCCGCGGCATGCGCCACCAGCGTGAGCTGCTGCCCGCGCCGGACCACGGCGGCCGTCTGCAGCGCGTCCACGTCGAGCGCCTCGCCCATCGCGACCGGGCGGCGCAACCGCTGGCCGGCCAGTTGCGCCGGATCGCTGACGTAGCGGCTCGACAGTCCCGGCAGGTGGCGCACGACGGTCGTGAAGTCGGCGGCGGTGGGCACGGCCTCGCGCGCCAGCGCGTGTTGCGCCACCAGCACGGGCGCGGCGGTCGAGAGCGTGACACCTATGTATAGGGTCCAGGGCGTCGACGACTCGCAGCGCACCGCAACGGTCGTGTGTTCGCGCAGCTGGCCGTCGCCGGCAATGCCGGTGCGGAGCGGGGTGGCGCAGGCGGCGAGTTGCAGCCGCGGATCGGGGGAATCGGCGGTGGCGACCAGGCCGGCCGTGCCGTCGCCCGCCGCGGCGTGCACGGCGAGCTCGGCGGCCCTGGCGATCGCCGCCGGCGATTCGTACTCCGGTGCGGCGGCATGCACGCCCTTGAGCGCCAGCAGCGCGACGGCCGTGGTCGCGAAGCGGTACAGGAGCTTGCTGTCCAGGTTGTGCATCTCGTCGATCTCCAGGTGAAACCGTCGGTATCCGGAGCAAGGCGCGTGCCAGTGCCGCCAGCGTCGGAACGCTGACGCTCAAGAAGATCCCGCCGCGACCGATACGATGTATCGCGGCGCCGATCGGCCCCGCACCGCGGCCGGCCATTGCCGGTGTGCGGCAAGATCCTGCCGCCGCGCAGCGCTGATCCACGCGCAACCGAGAACTGCGTCGCACGCCGATGGCCCGACGACGCACCGCCGCGCTCGTGGCACAGGACTTGCTCCCTTCGCACCGACAGTTCGCATCGGCGGAGGCAGCATGGCCAACAGAATCGACAATTTCCTGGGTGTGCACGCGCAGGCGCTCACGCTCGAATCGCGGCGCACGCAGCTGCTGGCCGCGAACATCGCCAACGTCGACACGCCGAACTACAAGGCGCGCGACCTGGACTTCAAGGCCGCGCTGGCCAATGCGGCCGGCGCCGAGGGCGGCGCGCTGCCGCTGCGCGCGACCCATGGCACGCACCTGCAGGGCAACGCCGGCGCCGCGAGCAACGATCCCGCTCTGCTCTATCGCGTGCCGATGGCGCCCGCGCTCGACGGCAACACCGTAGACGAGCAGCTCGAGCAGGCCGCGTTCGCCGAGAACAGCGTGCGCTACCAGGCGACGCTGACCCTGCTCGGCGGCAAGCTGCGCTCGCTGATGACCGCGATCACCGGACAGTAATCCCGACAGGCAGCGAGGCATACCCGCCATGTCCAGCTTCAAGATCTTCGACATCGCCGGTTCCGGCATGAGCGCGCAATCCGTGCGCCTCAACACCGTGGCCAGCAACCTGGCCAACGCCGACAGCGTCAGCAGCACCCCGCAGGGTGTTTATCGCGCGCGGCACCCGGTGTTCAGGGCCAACCTGCCGGCTCCCGGCGACAACTCCAGCGCCGGCGTCAGCGTGGCTGGCATTGCCGAGAGCAAGGCGGCCCCGGAGACGCGGTATGACCCCGGCAATCCGCTCGCCGACGCGCAGGGCTACGTGTACGCGCCGAGCGTCAACGTGGTCGAGGAGATGACCGACATGATCTCCGCATCGCGTTCCTACCAGAACAACGTGGAAGTGCTGAGCACGACGCGCGACCTGATGCTCGCGACGCTCAAGCTCGGCCAGTGATGGAGCACCCTGAGCCATGAGCACCACACCCGTCTCATCCGCGCAATCGCCGGTGTTGCCGACCCAGGCGGCCAGCAATGCCAGCGGCATGGCGGCACTGACCCCGGCCGATTTCCTGACGCTGATGACCGCGCAGCTGAAGAACCAGGATCCGCTGAACCCGACCGACAGCAACGAGTTCCTGTCGCAGCTGGCGCAGCTCAGCACCGTGTCGGGCATCACCTCGATGAACACGACCATGGACAACCTGTCCACCTCGCTCCTGTCGTCGCAGGCGCTGTCGAGCGCCTCGCTGGTCGGCCACGGCATCCTGACCGCCGCGGCCACGGCCAGCTACGTGGCCGGGCAACCGCTCAGCGGCGCCGTGCAGGTGCCCGACGGCGCGAGCAGCATCACGTTGACGATCACCGACGCCGGTGGTGCCGTGGTCCGTCACATCACCGCTGCGCCCGGCGCCGGGCTCCAGCCCTTCAGCTGGGACGGCACCACCGACAGTGGAACGTCCGCGCCGAGTGGCACGTATCACGTCGGCGTCAACGCGATCGTCAATGGCAGCAGCCAGGCGGCGACGACCCTGCTCAACGGCACGGTCACGAGCGTGACGCTCGATCCGTCGGGCGGCGGCGTCACCCTCAACACACCGGAACTGGGCCCGATCGCGCTCAGCAACGTCAAGCAGATCAGCTGATTTCCCCAAAGGAGTATTCCCATGGCATTTGGCATTGCGCTCAGCGGCATCGACGCGGCACAGAGTGACCTCAACGTGACGGCGAACAACATCGCGAACTCCGCGACCACGGGGTTCAAGTCCTCGGCTTCGCAGTTCGCGGAACTGTTCGCGGTCTCGCCCCAGGGCACCAGCAACACGCAGACCGGCAACGGCGTGAAGATCCAGCAGGTGGCCCAGAAGTTCACGCAGGGCAACATCACCTCGACCGGCAACAACCTCGACCTGGCGATCAGCGGCGGTGGGTTCTTCGTCGTCAGCAGCGCCGGCGCCCTGCAGTACACGCGCGCCGGCTCCTTCCAGACCGATGGCAACGGCTACGTCGTCAACGCCGCCGGCCAGCGCCTGCAGGTGTTCACGCCGACGGCGAACGGTGGCTTCAACACGACTTCGTTGTCCGACCTGCAGCTCGTGACCGGGGATAGTGCGCCGCAGGCCAGCACCACCGCGCAGCTGGTCTACAACCTGCCGTCGAACGCGACGCCGCCGGCGACGGCCTTCAGCCCGACGGACTCGACCAGCTTCAACCAGTCGACCTCGCTGACGGTGTACGACTCGCTCGGCGCGGCGCACACCGCCAGCATGTATTTCGTCAACACCGGCCTCAACAAGTGGGACGCCTACGAATACATCGACGCGCAGCCGGTCAACGCCACGCCGGTGCAGCTGACCTACAGCTCCGGCGGCGTGCTCAGCGGCGTGATCGACACGGCTGGCGGAACGAATACGGCGGCGATCGACTTCGGTACCTTCACGCCGACGACGACCGGTGCGGCGCCGATGAGCGTGGCCTTCGACCTCAGCAAGTCCACGCAGTACGGCGACACCTTCGGCGTGACCTCGATCACGCAGGATGGCTTCACCACCGGCAAGCTCGCCGGCATCTCGGTCGATTCGAGCGGCGTCGTGCAGGCCAACTACACCAACGGGCGCGCCAACTCGCTCGGCCAGGTGGCGCTCGCCAATTTCGCCGACGAGCAGGGGCTGCAGCAGGTCGGCAACACGAACTGGGTGCAGACCTTCGCCTCGGGCGCGGCGCTGTACGGACCGGCCGGCGCATCCGGCTTCGGCCTGCTGCAGTCCGGTTCGCTCGAAGCCTCCAATGTCGACATCACCGCGCAGCTGGTCAACATGATCACGGCGCAGCGTGCCTTCCAGGCAAACGCGCAGATGATCTCGACCGAAAACCAGATCACGCAGACGATCATCAACATCCGCCCGTAGCAGCGCAGGTGTAAGGAGCAACCGCGATGGACCGTCTCGTCTATGTGGCCATGGAAGGCGCGAAGGAGACCCTGCGCGCCCAGGCGGCGAACAACCACAACCTGGCGAATGCCAGCACGACGGGTTTTCGCGCCGATCTGTCGGCCTTCCAGACACGCGATGTCACGGGCGCCGGGCTGCCGTCGCGCGCCTACGCCACCGACAGCTCGGTCGGCTGGGACGGCACGAGCGGCGAGCTCGCGGCGACCGGGCGCGACCTCGACGTGGCCATCAAGGGCGCGGGATGGTTCGCGGTGCAGGCGGGCGACGGCTCCGAGGCCTACACGCGCGCCGGCGACCTGCGCGTCGATCCGAGCGGCGTGCTGACGACGGCCAACGGCAATCCGGTGCTCGGCGATTCCGGGCCGGTCGCGGTGCCGCCGCACGCCTCGCTGATGATCGGCGGCGACGGCTCGATCTCGGTGGTGCCGCTCGGCCAGGAAGCCAAGACGATCTCGACGGTCGGGCGGCTCAAGCTCGTCAATCCGCCGGCGGGCGACATGGTGCGCGGGGCCGACGGCTTGTTCCGGCTGTCCTCCGGCGCGCCGGCCAGTGCGGACGCCAGCGTGCGCGTGGTCAGCGGCACGCTCGAGTCGAGCAACGTCAACATCGCCGAGACCATGACCAACATGATCGAACTGGCGCGCAACTACGACCTGCAGGTCAAGGCCATCCACACGGCCGAAGAAACCGCCGCCACGAGCGCGAAGCTCCTCCAGACCAGTTAACCCACGACAGGAAGGCAAGCCATGAATCCAGCACTCTGGGCCGCCAAGACC
>DATKLZ010000163.1:0-10545 GCA_035542135.1 Steroidobacteraceae bacterium | reverse complement strand
ACACACGGATCGCCCGGGTAGCACGGATTGCCGTTGATGTCCGTGTAGTAGTTGAGCCCACCGACGGTGTGGCCCACCGGGGGGTTCGGCGGCCCGACCGCAATGGTCGCGTGCCGGTACATCTTGTCGCTCGAGTAACGGAGACCGGTGATCAGCTTGAAGGTATCGGTCAGGTGGAAATTCGCCTGCCCGAAGACGCCTTTCGCCTCGTGCAGGTTGGGCCCGATGATGTAGGGATTGGGGCTGTTGCACCAGTACAGGGAATTTGGCGCGGCCGGACAATCCGCAAAGCCCGCGCCGTAGTTCGGCGTCTGGTTGGGGCCCGCGAAGGCCTGGTTGTTCCAGTTGGCGTCGTGCTCGTCCGACAGTTCCCGGATGTAGTTCAGGCCGGCCACGTACTCGAACCGCCCGGGGCTGGCATTGGAAATGCGCAGTTCGTGCGTGTCGTAGGTGTTGTTCGAGACGTAGTTCGTCCAACTGTAGCTGTTGTTGCATCCGCCGGCCGCCGGGTCGCAGGTTGCCGGGTTGGGATTGTCGTTGGTCGTGAACTTCAGGTAGCCGCCGTTGTAGGCCAGGCGCACCGCGCCCAGGTTGATGTCGAGCTGGGCATGGAAGCTGCCATAGTGGTCGTCGACACCCAGGCTGTCGTAGGGGTTGTAGTAGACCTTGAGGGCCTCGCTGGTGCTCATCGACGTGAGCCGGCTGTACAGCACGGAGCCCGACTGTTCGCCTGTTCCGCCGATGTGCCCGACGGCCGCCTGCAGCAGGAGCGAATTGTCGCCGCCAAACTTCAGCAGGCCGGACAGGCGGGCATTGACGTTGTCCTCGGCATTCAGCCCGGGACCAACGGCCGTGTTGCCGTTCTCCAGCGGATCATGCAGGACTGGCGTGATGTAGCCGTCGCGATTGTTGCTCCCGGCGGCCAGGCGCAGCGCGAAGCTGTCGCTCACCGGTACGTTCACCATCGCTTCGGTGCGCCGCGTGTCGTAGCTGCCGTAGGTGACCGAGGCCGAGGCGCCAAAGCTGTCGGTGTTCGGCTTGGCCGAGATCACGTTGATGGCTCCGGCGGTGCTGCTCTTGCCATAGAGCGTGCCTTGCGGGCCGCGCAGGACCTCGACGCGATCGATGTCGAGGAAGGAGATGGCCATGATCTGCGGCCGCCCGATCGGAATGCCGTCCGCATTGAATGAAACGGCCTGCTCGCCCTTGCTCGTGATGTCGCTCGAGTAGACGCCGCGGATGTTGATGTAGGGGCCGCGCCCCACCGAGCCGATGTTGACGTTGGGAGCGATGTTCTGGAGCTGGTTGATGTCGGAGACGCCCTGCGACTCGAGCTGGGCGCCGCTGAACACGCTGATCGCGACGGGCGTCTTGGTCACGTCCTCGCTGACCTTCTGCGCCGTGACGATGACTTCTTCGAGCGCTCCGGACGCCGCGCCCGCTGCATCCGCCGCGGCAGCAAGACGCGCCGCGCCGCACGCCAGCAATAGTGCGCTGCCGGCTACCGGCAGCAGGACATTCAGACTTCTCATTGGTTCCCCCCCAGACGCACGAATTGTCGTCTGGCCCTGATGCTATCGAACGGGTCGGGTTTCCAATGATTGAATAAGACGCGTGCCCAATTGATTTTGATGTTGAATCGGGGCCATGACACTCAAACCTGTCGGCGCTGCCGACAATCCTATCGGCCGTTCGGTCGCCGGCCCTTCGACGCCAATAAGTTTCCCGGCGGTCTTATGACCCCTCGAAAAGCACTGATGCGACCGGATGCCGGAGAAAACGCACCACAAGGGCGCTTCCACAACTTCGCAAAGCGATAGATTTCTGGTACAAACCAGCCACGGGGGTCGTCAAATGAATACCGAGCACCTGAAGGAGCGGGCGGCGGCCATCAGCTTCCGGCAGCTGCGGCTGTTCGAGAGTGTCGGTCGCCTCTCGAGCGTCCGGCGCGGATCGGACGAATGCAACCTGTCCCAACCGGCGGTCACGCAGGCGCTCGGCAAGCTGGAAGCCCAGCTCGGCGAGCAGTTGCTCGAGCGCCGCACCAGCGGCAGCTACCTCACGCCCGTTGGCCGCGTGTTCCATCTGCGCGTGCAGCGCTGCTTCTCGCAGATGGAGTCGGCGGTCATGGAGCTCGGCGCCTGCTCGGGTGCGCACGCGGCGGCGGCGATCGTGAACCGCATCTCCCGGCCGCAGGTCCGCTGCTTCCTCGCGATCATCGACCACGGCACGTTCCCGAAGGCCGCGAAGGCGCTCGGCCTGACGCAGACGTCCCTGCAGCGCGCGGCGCGCGATCTCGAGGCGCACCTGCGAACGACGATCTACTTCCGCAGCGCCGCCGGCGTCATGGTGAGCCCCGAAGGCGCGGAGTTCGGCCGCAAGCTCCGTCTCGCGACGCAGGAGATCGAGTGGGGCATCCGCGAGATCGCGATGGCGCACGGCGCCGAGAGCAGCCGCATCGTGATCGGCGCCCTGCCGTTCGGCGGCACGGTGTTGCTGGCCGATGTGCTCGACGGCTTCCTGCAGGCCCACCCGTCCGCGGATGTGCGCATCGTGACGGAAGGCGCGGCGGAGATGCTCAAGCGCCTGCGCTCCGGCGACGTGGACCTCACGGTCGGGATCGTGCAGGAGACGACCGGGGACGACCTGCGCAACGAGCGGCTCGCCGTCACGCCCTACCGCGTGGTGTGCCGCCCGAATCATCCGCTGGCGCGCAAGGCGAACATCACGCTCGAGAACCTCGCGGGCTACGACTGGGTCGTCGGCGCCGAAGGCTCGAGCCGCCGCGCCTGCTTCGATGCGCTGTTCTCCGGCAGGGCGAAGCCCAAGGCGCCCATCGCCACGTCCTCCCTGCCGATCATCCGGCACCTGCTGGCCGACAAGGACCGGCTCACGATGATGACGACCTACGAACTGCTCCACGACAGCGGCGGCCTCGTGCCGCTGCCGTTCGGGCCGATCAAGCCCTCGCCCAGCATCGGCGTGACGATGCGCGCGGGCTGGCTGCCCACGGCGCTGCACAACGATTTCCTGGCGCTGCTGCGGCTGCGCGTCGCGCAATCGGCGAGCGACGCGACGCGATCGGCTGGTTCGCGCGCGGCCTAGGGCCGCTGCGGCAATGCCAGCGCCCGCGCGCTCAAGGCTGCCGCGGCCTGGCAGCCGCTCGCCAGCAGGAACGCGCTCGTGGTCCCGACGTGGCCGGCCACCCAGCCGAGCACGGCGCTCCCCGTCGCCATCCCCGCGAAGGTCGCGGTCTGGTAGGTCGCGAGCGCGCGGCCGCAGTACGCGGGCGCCGACGTGAGCTGCACGGTGGTGTTGAACGTGGAGTGCGACAGCGTCCAGCCGGCGCCGCCCAGCGCGGCACCGATGCCCGCGACCCAGGCGTGCGCCGCGAGGCCCAGGATGGCGAGGCCGATCGTCAGCGCACCCGCGGCGATGCGCAGCACCTGGTCGGGTGACAGGCCGGCGCGCAGCGAAGCGCCCGCGTAGGCGCTCAGCACCGCACCGGTGCCGCATGAGGCGAGCAGCAGGCCGTAGACGCGCGCATCGGCGTGCAGCCCCTGGCTCACCAGCACGGCGAGCAGCGCGAAGATCGCGCTCGCCGAGAAGCCCGACAGCCCGCCGCGTATCACCGCGCGCCTGACCGGCGGCGTCCGCGCTACGTAGCGGATGCCCGCAAGCATCGCGGGCAGCAGCGGATCGCGACGCACATCGGCTGCAACCGCCCGGCTCCGCCAGCGCGACAGCGCCACGAGGAAACCCGTGAAGCTCAGCGCGTTGGCCAGGAACGCGGCGGCGCCCGCGATGCTGACCAGCATGCCGCCGAGCGCAGGGCCCAGCGTGCGCGCCAGGTTCACGCTCGTGCTGTTGAGGCCGACGCCGTGGCTGATCAGCGAGCGCGGCAGGATGTCGCGCAACGACGCCTGCCAGCTCGGATTGCTGAACGCGTTGAACGACGAGCCCATGAACACCAGCGCCAGCAGGGTCCAGGGCCGCAGCTGTCCGGCCCAGGTGAGGATGCCGAGCGACAGCGCGACCAGCAGCATCGCGGACTGCGTGACGAGCAGCATGCGCCGGCGGTTGCCGCGGTCGGCCAGGGCACCGCCGGCCAGTATGAACAGCATGATCGGCGTGTAGGTCGCGGTCTGCACCAGCGCGACCAACTGGGCCGAGCCGGTCATCTGCGCCATCAGCCAGCCGGCGGCGACCACCTGGGCCTGGCCGCCGAAGTTCGACAGCAGGTTGGTGGTCCACAGCTCCCTGAACACGCGGCTGCCGAACGGCGAGCGCAGCGGCGACTCGTCCGGCGCGCGCGCGGGATCAGGCAAGCGCGGCCGTCGTCTCGTCGAACAGCTCGTCCACGGCCAGCTTGCGAGGAATGATCTTCTGCTCGAAGGCCCAGTCGATCGCCAGCTGCAGGCCCTTGCGGTTGGCCTCCAGGCCGAGCGGCGGGAACGGGTCGGGCACGCCGCCTTCGGTGAGCGCGCGGCTCTCCTTCAGCATGCGGAAGATCTCGCGGACGACATCCGGGCGCTTGCGCGAGAGGTCACGATGCACCACGAAGATGTGGTTGATCGGCACGACGCCGGTGCGCGCGTACCACGCCTTCGCCGCGTTGAAGGGATCGGGCACGAGCCGCTCCACGCGCGGATCCTTCGGCAGGTCGACGCCCTGCAACGTCGCGGCCAATTCGCCGCGCAGCATCATCTGGCCGATGTCGGAGCCCTTCGGCAGGCGCACGCAGTTCGGGGGATCCTGGTATTCCTCGAGATGCCCTTCGCCGACCGTCATCCACGTGACCTTGTCGAGGTCGACACCGTGCTCGTGCTGCAGGATGCCGCGGATCCACAGCCCCGTCGTCTGCGCATAGGTGCGCACGCCGACGCGCTTGCCCTCGATGTCCTTGGGCGCGAGGTGCCCGAGCTCGCGGTTGAAGCCCGCGCAGTGGTGCTGGAACCGCCCCGAGACCGGCGCCGGCAGCAGCACGTAGGGCTTGTCGTAGATGCGCGCCTGCAGGTACGTGACGATCGCCAGCTCGCCGGCCTCGTACAGGTTGCGGCGGACCATGTCCTTGAATCCGTTCTGCGCGGGATCCGGTCCGCACAGGTCGAGCTTCACGAGCCCGGAGGATACCCGGCCGTCGTGGATCGCCTGCGTGACCGGCGCGGCGGCGAGGTTGGTGCGGAGGACCAGGGGTTCGGCGGCCATCTCGACTCCTTGACTCTACAGGCGCATTTCGATCAGTTGCGGTCCCGGCGACTTCACCGCGCCGGACAGGGCCTTCACGAGATCCTCGGCGCTCTCCACGGCGACGGCCGGCACGCCCATGCTCGCCGCCATCGCGAGCCAGTCGATGCGCGGGCGGTCGATGTCGATCATCGCCAGGGCGCGTTCGCCCGGGACGCCGGCCGCCATGTTGGCGAACTCGGCCTTCAGGATCGCGTAGCTGCGGTTCGCGCAGATGATCGTCGTGACGTTCAGGCCCTCGCGCGCCTGGGTCCACAGTGACTGGATCGTGTACATGGCGCTGCCGTCGCCCACCATGCAGACCACCGGACGATCGGGGCAGGCCAGCGCGGCGCCCGTGGCAACCGGCGTGCCGTAGCCGATCGAGCCGCCCAGGTTGTTGATCAGGTCATGCGGGCGCGCACCCATGGTGTGGCCCATCGTCTCGCGGCCGGTGGTCAGCGATTCATCCACGAATATGCAGCCCTCGGGAATGGCGTGCGCGAGCGCATGCGCGATGCTGAGCGGATTGAGCGGGCCCTTCGGCACGGGCGCGTCCACCGCCTTCTGCAGGATCGGCGCCGTGCCCCGCGCGCCGAGCGCATCGAGCAGCATCTCGAACGCGAGCGCGCTGTCCTCGTCGGCCGCGGCCAGCGAGTGCACCTGCGTGCCCTCCTTCTTCATCTGGCTGGGCTTGCCGGGGTAGCTGAAGAACGCGATCGGTTCGCGGGTCTCGACCGTGACGATGTGCTGGAACTTCTCGAGGAAGGCCTGCGCCTGCGCCACCGCGTAGGGAATGCGCTCGATCGGCACGCGGCCGACGCCGCGCTCGATGCGCGCCGTGAAGAACTGGCTCCCGAGCCGCGCCCCGGTCGCCGCGCTGGCGCGGCCCGCCAGTTCGAGCGCCCGCCCGGACGTGGCCTTGTTGGCGAGGATGATGAGCGTCGGTTCGCCGGAACGCAGCACCCGCGCGATGTGCTCGACGCGGGCCGGGTCGGGGGCGCGGCGGCGCGGCGGCACCAGCGGCGGCAGGACGGGTTGTGCCCCCGTCTCCTGCCACGACAGGTCGCCGGGCAGGATCAGTGCCGCGATCTGGCCCGGGTGCGAGGAAGCCGCGGCGATCGCGGCGGCGGCGTCCCACGCGATCGTCGGACCGGCGTCGACACGCCGCACCCAGTGGCACAGCGGCCTCGCCAGACCCTCGATGTCGGATGTGAGCGGCGGGTCGTACTTCAGGTGAGAGGTGGAGTGCTCGCCGATGATGTTGACCATGCCGCTGCTGGCGCGCTTCGCGTTGTGGATGTTCGACAGGCCGTTGGCGAGCCCGGGTCCCAGGTGCAGCAGCGTCGACGCCGGCGTGTCCTTCATCCGGTACCAGCCGTCGGCGGCGCCCGTCGCCACGCCTTCGAACAGGCACAGCACGCTGCGCATGCGGGGATTGTCGAGCGCCGCCAGGAAATGCATCTCGGAAGTGCCCGGGTTGGCGAAGCAGATGTCGACGCCGCGCTCGACGAGCGTCGCGACGAGGGTTTGTGCACCGTTCATGCCGCTCAGTACCCCGCCAGGTCCTTCGCGCGGCCGACGACGCCGTAGCTGCGCGACGGCGCGGACATCAGGAAGCGGTAGCCTTCCGCCAGCAGGCGATCGACGTTCTTCGCCGTGGTGTGCGGATTGCCGACCACCACGCCATGCTTGCGGCACGTGTCCGCGATGCGGCGCATCGCATCGACGACCACGGGGTGCTCGTACTGGCGGGGGTGGCCGAGTTCCTGGCTCAGGTCGCCCTCGCCGATCAGGATGAAGCCGATGCCCGGCACGTTGGCGAGGATGTCGTCGAGGTTCTCGATCGCCTGCGTGCTCTCGCACATCAGGCCCACGATCAGTTCGCCGTGCGGCGCGAGCGGCCACACGTCGGCCCTGGCGTAGTACTCGGCCGTGTCCAGGCCCCAGTAGCGCGCGGCGTTCGCAGGCCCGTCGCCGCGCACGCCCTTCGGCTCGTACAGCGGCGCGGAGCGCGGGCGCGCATAGCGGCAGGCGGCCACGGCGTTGTAGGCCTGCTCGACCGTCGCGACGTGGGGCCAGATGACGCCGTACACGCCGCGATCGAGCACCTGCTTGGCGAACGACTGGTTCATCTCCACGCCGTTGCACGGGATGCGCGCGATCGGCGTGACGCCCGGCGCGATCGAACCCGAGGCGGCGATCGCCTTGCGGTTGAGCATGTACTGCAGCGCATCGCCGAGCGCGGTGACATCGTAGGGGTTGTGCTCCATCTCGTAGACGATGCCGTCGTAGGGCGAATCGGCGAGCTCGGAGGCCGTGAGCCTGTCGAGCTTCGCGAAGCAGCCGTAGGCGGGCTTGCCCGCCTCCAGCGCGCGGATGATGCCGTTCAGTCGCGTGTCTTTCATAAGGTATCGGTGCTCCAGTACATGAATCCCATGCCCTCGCCGGTGCCGGCGGGCGTGCGGTAGCTCGGCACGTAGTCGACCAGCGTCATCTTCGCTCCGGCATCGCGCAGCGCCATCATGACCGAGACGTACAGCTTGATCTCGGAGGTGCCCGACTGGTAGCAGCGATCGTCGATGTCCGCAAGGCCTTCGAAGTCGTAGCGGCGCAGCATGTCCATGATGCGCCGGTCGAACTCTTCGTCGCAGACGAAGTGCGAGAGGCCGCCCGAGGCGATGATGGCGACGCGTTGCTCCCCCGGCCACGCCTTCAGCGCGTTCATCAGCGACGCGCCGAAGGCGATGCAGCGGCGCATCGAGGGCTGCGTGGGCTCGTAGAAGCAGTTGAGCAGGATCGGCACGTGCGGCGGCGGATTGTCGCCCATGACCTGCCGGTAGACGAAGCCGTAGGCATGCGGCACGATGGGTTTCTCGGGCAGCGGCTTCATCCACGTATTCTGCGGCCACGCGAAGATGTCGGTGAGGTCGAAGCCGTCGCGTTCGAACCAATCGATCAGGTGGCGGGCGAGCTGCGGGTGGCATGGGTGGGTGACCGGGCGGTCCGGCGCGTAGACGGCGCGCTGCGGCGGGCCGTTGTGGACTTCGGCACCACTGTAGATGGCGATCGACGGGGAGATCTCGGTGAAGATCTCCTTCTGGTCCTTGCCGAGGATGATCGCGATGTCGATGTTGGCGCGGTCATAGGCGGCCTTCATCTGGTCGATGGCCGCGCGGTTGCGCGCCTGGCGCGCGGTGCGTTCCTCGATCGTCAGGAACGGCGCAAACGCGGCCTTGCGCTCCGCCTCCAGCTCCGGGTATGTCCACGTGCGCGCGCGATACCACAGCTTCGGGTTGTTGCGGTCGCGGGTGCCGTTGTCAAGCCACTCCTCGGGCCTCTGCCCCAGCATGCCGCTGTGTGGAATCGCCATCCCGAACACGATCCTGGCCATGAACTATCCCTCGTTGACCGGCGTGCTGACCTTCGGCGCCCAGCGCGGCTGCATCAGCACGAGCGTGGACAGGGCCCCGAGGACCAGGAACGCGAAGATGACATACATCGGCAGCACATAGCCGCCGCTGATGCTGAGCAACCAGCCCGACAGGCTCGCCGCGACGCCACCGGCGAGGCTGGTCGCCACCTGCTGGACGCCGGTGACGAGGCCGACGGCAGGCGCCGGTATCAGCGTCAGGCGCGCGAGCGCCAGGTTGTTGGCCGTCGTCAGCCCGAGGAACGAGAGCGAGAACACGTTCCAGAACAGCGCCGCCTCCAGCGACTGAGCGCGCGCGCCGAGCAGCACGGTGCAGGCGCCGGTGAACCCGGCCACGACGAAGGCCTTGCGCACCGTCACGGCGTTCGCGCCGCGCGCGATCAGCCGGTCGGCCGCAAGCCCCGCGAGCGCAGCGACGATCGCGATGCCGGCAAAACTGTAGAACGTGTACAGGCCGGATTGCCTGAGCGAGAGCCCGCGCTGCTCGACCAGGTACGCCGGCATCCACGTCATGCAGTAGAAGGTGAAGTATCCGTAGCAGAAGTTGCTGATCATGCCTCCCCAGACCACCGGGCTCGCCATGATGCTGGCGAACCTGACCGAAGAGGCGCGGCGCCGGATCGCGGGCATCTGCTCCTTCTTCGGCAGGTCGGCGTCGACCAGCAGCAGCCAGGGCACGAGCCACAGGAGCCCGGCCGCGCCCGTGAGGATGAACATCAGGCGCCAGTCGTAGCCGGCGATGAGCCAGGCGGCGACGGGGGCACCGATCGCCGGCCCGAACTTGTTGCCCATCGCGAAGATGCCGACTGCCGTGCCGTTCTGGCTCTCCGCGAAGTGGTTGCGCATCCAGCGGTAGCTCGCCGGGATCACCACGGCCTCGGCCGCGCCGACAATCGTGCGCATCAGGATGAGCGTGAACATCGTGTCGACGAAGCCGGTGATGGCCGTGGCGGCGCACCACAACACGAAGCACAGCGTATAGGGCAGCTTCACGCCATAGCGGTCCACGACCCAGCCCATCGGCACCTGCACCAGGCCGTAGGACCAGAAGAACGCGGAGCTGACCCAGCCGCGGTCGACGTCCGACATGCCGAAGTGCGCCGCGAACGCCCTCGAGGCGATCGCGGAGGAGATGCTGGTGCGGTCGACGAACGCGATCAGCACGCCGATGGCGAGCAGGCCGAGGACGGCCCAGCGTGCGCCGGCGGCGGTGCCGGGAACGCGCTCCCCGACTGCAATTGCCCCTGGGCTCAAGTTGCGCTCCACGCGGGTTCAGCCCGCGAGCTTCGGATACAGCCTACGGGCGGTACCGGAGAAGATCCATTCCCGCTCGGCCTCGCCCAGCGACGCGAGGCCGGTGCGCGCCGTCGCGAGGATTTCCGCCAGCGTGCCCGGCGAGGTCGGGAAGTTCGATCCCCAGGCGAGCCGGTTCGCGCCAAAGACACCCGCCACGCGCGGGAAGAACGTCTCGGCGCTGGCCTTGCCCTTCGTGACGTCGCCGAAGATGCGCGGCGTGAGCTTCAGGTAGATGTTCGGCAGGTCGGCGAGCGCGAACAGGCTCGCGGCCTGGGCGTAAGGCGGGCCGTCGAGCACGTCCGGCCGGCCGAGGTGATCGAGGATGATGTTCACGCCCGGGAACTTTCGCGCCAGCATGGTCACCTGCGGCAATCCGATCGGCCCGGTCTGGATGCAGATGGGAAGCGCCAGTTCACCGAGCACGTCCCACGCCGGGAAGGAGCGTGGATCGTCGAGCTCGCTCGGGTCGAAGTCCTTGGTGCTGCCGCCGGTGAAGATGCGCACGCCGACGAGGCCGCGCGCGGCCCAGTTGCGGATCACGGCCGGCGCGTCCGCGGCCAGCATGTCGACGGAACCCACGGCCGCGAGCC
>DATKLZ010000162.1:0-10648 GCA_035542135.1 Steroidobacteraceae bacterium | reverse complement strand
TGGACGCGGCCGTGCGTCTCGCGGCCGTCTAGGGTTCCCGGGCCCCAAGGGCATGACAAGGGCATGATCTGGTTGCGGCCGATCCTGCTGCTGGCCGGGGCGCTGTTCATCGCCGCGTTGTTCTGGTGGGAACGCCGCCGCGGCCGCCAGGCCGTGCCGCCGCCCGCCGCGCGGGCGGCGCGGGCGGAGCCTTCGTTCGATCCACTGCCCGCGGCCGCTCCAGTCGGTGAACGCGAACCGCGTCGCGCCTTGCCGGTGATCGACTGGCCGGTCGAGTCAGCCAGCGCGGCAGCGCTCGTCGCACCGCCCCCGGCCGCCGCGGAAGTCCATGCCACCATCGCTCCGCCGATCGCGGAACCGCCGCCGCTGATCGTGGAATGGCCGGAAGAGAGCGCGCGCCGCATCGTGACGCTGCGCCTCGTGCCAACCGGCACGGACCGCCTGGCCGGACGGGTGTTGCGCCAGGCCCTGGGCGCCTGCGGTTTCCGCCATGGCGAGTTCGGCATCTTCCACCTCGCCGACGAGAGCGGCCGCGTCTTCCTCAGTGCCGCGAGCCTGGTGCTGCCGGGCACGCTCGATCCCGCGGTCATGGATTTCCAGCGGTACGCCGGCCTGAACCTGTTTGCCGTGCTGCCGGGGCCGCTGCCGCCCGAGGTGGCCCTCGAGCGTCTCGGGCAGGTTGCGCTGGAGCTGGCCGCACGCGTGCCGGGACGGGTGAATGACGACCAGGGCGCCGCGCTGGAATCCGCCAACGCCGCGGCCTGGCGCCAGCGCATGCTGGACACGCTGGCGGGCCCGTCCAACGACCGGCCGCCACCGGGCGCGGCCGCGGGGCCGGGCGATTGAAGCCGGCCGCGGCGCGGGTGGCGGCGCTGCGCGAGCAGCTGGCGCGCCATGATTACCGCTACTACGTGCTCGACGATCCGGAAGTGCCGGATGCCGAGTACGATCGGCTGATGCTCGAACTGCGCGGGCTCGAGGCCGCGCATCCCGAACTGCTGAGCGCCGATTCGCCGACGCAGCGCGTCAGCGGCGCGCCCAACCCGGAGTTCGACGAGGTGCGCCACGGCGTGCCGATGCTCTCGCTCGACAACGGTTTCGCCGACGACGATGTCGTCGAGTTCGACCGTCGCGTGCGTGAGCGCCTGCAGTCCACCACAGACGTGGAGTACTGCGCCGAGCCCAAGCTCGACGGCCTGGCGATCTCGGTGCGCTACGAGCGCGGCCTGTTCGTGCGCGCGGCCACGCGCGGCGACGGCACGACGGGCGAGGACGTCAGCGCCAACGCGAAGACGATCCGCTCGATTCCGCTGCGGCTGCGCGGCCCGGCGCCGGAGATCGTCGAGGTGCGCGGCGAGGTGTACATGCCGTTCGCCGGGTTCCGCCGGCTGAACGCCGAAGCCGCGGCCGCGGGCGAGAAGCTGTTCGTCAATCCGCGCAATGCGGCCGCCGGGGCGCTGCGGCAGCTCGATCCGGCGGTGACCGCGCGGCGGCCGCTCGCGGTCTATTTCTACGCGGCGGGCGAGTGGCGCGGCCTGGCCGCACCCGACACGCAGCGGCACCTGCTGGCGCAGTTCAACGAATGGGGGCTGCGCACCAACCCCGAGACGCGTGTCGTCACGGGCGTGGCCGGGTGCCTCGCGTATTACCGCGCGCTCGCGGCGCGCCGCGAGGCGCTCGCGTACCAGATCGATGGCGTGGTCTACAAGGTCAACCGGCTCGCGGACCAGGAGCGCCTGGGCCAGGTGAGCCGCGCGCCGCGCTGGGCCCTGGCGCACAAGTTCCCCGCCGACGAAGCGCTGACCACGCTGCGCGACGTCGAATTCCAGGTCGGCCGCACCGGCGTGTTGACGCCGGTGGCGCGCCTCGAGCCGGTGCAGGTCGGCGGCGCGACCGTCACGAACGCCACGCTGCACAACATGGACGAAATCGAACGCAAGGACGTGCGCATCGGCGACACCGTCGTGATCCGGCGCGCCGGCGATGTGATCCCGGAACTGGTGCGCTCGCTCCCGGAGCGCCGGCCGCCCGGTGCGCGCCGCATCGAGCTGCCCGCGGCCTGTCCGGTGTGCGGCTCGCCGGTGTTGCGCGAGGAAGACGAGGCGGCGGCGCGTTGCACGGGCGGCTTCGTTTGCAGCGCCCAGCGCAAGGAGGCCTTGCGCCACTTCGCCAGCCGGCGCGCGCTCGACATCGAGGGCATGGGCGAGAAGCTGATCGACCAGCTCGTCGACCGCGGCATGATCGCGACGCCCGCCGACCTGTATGCGCTGCAGCTCGCACCGCTCGCCGCGCTCGATCGCATGGGCGACAAGTCCGCCGCCAACGTGCTCGCGGCGCTCGAGCGCAGCAAGCACACGACGCTGCCGCGTTTCCTGTATGCGCTGGGCATCCGCGATGTCGGCGAGGCGACCGCCGCCTCGCTGGCCGCGCACTTCGGCACGCTCGACGCGCTGCGAGCGGCCAGCATCGAGCAGATCCTCGAGGTGCCCGATGTAGGTCCGGTGATCGCCGCGCACGTGCATGCGTTCTTCGCCTCGCCGGCGAATCGCGCAATCATCGAGCGCCTGCGCGAGTCGGGCGTCCACTGGGCCGAGGGCCCGCCGGTGGCGTGCGCGGCCGGGCCACTCGACGGGCTCACCATCGTGCTGACCGGAACGCTCGATGCGATGACACGCGAGCAGGCGGGCGAGGCGCTGCAGGCGCTCGGCGCGAAGCTCGGCAGCGCCGTGTCGAAGCGCACCAGCTACGTCGTGGCCGGCGCGGACGCGGGCTCGAAGCTCAAGCGCGCGCGCGAGCTCGGCATTCCGGTGCTCGATGAGTCCGGGCTGGCGCAACTCCTGCGCGGCGAACGTCCACAGGCCTGATGCATTCTTGGGCGTTACATGTACAGCCGTACATGTAACGCCTGTCCTCCGGGGATCAGCTCAGGCGCCGCTCGTGCTGCCGCGCGCACGAGACTCGAGCATTGCCAGCACGGCCGAGCGCCCGGCGGGGGAGTGCACGAGCAGGCCGAGCACGTCGCCGGGATGCGCCCAATCGAGCGCGCAACGCGCCGCATCCAGTTCGGTCTCGCGCATCTCGATCGCCTGCGCGGGCAGCCCGGCGCGCAGCAGCGCCGCCCGGATCAGGCGCGGCAACTCCCCGGGTTCGCGCCCGCGCAGGTGCGAGGCGATCTCCTTCACGACAACGAGTTCGGGGCGGAAGCCGGCCACGACCTGTGAGACCTGTTCGATGTCGGCGTCGCGCCGGTTGCCGGCGTGGCCCAGCAGTACCGCCAGCCGCGAGCCGGGCCGGCGCAGCTGCGTGGCGACGCCGAGGAATCCGCGCAGCCCGTCGGGGTTGTGCGCGTAGTCCATCAGCACCTCGACCCCGCCCAGGTTGAACCGCATCATGCGGCCGGGGTTGTCGCCGGGCTGCGAGCCGAAGCGGGCGTAGACGCCAGCAATCGTCGGGGCGGGAATGCCGAGCGCGAGCGCGGCCAGCGCGGCGGCGGCCAGGTTGGCGATGTTGTAGCGCGCGCTGCCGCCGATGGCGAGCGGCAGGGCGGAAACCGGCCCGAGGTCGTCCTGCCGGCCGGCGCCCTCGACGACCAGGTGGCCATCACGGACGCCGGCCGTTGCGCCACCGCGCTCCCGATGCGTACGCAGCGGGGCGGCGTCGGCATCGAGCGCGAACCATCCGAGCCGCGGCATCACGCGCAGGCGTTGCGGCAACTGCCCGGCCTTGGAGCCCAGCGTGGCGTCGTCCGCATTCAGCACCAGCAGGCCGCCGGCATCGAGCAGGGCGGCGACCGTCAGCTTCGCATCGGCCAGGCCAGCGAGGTCGTCGATGCCGTATTCGCCGAAATGATCGCTGCTGATGTTCGTGACGACCGCGACATCGGCGCGCGAGACCGCGATGCCGCGCCGCAGGATGCCGCCGCGCGCAGTCTCGAGCACGGCGGCCTCGGTGCGCGGCTCGCGCATCACCCGGCGCGTGCCCGCCGGCCCCGAGTAGTCGCCGCTGGCGAGCGGCTCCTCGCCCACGAACACGCCGTCCGTGCAGTTGTAGCCGGCGCGCCACCCGTGCGCACGGGCGCAGGCGGCGATCAGCCTCACCGTGGTCGTCTTGCCGTTCGACCCGGTCACGACGGCCGTGGGGATGTCGTGCAGGGTGTTCCACGGCACCGCCGCAGGTTGCGGCAGCCCGGCCAGCGGCCAGGTGCGTCCGCCGCTGCCCGCGCCCAGCGTCAGGGCGTCGTCGTCGAGCAGGTGGGGCAGGCGCTGCGCGGCGCCGGCCGCGAGCAGTGCACGCAGCGCCGGACGCTGCTCGCGCGCGGCAAGCAGTTCGAAGCGTGCCAGCGCCTCATCCTCGGCCAGCACCGGTGGCACGACGTTCGCCGGATCGGCGGCATCCTCCAGCGCGGCGGCGAACATGGCTGCGGGCAGCCCGGCCCAGGTCGGCGGGTCGCGTTGCTGCAGCGTCGCGCACAACGCCCACTCGTTGATCTCGGTGGCGAGGAACAACAGGTCGCAGGGCGCGGCCAGCGCCAAGGAGACGCCGCTCGCGTGCGGCCGCGCAGCCAGCGCCGTTTCGCTCCAGCCGAGGTGGGCGCGGGCACGGGCGACGCGCTGGCGCCAGCCTTCCAGGAGCGCGGCGTCGGCCGGCACGCCAACGACTTCGAGCACCGCACCGGTGTGCGCAAAGAAAAGATTGGCGCCGGTCAGGCGGCGCGAATCGGCGTAGGGCAGGGCGGGCGCGGAATTCAGTCTTCGATCTCCGGCGCCATCCGTATGCCGCGCTCGTCGCGGATCAGGCCTTCGAGGCTGAAGTCGGCAGCCGCCGGCGCCTCCGCTGTGCGCGCCGTCGATGCCGCGCCGGTCGCGGCCACGGCAGCGGGCGCCGGTTCATCGCCGCTGCCGCCCGCGTAGGGCGTGGTGGCGCGCGCGGGAGCGGCGCCGGCGGGCCTGAACTTCGTGATCTGCTTCCACGAGCGCACCAGCGCATCCGCGAAGACCAGCAGCAGGTCACCGGGCGCACCCATCTGCAGCGCCGCATCGATCGCTTCCTGCTCATCCGGGATCACGGAGATCGCGCTGGCCGGAACGCCGGCGGCCTGCAGAGCCCGGGCCATGATCCTCGGCACTTCGTCGGGTGCGCGCTCGCGCAGGTTGTCGTCGCGGCGGCAGACGTAGTGGTCGAAGCGCCCGGCCACGGCGTTCGCGATCGCCACCAGGTCCTCGTCGCGCCGGTCACCGGGACCGGCCAGCACCACGATGCGCCGCCCGCTCACGTCGAGCTGCTGTGCGAGCTGCGCCATCGCAGCCACCGCGTGCGCATTATGGCCGTAGTCGAACAGCACCTTGAACGGGTGTTCATTGAACACGTTCATCCGCCCGGGGGCCTGGAAGAACGTGGAATCGAAGGTGCGCAGGCCCTGGCGGATCGCATCGAGCTTGATGCCGAGCGAAAACGCCATCGCCGCGGCGAACATCGCATTCTGCACGTTGTGCATGGCGCGGCCCTCGAGCGTCGCGGGAATCAGGTGCGTCCACAGCAGCGGGATGTGGCTGCCGCGGTCGTAGAGCGTGATCATCTGCCCGTTCACGCCGGCCTCGAGCGCGCAGGCGCGGCCGCCGGCGCGGATGTGCTCGCGCACCAGCGTGTGGTGGGGATTCACGGTCACGTAGCAGATGTTCTTCGCCTCGGTGTAGCCGGACATCTTCAGCACCAGCGGATCATCGGCATTGAGCACCGCGCAGTCGGTGGCGACCTCGACCACGACGCGCTTCACTTCCGCGAGCTGCTCGAGCGTGTCGATGCCCTTCAGGCCCAGGTGATCGGCCTGCACGTTCAGCACGGCGCCGACATTGACTTCGTTGACGCCCATGCCGGCACGCAGCAGCCCGCCGCGGGCCGTCTCCAGCACGGCGATGTCGATCTGCGGATCGGCGAGCACCATGCGCGCCGACACGGGGCCGGTCATGTCTCCCTGCACGGTGCGCTGGCCGTTGATGTACACGCCATCGGTGGTCGTCAGCCCGGGCGTGAAACCCGCCATCTTCGTGACGTGCGCGAGCATGCGAGCGGTGGTCGTCTTGCCGTTCGTGCCGGTGACGGCGGCGATCGGCACCTTCGAGGCGGTGCCCGGCGGGAACAGCATCTCGATCACCGGAATCGCGACCTCGCGCGGCGTGCCTTCGCTCGGCGCCACGTGCATGCGGAAGCCGGGCGCGGCATTGACCTCGCAGATGCCGCCGCCGATCTTGCGGTAGCTCTCGGTGATGTTCTTCGACAGGAAATCGACGCCGCCGACGTCCAGCCCGATGGCGCGCACCGCGCGCTCGGCCATCTCGCGGTTGTCCGGATGGATCACGTCGGTGACATCGGTCGCCGTGCCGCCGGTCGAGAGATTGGCCGTCGAGCGCAGGTACACGACCTGGCCCGCAGCGGGCACGGACTCGGCCGTCATGCCGACGCGCTCCATCATCTTCTGCGCCTGCGCATCGAGTTCCAGGCGCGTGAGCACCTTCTCGTGCCCGACGCCGCGGCGCGGGTCCTGGTTGACGATCTCCACCAGCTGCGCAATCGTGTGCGTGCCGTCGCCGACCACGTGCCCGGGCGTGCGGCGCGTGGCCGCGACCAGCTCGCCGTTGACCACCAGCAGCCGGTGGTCGTCCCCCTCGAGGAAGGTCTCGACGATGACCGAGCGCGAGTGCTCGCGCGCGACGAGGAAGCCTTGCGCGACTTCGGCGTCGGTCGTCAGCCGGATCGAGATGCCGCGGCCATGGTTCCCGTTGTACGGCTTGGTCACGACCGGGAAGCCGATGCGGTGCGCCGCGCGCACGGCCTGCGCCTCGCTCTGCACCAGCTCCTGCTTCGGCACCGGCAGGCCCAGCGTCGCGAGGATCTTGTTCGTCTCCTCCTTGTCGCTGGCGAGTTCGACCGCGATGTGCGGCGTGCGCCCGGTCACGGTGGCCTGGATGCGCTGCTGGAAGCGGCCGTGCCCGAGCTGCACCAGCGACTGGTCGTTCAGGCGCAGCCAGGGGATGCCGCGCTCCTTCGCGGCGCGCACCAGCGAGGCGGTCGAGGGCCCGAGCGCGCGGCGCTGCGCGAAGCGGATGAATTCATCGCGCGCCGTCGGCCAGCTCCAGCCCTCGGGCACCGTGCCGGCCGGACGGATCGGCTCGGGCAGCAGCGAACACAGCAACCGCAGCCCCAGTTCACCGGCGGCGATGCCTTCGTCGCGCTGCTCGTATTCGTAGACGACGGTGTAGACGCCGGGGCGTCCGGCGCTGCGCGTCTTCCCGAACGTGACGGCTTCGCCCGCCATGTTCTGCAGCTCGATCGCCACGTGCTCGAGCACGTGGCCCAGCCAGGTGCCCTCATCCTCGCGCATCCGGCGGAAGAAGCCTCCGGGTTCCCGGTAAGAACAGCCGTGGTCGGCGAGCCCCGGCAGCGCGGCGGCCAGCGCATCGATGTAGTCGCTGCCGAGGCGCCCAGTGGGCCAGGCCTCGAGTTCGCCGAGGTCGAGCTCCAGCCGGATCACCGGGAAGTGCGCATACAGCGAGGGCCCGACGTATACCGATCGATCGAGAATGCGCACGATGGCGTTTCCTTTGTTGTTATTCTTTCGAGTGTGCCAGTCCGGCCGCCCGCGCCTGCCGCGTGTGCAGGTTGAAGGTCGCGCCGGCCGTGAGGATGTGCACGCGCAGCCCCAGCATGCACACCGGTTGCCCTTCGGATATCTCGCTGATCGACGAGTAGGTGACCTCCGAGGCATCCACGACGGTCACGCCGCCCGATCCCTCGACCTCGATGGTCTCGTCCGGGCCGATGAAGGCGCCGGTGTCTTCATCGAGTCCGATGCCGACGGCGAATGGATTGTAGGCAAGGGCGGTGATCAACCGGCCCAGGCGGTCGCGCTGGCGGAAATGCTGGTCGATGATGAAGCGGTTCGTGAGCCCGAGCCCCGGCGCCAGCCGCACGCTGCCCGAGATCACCGCCGAGCCCTCGTCGCCGAAGGCGATCATGTGTTCGCTGAGGATGCTGGCGCCGGCGCTCGTGCCGCCGACCGCGACGCCGTTGGCATTGCGAGCGCGGATCATCTTCGCGACCGGCGTGCCGCCGAGCAGCGTCGTCAGCCGCAGCTGGTTGCCGCCGGTGAAGAAGATGCCGGTGGCTTCCTCGAGCCGGCGCAGCCGCCCATTCTCCTGGCAGTCGCGCCGCGTGTCGAAATCCATCGATGCGACCTGCGCAGCGCCGAGTTGCTTGAACAGCTGCTCGTAGCGCGGCCCGGTCTCGTGCATGCGACTGGCGGTCGGGATCACGACGATGTTCGCATCGCGCCCGCCCGAGACGCGCACGAAGCGCTCGAGGATGTGGCGGTCGTTCTCCTTGTTCTCGGCGCCGCCGATCGGCACGATCCAGCCACGTTCCACGCCTGCGGGGCTCTTGCTGGGCATCCTGGGAAGCACTCCTTGCGCGGAATGATGACGGTTTGTGCCGGGCGACACCATGATTGCATCTTCGTCGCTTTTGGACAAGAATGGCGTCGTAATCCGACAGCTTATGCCCTCCGGTCAAGGACGGTGCTGACGTGGAATCCGACCCGGTCTTGCGCAAGAGTCACTTCGCGTTCCTGACGCTGCCGCAGTATTCGATGATCGCGCTGTCGAACGCGGTCGAGCCGCTGCGCATGGCGAACAGCATCAGTGGCCAACGCGCCTACGACTGGTCGATCGCCAGCCTCGATGGCGCGCCGGTGCCGGCCAGCAACGGCTTGTCGCTGGCGCCGACCGTGCCGCTGGAGAGCCTGAGCCGCGTCGAGATCCTGTTCGTCTGCGGCGGCGTCAACGTGCGCGAAGGCGTCACGGCGCCGCTGCTGCGTGCCCTGCGGCGCTTCAACGAACGCCACGTGGGCATTGGCGCGTTGTGCACCGGCGGCTATGCGCTGGCGCGCGCTGGGCTGCTCGACACCTATCGGGCCACCATCCATTGGGAGAACCTGTCGGCGCTGCGCGAGGAATTCCCGCGCGTCATGCTGAGCAACCAGGTGTTCACGATCGATCGCGACCGCTACACCGCCTCCGGCGGCATCGCGCCACTCGACCTGATGCTGCACCTCGTCAAGGGCAAGCTGGGCGCGCGCGTCGCGCAGTTGATCGCCGAGCAGTTCATCGTCGACCGGGCGCGCAATGACCGCGACCAGCAGTTCGTGCCGCTGCGGGCCCAGCTCGGCGCCAGCCACGACGGGCTCATCAAGGTCGCGCAGCTGATGGAGGAGCACATCGAGAAGCCGATGCCGCTCGACGCGATCGCGAAGACCACCGGCCTGTCGCGCCGGCAGATCGAACGGTTGTTCAAGCGGCACCTGGACTGCGTGCCGAAGAAGTATTACCTGCAGATGCGGCTGCGGCGGGCACGCGAGCTGCTGCTGCAGACCTCGATGCCGATCATGGACATCACCACCGCCTGCGGCTTCCAGTCGCCACCGCACTTCTCGAAGTGCTATCGCCGGCAGTTCGGTTGCCCGCCGAGCGCCGAGCGGCAGATCCGGCACACGCACACCGCCGCCCGCACGCAGGGCCGGGCGGCCGTTCGCGAGGACCTGGGTTGAGTGCCTGCTTCTGTCAAAGCCGGGCCGGGGCGCCGGGCCGGCCTGCATTGTCGCCATCAGGCATGCGCCAGTCGCTATGCGACCAGTGCCTGCGGCACCCTGCACATACCATTTGACGAGCTTGCGGGAGACCGATCATGAGCGCCGACGCCAACGCAGAATTCGACCTTAACTCCTTGAACGACGAGGAGCTGACCGAGCAGGTGCACGACGACCTGTACAACGGACTGAAGGCGGAAGTCGAGGAAGCGACGCGCATCTTCCTCAAGCGCGGCTGGAGCGCCGAGAAGGTCCTCAACGATGCGCTGGTCGAAGGCATGCGCATCGTCGGCATCGATTTCCGCGACGGCATCCTGTTCGTGCCCGAGGTACTGCTGGCCGCCAACGCGATGAAGGGCGGCATGGAGATCCTGCGTCCACTGCTGGCCGAGACCGGCGTCGAGCCGATCGGCAAGGTCGTCATCGGCACGGTCAAGGGCGACATCCACGATATCGGCAAGAACCTCGTGTCGATGATGCTCGAGGGCGCGGGCTTCGAGGTGATCGACCTGGGCATCAACAACGCGGTCGAGAAGTACCTCGCGGCGCTCGAGGAGCACAAGCCCGACATCCTCGGCATGTCCGCGCTGCTGACGACGACGATGCCGTACATGAAGGTCGTCATCGACACGATGAAGGAGAAGGGGATCCGCAACGACTTCATCGTGCTGGTCGGCGGCGCGCCGCTGAACGAGGAATTCGGCAAGGCGGTTGGCGCCGATGCCTATTGCCGCGATGCGGCGATTGCCGTGGAGACCGCCAAGTCGCTGCTGCTCGCACGCCGCAACGCCGCGCGGGCGCACTGAACCCCGGGGAGCACCAGGGCGTGGACGCTACGCGATCCGGCGCGCTGGTCATCGCCTGCGGCGCGCTCGCGCACGAGATCGCGGCGCTCCGCCGCCTCAACGACTGGCAGGCGCTCGACGTGCAGTGCCTGCCGCCCGAGCTGCACAATGTTCCCGACCAGATTCCCGGCCGCGTGCGCGAGGCCATCGCCGCGGCGCGCGGGCG
>DATKLZ010000161.1:0-13218 GCA_035542135.1 Steroidobacteraceae bacterium | reverse complement strand
GGCCACCGCCGCCGCTTGCCCAACTGCGCATTCATGAGTGCACCCCGCCTGTCCGGTTACGCGCGATCATGCGATACCTTGGCATTGCGTACAACGCCTTGGAGTCAGGTGGGAGTGCGCGGCCTGGTGGTCGGCAACATGTTGGAGGGCACCGAAGCCCGAAGCGCAGCCGCGACGCAGTGGTCGATCCAATCCGCGTTGTTACGACAAGCCGTCGCGGCCGCGAGGGCGAGGTTCGCCAGCGGCCGGCGATTCCAGAGCCGGCCGCTGGAGCGTGCCCGACCATGTTGCCGACCGCCAGGCCGCCGCACTGGCAGGTGACTAAAACGCGCTGCGTCCCGTCAACGCACGGCCCACGGCGAGCTGGTGCACCGTCTCGGTGCCTTCGTAGGTGATCACGCTCTCGAGGTTGAGCATGTGGCGGATCGGTGCGTACTCCGCGCTGATGCCGGCGGCGCCGAGCATGTCGCGGCAGTCGCGCGCGACATCGAGCGCCATGCGGCAGTTGTTCCACTTCGCGAGCGAGACCTGCACGGGTTCGAGCGCGCCGCGGTCCTTGAGGCGTCCGAGCTGCAGCGCGAGCATCTGCGCAGCGGTGATGCCGCGCGCCATCTCGGCGAGGCGCACCTGGATCGCCTGGTTCTGCGCCAGCGGCCGCCCGAACAGTTCGCGGCTCGCGGTGTATTCGATGAGCTGCGCGAGGCAGGCCTGCGCCGCGCCGATGACGCCCCAGGCGATGCCGTAGCGCGCCTGCGTCAGGCAGGAGAGCGGACCCTTCAGCCCCGCGGCGCCGGGCAAGCGCTGCGATTCCGGCACGCGCACCTCATCGAAGAACAGCGCGCCGGTGTTGGAGGCGCGGAGCGAAAACTTGTGCCCGATCTCCGTGGCGGTGAATCCCGGCGTGCCCTTGTCGATGATGAAGCCGCGCACGCCATCCTCGGTGTCTGCCCAGCACACGCAGGCATCCGCGATCGCGCCGTTGGTGATCCACATCTTCGAGCCGCTGATGATCCAGTCGCCGCCACTGCGCCGGGCGCGCGTCTTCATGTTGGCCGGATCGGAACCACCGTGCGGTTCGGTGAGGCCGAAGCAGCCGATCAGCTCGCCACGCGCCATGCGCGGCAGGTACTGCTGCTTCTGCGCCTCGCTCCCGTAGGTGTAAATCGGGTACATCACCAGCGAGGACTGCACCGACACGAAGCTGCGCAGCGCCGAATCGCCGCGCTCGAGCTCCTGGCAGATCAGCCCGCTGGCGATCGAATCGAGGCCGGCGCAGCCGTAACCCTCGAGGCTCGCGCCGAGTAAGCCAAGCGCGGCGAGTTCCGGCACCAGTTCGCGCGGGAAGCGGTGCTGCTCGAAGCAATCGGCGATGATCGGCAGCACGCGCGTGTCGACCAGCCGCGCGACGCTGTCCTGCACGAGTTGCTCCTCCTCGGTCAGGCTGCCGCGCAGGTCGAACAGGTCGAGCGCGTTCATTCGACCGGGAACTGCACGCCCTGCGCGAGCGGCATGGCGGAGGAGTAGTTGACGGTCTGCGTCTGGCGGCGCATGTAGGTCTTCCAGGCATCGCTCCCGGATTCGCGCCCGCCGCCGGTTTCCTTCTCGCCGCCGAAGGCACCGCCGATCTCCGCGCCGCTCGGGCCGGTGTTGACGTTGGCGATGCCGCAGTCGCTCCCGGTCGCCGACAGGAAGGTCTCCGCCTCGCGCATGTCGGTCGTGAAGATCGCCGAGGACAGGCCCTGGCGCACCTCGTTTTGCAGGGCGAGCGCCTGGTCGAAGGTGTCGTAAGGAATCACGTAGAGGATCGGTGCGAAGGTCTCCTCGCGCATCGCCTCGAACTGGGTTTCCGTCTCGACCAGCGCCGGCCGCACGTAGTAGCCACCTTCGAGCCCGGGCGGCAGCACGCGCTCGCCGCCGACCACGGTCGCGCCGGCCTGGCGCGCCGCGGCCAGCGCCGACTGCATGCGCACGAATGCGCCGGCGTCGATGAGCGGTCCGACCAGCGTCTCGCGCTCGAGCGGCGAGCCAACCGGGAGGCTGGCGTAGGCCTTGCGCAGCATGCCCTTGAGCTGTGCAACCAGGCTGCGGTGCACGATCAGGCGTCGCAGCGTCGTGCAGCGCTGGCCTGCGGTGCCGGCGGCCGCGAACACGATCGCGCGCAGGCTCAAGGCGAGGTCGGCCGAGGGCGTCACGATCGCGGCATTGTTGCCGCCGAGCTCGAGCAGCGAGCGGCCGAAGCGCGCGGCGACACGCGGCCCCAGCGCCCGGCCCATCGCCGTGCTGCCGGTCGCGCTCACCAGCGGGATCATGGTGCTGTCGGCGATCTGTTCGCCGGCCTCGCGCCGGCCGATCACGAGCTGCGAGATGGCCGGGTGCGCGGGCGCGAAATCGCCGATCACCTCGCCGAGGATGCGATGCAGCGCCAGCGCGCACAGCGGGGTCTTTTCCGAAGGCTTCCAGATGACCGTATCGCCGCACACGAGCGCCAGCGCCGCGTTCCAGGCCCACACCGCCATCGGGAAGTTGAATGCGGTGATCACGCCCACCGGACCGAGCGGGTGCCAGCGCTCCAGCAGGTGATGGCCCGGGCGCTCCGAGGCGATGGTCAGGCCGTAGAGCTGGCGTGACAGGCCGACGGCGAAATCGCAGATGTCGATGACTTCCTGCACTTCGCCGAGTCCTTCGCTGAGGATCTTTCCGGACTCGAGCGAGATCAGCTTGCCGAGCGCCTGCTTGTCGCGGCGCACGCGGCGCGCGAATCGGCGGATCAGTTCGCCGCGCACCGGCGCCGGCACCGCGCGCCAGACGAGGAAGGCTTCCTGCGCGGCGGCGATGCGCGCCGCGATCACCTCGGCGCCGTCGATGGGCACGTACGAGAGCGCCGAGCCGTCGACCGGCGTGTGCGCCTGCAAGCCGCCAGCGATCGGCACGGTGGCCGGCGGCACGCCCGCCTCCTGCATGATGGCGCGAAAACTCATGTTCCGGTCATGCCCAGCGCTTGGCTAGGCCGCATCGCATAGATGCGGCCGAAGCGGTTGGCGAGGAAGTCCTTGAGCGGCACGTCCTCCTGGCGGATGAAGCCCTGCTGCGGCAGCCGCTGGTCCGAGAGCATGTCGAGCACGGCGCAGATGCCGGCGGCGGTCGTCAGCTGGATCGCGCTGCGCTCCACGCCGTTGAGCGCCTGGCCGTAGATCTTGTTGGCGTAGGTTTCCTGCACGAGGCGTCCCTTCTTCATGCCGGTGACCGTCACGAACACGATCACCACGTCCTGCAGCGTCGTGGGGAGCGAGTGCTCGAGGATATCCTTGAGTACGTCGCGCCGCTCGCGCAAGCGCAGGTCCTGCAGCAGCGCCTTCATGATCGCCGCATGCCCGGGGTAGCGGATTGTACGGTAATTCAGGTTGCGCACCCTGCCGCGCAGCGTTTCGCACAGCGTGCCGACCCCGCCCGAGGTGTTGAACGCCTCGTAGGTCACGCCATCGAGCGAGAACTCCTCGCGCTCCTCGAGCGGCGGGGCCTGCACGAGTTCGCCGTTGGCGATTTCCTCGCAGGGTTCGCAGTACTCGTTGATGACCCCGTCGGTGCTCCAGGTCAGGTTGTAGTTCAGGGCGTTGGACGGGTACTGGGGCAGGGCGCCCACGCGCAGCCGCACGTCCTGCAGCTGGTCGAATTGCCTGGCGAGGTCGTAGCCGACGATCGTGATGAAGCCCGGCGCCAGCCCGCACTGCGGGATGAACGCCGTGCCGGCGGTGGCCGCCAGCGCACGCACGCGCCGCGTGTTGGCGACGTCTTCGGTGAGGTCGAGGTAGTGCACGCCGGCCATGGCCGCGGCCTCGGCGATCTTGCCGGTGACCTGGAAGGGCGCGGCGCTCAGCACCGCGAAGCGTCCGCGCAGCGCCTGCGCCACGGCCTGCGCATCGTTGACGTCGAGGGCGAGGCACTCGACCGGGGTGGCGGCCTTCAGGCGCGCGAGCTGTTCGGGCGACCGGTCGATCACCGCGACCTGGTAGTCGCGGCTCTGGACGAGCAGGTCCGCGATCATGTGGCCGATCTTGCCGGCCCCGACGATGGCTACTTTCTTCATGCTGCACCTGTAGTCGACTAGCCCACTATGATCGCCAAGGTCCATTCGAAAAGCAGCCCTGAAAGTGCCAATATGACGAGTCATTGTCGTCAAAATGACGTAGAATTCAGTCAATATGACGATTGACTCGACTGACCGCGAGATCCTCGCCCTGCTGCGCGAGGACGGTCGCGCCTCCACCGCGCAGCTGGGCCGCCGCCTCGGGCTGTCGCGCACCACGGTGCACAGCCGCATCGAGCGCCTGCGCGCCCGCCAGGTCATCACCGGCTTCACCGTGCGCATGGGGCCGGACACCGAACGCACGCAGATCCAGGCACACGTGATGATCACGGTCGTGCCCAAGCTCCAGGCGCGGGCCGAAGCAGCGCTGCGCCGGCTCCCGGAAGTGCGCAAGCTCTATGCGGTGAGCGGCCAGCACGACTGCATCGCCATCGTGAGCACGGAGACGGTCGCGGAGATGGACCGGCTGCTCGACCAGATCGGTTCGCTCGACGGCATCGACCGCACCGTGTCTTCGATCGTGCTGTCGACGCGCATCGACCGCTGAGCAGGCCGGCCGGGCGCGCCGCGCCCGCCCGGCGCCGCGGCTTCAGGCCAGCGTGTGGAACACCCGCTGCACGTCATCGTCCTGTTCGAGCAGGTCGATGAGTTCCAGCGCCTCGGCGGCCTGCGCCTCGGGCAGCTCGGTCGGCGCCGTGCAGATGTACTCGTGCTCGGCCGACAGCGGCGTGATGCCACGCGCCTCGAGCGCCTCCTGCAGCCGGCCGAAGTCCGCGAACTCGCAGCGCAGCACCAGCTGCGGCTCGCCTTTCTCGCCGCTGCTCTCGCCCATTTCCTGCAGCCCGTGGTCGATCATGTCGAGCTCGAGCGCATCCTGGTCGATGCCGGCGGGGTCGAGGCGGAACACGCCCATCTTGCGGAACTGGAACGCCACGCTGCCGGTGGTGCCGAGGTTGCCGCCGTGCTTGGCGAAGATATTGCGCACGTGCGCCACGGTGCGCGTCGGGTTGTCGGTCGCGGTCTCGACCAGCAGCGCGATGCCGTGCGGCGCGTAGCCTTCGTAGATCGCCTCGTGGTAGTTGGCCGCGTCGCGCCCGGAGGCGCGCTTGATCGCGGCCTCGACCTTGTCCTTGGGCATGTTGACCGCGCGGGCATTCTGGATCACGCGCCGCAACGCCGGGTTGGAGGCGGGATCCGCGCCGCCGGCCTTCACCGTCATCGCGATGTCCTTCGAGATGCGCGCGAACTGCTTGGCCATGCGGTTCCAGCGCGCGAACATCGCATGCTTGCGGACTTCGAAAATGCGGCCCATGCCGGAACATCCCACGTGGCGAGGACGCGGGAGCATAGCAGACCGACGGGCCTCAGCTGGACTTGAGCACGCGCGCCATCAGGCCGGATTTGTCGGGTTGCTCCCAGCCGAGCTGGTCGAACAGCGTGCGGCAGTGGCTGGCGCTGACCGGCTTGCTGAAATGGAAGCCCTGCGCGAAGCCGCATCCCAGCGCGCGCAGCGCGGCGGCCTGCGCGGCGTTCTCGACGCCCTCGGCGATCGTCGCCATGCCGAGCTTCTTCGCCATGTCGATGACCGCGCCGACGATCGAGGCGCGCGCATCGACGCGGCCGATGTCGCTGACGAAGCTGCGGTCGATCTTGATCGCGTCGACCGGCAGGTGCGCCAGGTAGCTCAGGCCTGAGTAGCCGGTGCCGAAGTCATCGATCAGCAGCTGCGAGCCGAAGTTGCGCAGCGATTGCAGCCGCGCGGCCAGCGCCCGCGGATCCTTGAGCAGCGCGGTCTCGGTGATCTCGAAGCGCAGCCAGTGCGGCTCGACGCCGTATTCGGCGGCCAGCGCGGTGACCAGTTCGCAGAATCCCGCGCTCTCGAACTGCACCGGCGAGATGTTCACCGCGATCGGCACGACCGGCAGGCCCGAGTCGAGCCAGGCGCGCAGTTGCGCGAGCACCTCGCGCAGCGCGTGCAGGCCGATCGGCTCGGTGAGGCCGCAGGCGTCGGCGACCGGGATGAACTGCGCGGGCGGGATCGCGCCGAGATCCGGATGGCGCCAGCGCATCAGCGCCTCGAGCGAGGCGATGCGCCCGCTGCGCAGGTCGACGATCGGCTGGTAGACCATGCTGAGCTGGTCGGTGCCGACGGCCCGGCGCAGCGCCTGTTCGAGCGCGACGCTCTCGCTGACGCGCACCAGCATGTCCTGCGAGAACAGGCGGTGGCAGCGGCGGCCCGCCTCCTTGGCCTGGTAGAGCGCGATGTCGGCATGCTTCAGGAGCGATTCCATGTCGAGGCCGTGGTGCGGGAACAGCGCGATACCCATGCTCGCGGATACGTTCAGCACCGCCTCGCCGATCGCGATCGGCGCCTGCACCGCCGACTGGATGCGCTCGGCGATCAGCTCGACCGCGCCGGCATCGCGGAGCGAGACGACCACGATGACGAATTCGTCGCCACTCATGCGCGTGACCAGGTCCTGCTTGCCGACCGCGGCGCGCAGCCGCCGCGCGACCGTCTGCAGCAGGTGGTCGCCGGTGCCGTGGCCGCGCGAATCGTTGACCTTCTTGAAGTGGTCGATGTCCATGTAGATCACCGCCATCGTGCGATCGGTGGCGGCCGCGAAGCGCAGCGCCCGTGGCAGGCGCGCGCGCAGGTACAGGCGGTTTGGCAGCCCGGTGAGCGGATCGTGCTGCGCCATGTACGAGAGCTTGCGGTTGTTGGAGCGTTGCTGCTGTTCGGCCTCGCGGCGATGCGTGATGTCGCGGCCCACCAGGCACAGCAGCGCCTGTCCACCGCTCTCGATCACGGAGATCGACACCTCGGCGTCCGTCGAGCTGTCCGGCGTGCATTGCATGCGCGAGGAGCACACGAGGCGGCGGGGCGCCCCGGTGCGCGCTCGCTCGAGCTGCTCGGGCACCAGGTCGGCATACACGTCGTAGACGGTCAGCTTCTGCAGCTCGTCGCTCGTCACCCCCAACGAGCGCAGCAGCGAGGCATTGCCTTCGACGATCCGGCCCGTTTCCGCGTCCACCAGCATGATCGCCTCGTGCACCTGCGCGGCGATGCTGGCGTAGCGGCGCTCGGAATCGCGCTGCGCCGCCAGGTTCAGCCGCAGGCGATGCGCCAGCCACAGCGCGTAGCCGCCGGCCGCAAGCAGCAGCAGCGCGATGCCGCCGAGCATCGCGCGCGTGGTCCGCGTGCCCAGCGCATGCACGTCGCGCGGCACGCTCGTGGCCAGCAATGCCGCCGGCCTGCCATCGAGGTCGCGCGCCAGCACATAACCGGCCATCGAGCCGTCCGAGGCGATGCGCACCAGCGTCGGCGCGGCCTGCGGCGCAGCGATCCATGCGCGCACCGCGGGCGGCAGCGTTGCGAGGAACGCCGGCGTCAACGTCGCGGGCAAGTCGATCAGCTCCAGCGGCATGTCGAGCGCGGCGCCCGCGCGCGCGACTTCGGCCCTGCCCAGGAAACGGGCGAACAGCATGTAGGTGCCGGTGCCCGGGCCGTGGTCGCCCGCCGTGATCTCCTGCGCGGCGTAGACCGCGAGCCCATTGCCGGTACGCACCAGGCGGTCCGCCGGCGCCGGCGCGGACGGCCCGCCCGCCACGGGCAGCGCGCGCCTGAACGGTTGCAGCAGCTCGGGCGGCGCCGGGCTGGAGATCCGGCCGCTGCCGCGGTCCAGCAAGCCCGAGTACAGTTCGTGGCCGTCGCGGTCGACGATCCACACGAGGTCGACGCGCATGCCAGCGAGCGCATCAGGCGTGAAATTCGAGCTCAGGAACCGGCGATCGCGCCTGGCGATGAATGTCGCGGCATCCTCCCAGGCGGCATAGTCCCGGACGTTCGCCTGCAGCTGCGCCAGGTCGAGGGCGAACAGGCGTTCGACCTGGCGCGCCTTCTGCGCCGCGGCGCCGGCATCAATGGCGTTGAAGCCGTGTTCGAAGACGCGCGCGGCGACGCCCAGGCTGGCGCCGATCACGGCCAGCGATGCGAGGCAGACGCCGAGCAGCAGCCGTTGCTGCTCTCCCGGTTGCCGCGCCTCGGCGCGCTTGAAGGGCCACCGGACGTCCATCAGCGCGGGACATCGGCCGATCGCACGGGCAACGGCACATTGCACAGCTCGATATGCCCGGCCGGCCGCACGAACCAGTCGTCGTGGCGGTTGCGACGCGACTCGACGAGCGCGGTGAAGGTCGGCGTGTCGGTGCGCAGCACCTCGAGCCGCGTGCGCTCGGCCACCGGCAGTTCGCTCGCCAGCCGTATCGATCTGATCGGGGTGCGTTCCGCGGCCGTGGCGTAGAAACCCAGTTCGGCCGTGCCGCGCGGCAGGCTGGACAGCAGCTCGATGCCCTGGCGCACGCGTCCGACCACGGTGACATTGCGATCGAGATGGCGCGGCGCGTTGCCGATGACCGCGTACAGCTCGCTGCCATTGCCGCTGGCCGGATCGGTGTCGCGGCCGACGCCGACGGCGCCGTAGCAATGCGTGAGCCAGGCCAGGCCGGCGGCCGGGTCGCGCGCGGCCGGAAAGCCGTCGACGAAGCCGGCCTGCGGCGCATAGCCGTCGCGATCGCGCAGCGGCGTGAAGCGCGTCGCGCCCTGCGGCACGGCGAACTCGGGCGCCAGCTTCTGCAGGTCGGCCGGCAATGCGCGGGTGCCGTCCGGGTCGCCCCACTGCGCGACGTAGTTGTCCTGCACGCGCAGCACGGCGAGGCCGTCGTAGTAGTGCATGCGCGCCAGCGCCTCGATGTTGGCAACGGTGCGCGGCGCCAGCGCCGGCTCGAGCTCGATGATCACCCGCCCGGCGGGCAGCTCCATGTACAGCGTGTGCTCATCGGCGAGCGCGCGCCAGGCCGAGGCCGGCGCGGCGGCGAGGATGTCCGCCATGCCCGCGCTCGCCTTCGCCGCCGTGGCCGGTTGCGGCGCCGCTGACGCGGCCCCCTGTGCCACGCCGGCCAGCAACAACCAGGACCCGGCGGGTGCTAGCCATCTGGAACAGGCCTTGGGCATGCCGAACGACTCCAGCGGGACAGGGGCGCGGCGGGAGATGCTAGCAGCCAGCCTGCGTTTGCGCCTATCTTTGCGCCATGACCGGACCATCGAACGGATCGCCGCGGACCCCGGCACCGTGGTACGCCTCGCTCTACACGCAGGTGCTCGTCGCCGTAGCCGTCGGCATCGCACTCGGCTATTTCGAACCCCGCTTCGCCGTGGGCCTCAAGCCGCTCGGCGACGGTTTCATCAAGCTCGTGAGGATGATCATCGCGCCGGTGATCTTCTGCACGGTGACCAGCGGCATAGCCGGCGTCACCAGCCTCGAGAAGGTCGGGCGCGTGGGCCTCAAGGCGCTGGGCTACTTCGTCGTGGTGTCCAGCCTGGCGCTGCTGCTCGGCCTCGCCGTGGCCAACGTGGCGCATCCGGGCGCGGGGTTCAACGCCGATCCGGCCCGGCTCGATGCAGGCGCAGTGGCCGGTTTCCAGCAGCAGGCGCACAGCCGTACCGTGGTCGATTTCCTGCTGCACGTGATACCGGACACGCTGGTCGGCGCCTTCGTCGGCGGCGACATCCTGCAGGTGCTGCTGGTATCGATCCTGGTCGGATTCGCGGTGTCGCTGACGGGCGAGAAGGCGCAGCCGGTGCGGCGTGCCGTGGACCTGCTGGGCACGGTCGTGTTCCGCGTCGTGCACCTGGTCATGCGCGCGGCGCCGCTCGGTGCGCTCGGTTCGATGGCGTACACGATCGGGCAGTTCGGCATCGGCGCGCTGGCGCAACTGGCCGGATTGATGCTGTGCTTCTACGCGACCAGCGCCGTGTTCGTGTTCGCCGTGCTCGGCGCGATCGCGCGCGCCAGCGGCTTCTCGCTGCTGCGGCTGCTGCGCTACATCCGCCACGAGCTGCTGCTGGTGCTGGGCACGAGCTCATCCGAGGCGGCGTTGCCGCTGCTGATCGACAAGCTCGAGCGCGCCGGCTGTTCGCGTTCCGTCGTCGGCCTGGTCGTGCCCGCGGGCTATTCGTTCAATCTCGACGGCACCAACATCTACATGACGCTGGCGGCGCTGTTCATCGCGCAGGCGACCAACGTGCACCTGTCGTTGGGAGACCAGCTGTTGCTGCTGCTGGTGGCCGTCATCAGTTCCAAGGGCGCCGCCGGCGTCACCGGCTCGGGCTTCATCACGCTGGCCGCGACGCTGGCCGTCGTGCCCGCGGTGCCGATCGCCGGGCTGGTGCTGATCCAGGGCGTCGACCGATTCATGAGCGAATGCCGCTCGCTGACCAATTTCATCGGCAATGCGGTCGCGGCGATCGTCGTCGCGCGGTGGGAGCGTGAGATCGACGCCGCGCAGTTGCAGCGCGCGCTGTCCGGGGATGCCCATGCCTGAAGCACCCGTGCCGCATGCGGCGGTCGGCGGCGATTTCGAAGGAACGTGGCGGTTGTACCGCGCCTCGCTCCGCCATGCCTGGGTGCCGGCGGCGCTGCTGGCGCTGTTGTGGGCGGCGCTGCTCGGATGGCTGGCGAACCGCCTGGCCGCGGCGGACGACCTCTTCGCGCTCGTGACGCAGGCCCAAGCGCTGGTATCGGCGCCGCCATTCTGGCGCGTCGTCATCGCTGCCTGCTGCGCGTCGACGCTGCTGTTCTGCATGCTCATCGCGATCATCCATGCGGTCGCGGTCGGGGCGCCGATCAGCCTGCACGGCGCCTGCGCGCGCGCGCTGCGCTCGTTCCCCGCGGCGCTGGCGGCCGCGGCCGTCTACATGGCGCTGACGACGCTCGGCACGCTGTTGTTCTTCGTGCCCGGCGCATTGCTGTGGGGCATGTGGCAGCTCTGGCCGGTCGTGATGATCGCCGAGCGCACCGGACCCACGCTGTCGTTTGCCCGCAGCTGGACCCTGATGCGGCATGCCTGGTGGTCGGCCACGACGCTCACGGCGGTCGTCACCGTGGCGGCGGTGTCGATCCCGCTGGCCTGCAATGCCATGGCCATGACGCTCGCCGTGCTCGCGGGAGCCGCTGCCGTGCCGGCGCAACAGGTCGCGCTGCTGGCGCTGGGCACCAGCGCGGCCCTGACGGCGCCGCTGCTGCCTGCCGCGCTGGTGGCGGTCTACCTCGCGCAATTGCATCGCAGGCCGCCGGGGGTGTAGAAGGCGGAACATGAAGCATTGGACCTGGGCTTTGCCCGCCGTGCTGGCATGCAGCGGGTGCGCCACGCGCCCGCCACCGGTCGCGCCGGCGCCGGTGGTGATCCGGCCCGTGCAGGTGACGACCACCTTCATCGCGGCGCGCGTGCCGCGCTCGGCGCGCGGCGAATTCGCGATCGTCGAGGTGTGCGTCGCCCCGGACGGCGCGCTCTCGAACCTGCGCATCGCCCAGTCGTCCGCCGACCAGGCCTTCGACGTCGCCGCGCTCGAATGGGCGCGCCAGGCGCGCTACCAGCCGCAGCTCGAGAACGGCCGGCCCGTGTACGGGTGCGAGCAGGTGCGGGTGGAGGTCAATCCCAATCCCACGCCGCACGCCAGCGGCGGCGGCAGCGACAGCGCGCTGGGCTGAGCTGCGCCGGTGCCGGGAGCGCAGTCGCCGCGCGCGCGGCGCGGCTCAATCCGGCGCGGCCGCGGCGCAGACCACGAAATCGAGCGGCGCCAGGTGCACGCGATAGCTGCCGGGTGCTTCGGCGGCCGCCGTGCACTGGCCGTACAACGAGCTGAACCGGGCGGAGGCCGCATTCACCAGCACCGCGGCATCCAGCGGGTTCGTCGAGGTGTTGAACGCGACCAGGACCTCGTGGCCATCGCGCGGGTCGAAGCGCGACACCGCGAACAGGCCCGGCGCCGGCCCGGCTGCACGCACGACCTGCCGTCCGTGGCGCAGCGCAGGGTTGGCGAGCCGCAGGTCCGCCAGCCGTGCGATCAGCCGGTAGAGCGGATGCGTGGGGCGGTAGCTGTCCGTTGCCGTCGTCGCCGACGTGCCCAGCAGCGGCTGCTCGTTGTAGGAGGCCACCTGGCTCGCGAACATGTCCTGGCGCGCGGCCTGGTCGGCGCCGCGGCCGACGAAGCCCTGTTCGTCGCCGTAGTAGATCACCGGCACGCCGCGCAGCGTCAGCAACATGGCCTGCGCCAGCCGCGTGCGCTGCAAGGTCTCGGCGTCGCTGGCGCCGGGGCGCAGGCGTTGCACGAACATCGCGAAACGGCCGTCGTCGTGGTTGCTGACGAACGTGGGCAACTGCAGCGCCGCGTCGGCGCCTCCCTCGTAGAGCGCGTCGCCGGCGAACACGCGCGCCAGCAGGTCGGTGCCGGCATTGCCTGCGACGCAGTCGCGCACGGCGTTGTGGAAGGCGAAGTCCAGCACGGCGGGCAGGCGATCGACGCGGGTGTGCTCCGCCAGCAACGCGACATCCGCCTCGTTGGTGGAGACCTCGCCGAAGATGTGGAAGTTGGGGATGCCGGCTGCCGCGGCATGGCTGCGGATCGCGGGCACGAAAGCCTGCCAGAACTCCGGGTTCACGTGCCTGGCGGTGTCGATGCGGAAGCCATCGATCCCGAAGCGGTCGATCCAGTCGGAGTAGATGTCGATGAAGCCCTGCACGACGCGCGGGTTCTCCGTCATCACGTCATCGAGGCCGCCGAAATCGCCGAGCGTCGAGCTCTCGCCGGCAAAGGTCGAATTGCCGCGATTGTGGTAATAGATCGGATCGTTCAGCCAGTCGGGCACCTTGAGGTGTTCCTCGCCCGCCGGGATGAACGGCGTATAGGCGAAGTCGGGGCGCGTGAGCCGCGCGAAGTTCGCCGCAGTCTGGTTTTCCGCCGCGTGGCCGGCAAAGCCGGCGTTGATCGGCTCGCCGCTCACGCCGCCGCGGCGCGTATACGGATAATCGGCGAGCGGGCGATACGGGCAGTCGTTGTCGGGGCATTCGCGGTAGCGGATCACGTCGGCGGTGTGGTTGACCACGATATCGAGGTAGAGCTTCATGCCGCGCGCATGCACCGCATCGACCAGCGCCTGCATTTCGGCGGCGGTGCCGAAATGCGGATCCACCGCGGTGAAATCGGTGATCCAGTAACCGTGGTAACCGGCGGATTCGTGGCCGCGTGGCCCCTGCACCGGCCGGTTCCTGAAGATCGGCCCGAGCCAGATGGC
>DATKLZ010000160.1:0-11708 GCA_035542135.1 Steroidobacteraceae bacterium | reverse complement strand
GGGTTTCAGTTCACTTCGACGCTGACGCGACGCGGCTCGACCACCGGCGTCTTCGGGATCACGACCTCGAGCACGCCGTTGTTGTGCCGGGCCTTGATGTCCTCGGCGCGCGCATTCTCGGGCAGCGTGAAGCGGCGCAGGAAATCGCCGGCAATGCGCTCGAGCCGCTCGTAGCCCTTCTGGTTCTCGCGGCGCTCGATGCGGCGCGTGCCGCGGATCGTGAGCACGCCGTCATCGGCGGTGACCTCGATGTCCTTGGCTTCGACGCCCGGCAGGTCCGCGCGCACGGTGTAGCGGTCGGGCTCCTCGTGCACGTCGACGGACGGCGTCCACGTGATCACCTTGCTGCCGTCGGACTCGGTTGCGAAGGCGTCACCGAAGAGCTGGTCGATCTCGCGATGCAGCCGGCCCATCAGGCGCCAGGGTTCATAACGAATAACATTCATGGCACGTCTCTCCGTGTTGTGGCCGCAGTGCTGCGGTACTGGAACATGATGTGTGGCCGCAGGCCGCGCCTTTCAAGTGCGGCGAGCGCTGCCTGTGCATAGGCTGTGCGCGCCGTGTGCGCGGATTGTGCGCGAGGCGTGCATACCAGATCTTGATTCGGCCGCGGTGCGCGCCGCGGGTGCGGGGCGCCGAATTTTTTTCCGCACGGTGCGGCACGGTCTATCGTAAGAGTCTGATGGAAAAGGAAAAATCTGGCGTGTCGGCGGCTGGCGGCAATCTTGACCGCGCCAGTGCACGTGATTAGTCTCGCGCCTTCAAACAACTATATCTTGTAGTGGCGAGTGCGGCGCTTGCTGCGGCGCCGGTCCGTCTCGAAGCCGACGCGAGGGCCGTTGCACGCTGACAGGGGAGATTTTTTCAGGCATGAATTCCGTCGTGAAACTCGAGCACAAAGACGTCAACGCGATTCCCTTCCAGGAAGCCTCGCTCGACATCTGGGACCAGAAATACCGTCTCACCGCCAAGGATGGCACGCCCATCGATGGTTCGATGGACGACACCTACCAGCGCGTGGCGCGCGCGCTCGCCGATGTCGAGCGCCCGGAGCTGCGCGAATCGTGGTACGAGCGTTTCCTGTGGGCGCTGCGGCACGGCGCGATTCCGGCCGGTCGCGTGACCAGCAACGCCGGCGCGCTCGAGCACAAGCCCGCCACCTCGACGATCAACTGCACCGTCTCGGGCACGATCCGCGACTCGATGAACGACATCCTCGACAAGGTGCACGAGGCGGGGCTCACGCTGAAGGCCGGTTGCGGCATCGGCTACGAGTTCTCGACGCTGCGGCCGCGCGGCGCGTACGTCTCGGGCGCCGGCGCGTACACCTCGGGGCCGCTGTCGTTCATGGATATCTACGACAAGATGTGCTTCACGGTGTCCTCGGCCGGCGGGCGGCGCGGCGCGCAGATGGGCACGTTCGACGTCGGCCACCCCGACGCGATGGACTTCATCCGCGCCAAGCGCGAGAACGGACGGCTCCGCCAGTTCAACCTGTCGCTGCTGGTGACCGACGAGTTCATGCAGGCGGTGCGCGAGGACCACGAGTGGCGCCTGGCGTTCCCGATCTCGCTGGCGGAATTCAAGTCGGCCGAGGCCGAGCTGCGACCGCAGCTCGACGATCCCGAGAAATTCGTGTGGCGCGAATGGCCGGTGCACGAGGGCTACGTCGTCAACGCCGCCGGCCTGGTCGCCTGCCGCGTCTACAAGAAGCTGCCGGCGCGGCGCATGTGGGACGTGATCATGTCCTCCACCTACGACTTCGCCGAGCCGGGCTTCATCCTGATCGACCGCGTCAACGAAATGAACAACAACTGGTGGTGCGAGAACATCCGCGCCACCAACCCCTGCGGCGAACAGCCGCTCCCGCCCTACGGCTCCTGCCTGCTGGGTTCGGTGAACCTGACGCGCTTCGTGCGCGACCCGTTCACGAAGCAGGCCCGCTTCGACTGGGACGAATACCGCGAGGTGGTGCGCGTGTTCACGCGCGCGCTCGACAACGTGGTCGAGATCAACGGGCTGCCGCTGGCGCCGCAGCGCGATGAAATCATGCGCAAGCGCCGCCACGGCATGGGGTTCCTGGGGCTCGGCTCGACGATCACGCTGCTGGGCATGAAATACGGCTCGCCCGAGTCGGTCCGGTTCACCGAGGACGTGTCGCGCGAGATGGCGCTGGCGGGCTGGGAGGCGGGCCTGGAGCTGGCGCGCGAGAAGGGCCCGGCGCCGATCATGAACGAGGAATTCACCGTCACGCAGGAGATGCTGCGCAAGCGCCCGGAGATGGAGCGCGACGGCTGGAAGCCGGGAGCCAAGATCCCCGGCCGGCTGCTGCACGCGCGCTACAGCCGCTACATGCAGCGCATCGCCGCAGTCGCGCCGCAGCTGGTCGAGCAGCTCGCGCAGGTCGGCGCGCGCTTCACGCACCATTCGTCGATCGCGCCGACCGGCACGATCTCGCTGTCGCTCGCCAACAACGCCAGCAACGGCATCGAGCCGACGTTCGCGCACCATTATTTCCGCAACGTGATCCGCGGCGGCCGCAAGAGCAAGGAAAAGATCGACGTGTTCTCGTTCGAGCTGCTGGCCTACCGCGAGCTGGTGAACCAGCGGGCCATGCCCGGTTCGAGCAACGCCGCCGAGGCGCTGCCCGACTACTTCACGACCACCGACGACGTCTCGCCCCGCCAGCACGTCGACATCCAGGCCGCCTCGCAGAAGTGGATCGACTCCTCGATCTCGAAGACCGCGAACATCCCGACCGATTTCCCCTACGAGCAGTTCAAGGACATCTACCTGTACGCCCACGAGCAGGGCCTGAAGGGCTGCACGACGTTCCGCTTCAACCCCGAGGCGCACTCGGGCGTGCTGGTGAAGCCCGAAGACCTGAAGAACACGGTCTACGTGTTCACGCTCGAGGACGGCACCGAAGTGGAAGTGCGCGGCGATGAACCCATCGACTACGACGGCGAGCACCACGACACCGCCGCCAACCTGTTCGATGCGCTGAAAGAAGGCTATTACGGGAAGCTCTAGACCGCCATGACCACGCAAATCAACAAACGCATCGTGAAGTTCCGCGTCCGCAAGCCGGATGACGCGGCCGCCGCGGCCAAGGCGGCCCCCGAAGCCGACATGAGCACGCACCGCGACGGCCATCGCTCGAAGGTCGTGCAGCTGCACGAGAAGATCGAGCGGCCCGAGATGCTGATCGGCTCGACCTACAAGATCAAGACGCCGGTCACCGACCACGCGATGTACGTCACGATCAACGACATCCTGCTCAACGAAGACACCGACCACGAGCGGCGCCAGCCGTTCGAGATCTTCATCAACTCGAAGAACCTCGATCATTTCCAGTGGATCGTGGCCCTCACGCGCATCATCTCGGCGGTGTTCCGCAAGGGCGGCGACGTCACCTTCATGGTCGATGAGCTCAAGGCGGTGTTCGACCCGCGCGGCGGCTACTGGCAGCCGGGCGGCAAGTTCATGCCCTCGATCATCGCCGAGCTCGGCTACGTCATCGAGCGGCACCTGCAGTCGATCGGCCTGCTGCCCAAGCCGGGGCTCGACCCGCAGCAGAAAAAGTTCGTCGACGAGAAGCGCGCCGAGTACGAGGCGCGCAAGAAGCAGCAGGACGCGTTCGCCAAGTCGCATTTCCCGGACGGCGCGCAGCTGTGCGGCAAGTGCAGCACGGCGGCGGTCGTCATGCTCGATGGCTGCCAGACCTGCCTGAACTGCGGCGATTCGAAATGCGGCTGATCAGCTCCGCTCGACCAACCGGCTGATCATGCGGCGCCGCCCGGCGCCGCACTTGACGGGAAGCGCGCCCCGTGCCGCTTCCCGTTTTTTTGGCCGCGAAATTCTGCGACCGCGCACCGGTGCGGGGCGCCCGCGTCTGTGATAATCGCATCCCGATGAAGACCTGGATCCTGTGCCTGCTGCTGTTGCCGGCGTTCGCGCTGCGGGCGGCGCCCGACATTCCCGAACCGCCGGAGCTGGAGCCCGACATCCGCTTCTGGATGCGGGTCTACAGCGAGATATCGACCAACGAGGGCTTCATCCACGACCAGCGCGACCTGTCGGTCGTGTACCAGACGCTGCATTTCGATCCGACGCTCCCGCCGCGCGAGCGCGAGCGGCAGGTTGCCGATGCGCGCGAGCATTACCAGTCGATCCTGCGGCGCCTGGGCAGCGGCGCGGCGCCGCAGACCGACGAGGAGCGGCGCGTCAGCGGCCTGTGGCCGGGCGCCGCGCCGGCGCGGCTGCTGCAGGCCGCCGACGACGTGCGCTTCCAGCTCGGCCAGTCCGACCGCTTCCGCGCGGGGCTCCGGCGCGCCGGCGAGTGGGAGGCGCACATCTCGCAGACCCTGTCGCAGCAGGGGCTGCCGCCGGAGATCGCGGCGCTCCCGCACGTCGAGTCCTCGTTCCAGGCGACCGCGATGTCGAAGGCGGGCGCCGCCGGCCTGTGGCAGTTCATCCGCTCGACCGGCCGGCGCTACCTGCGCATCGATCGGGCGGTCGACGAGCGCCTCGATCCATACCGGTCCACGGAAGCGGCGGCGCAGCTGCTGTCGTACAACTACCGGCTGCTCGGCAGCTGGCCGCTGGCGATCACCGCCTACAACCACGGCGCCGAGGGCATGCGCCGCGCGCGCGAGCAGATCGGGAGCGACGACATCGTGCAGATCGTGCGCCACTACCACAGCCCCAGCTTCGGCTTCGCCTCGCGCAACTACTATGCCTCGTTCCTGGCCGCGCTCCGGCTCGACCGCGACCCGGAGAAGTACTTCGGCGCGCTGACGCGCGAGCCGGCCAAGGCCTCGCAGGAGGTCGCGCTGGCGGCGCCGGCGCGTGCCGATGCGCTCGAGGGCGTGCTGAAGATCAGCCGCGACGTGCTGCGCGAGCTCAATCCGGCGCTGCGCGCCTCGGTGTGGAACCTGCAGCAGCCGGTGCCGCGCGGCTATCGCCTGCGGCTGCCGGCCGGGCTGGAGGGCTGGAGCGGGGAGGAGCTGGCCCGGCGGCTCTCGTCCGCGCTGCACGGTCCGCTGCTCGCGGCCGGGCGCGCCGTCGCCGGCAAGGCGCCGCCCGCGACGGTGGCGCTGGCCGCGCCGCCCGCGGCGAAGCTGCCGTCGACGAAGGCGCCGGCGAGCCCGGCGGCGCGTGCCCCGGCGGCGCTGGCCGCGGCCGCGACCGGCGGCGGGCCGCGCTCGCGCGCGGTGTTGAGCGCGGCCGAGCTGGCGGCCGCCGCGAGCGCCTACAACGCCAGCTACATCGTGCGCGAGGGCGACACGCTCGCCACGATCGCGGTGCAGACCGGCGTCGATCCGGAGGCGCTGATGCGCATCAACGGGCTGCGCGACAGCGACCACATCTACGAAGGCCAGGTGCTGACGCTGGCGACGGGCGGCGCGCGCGCCGCCGACGAACTGGCGGCGGCGCAGGCGCTCGAGGACGAGCGCGTCGACGAAGCGGCGGCCGAGCAGGCGCGCGCGCACAGCGGGCCGATCCTGAATGCCGCGGAGGCCCAGGAGCAGGGCCCGGCCCTGCTGAGCGACGCGGCCGCGCCGGCCTCGGCCGATCCGATCGACTACAGCGTGCAACCCGACGGCAGCGTGGTCGTCGTGGCCGCCGAGACCATCGGCCACTACGCCGACTGGCTCGGCGTGTCGGCCTCGAGCCTGCGCGCGCTCAATGGCATGCGCGGGCGCAGCAACGTGCGCATCGGCCAGCGCTTCAAGCTCAGCTTCGCGCGCGTGGCGCGCGCGCAGTTCGAGCAGCGCCGGGTCGGCTACCACCGCCGGCTGCAGACGGAGTATTTCGCTTCGCACCGCATCACCGGGAGCGATACGTACGTGGCGCGGCGCGGCGATTCGCTGTGGAGCATGACGCGCCGTGGGGCGCTGCCGATCTGGCTGCTGCAGCAGTACAACCCGGACGTCGATTTCGACGACCTGCGGCCCGGCACGCAGATCGTGTTGCCCCGCGTCGAAGACGCCTCCTAGGGCCGTCGCGCGCAGCCGCAGGCGTCCCGGTGTCGCGGGTCTGTGACACCTGCACGGTCGCGGGAGCGGGCCCTGATCCCTATAATCGGGCCATGTTGCGCCGCTTCGCCCTCGCCGTCGCGCCCGCCGCCGCCAGCCTGGCCCTGGCGGGGCCGGTGCTGGCCGACAACATGCCTTCGGCCGACGTCGATGGCGGCACGCGCGCCTACGTGCCGGCGGAGCTGCCGCAGGCCGATCGCGCCGTGGTGCGCAAATCGGAGCGGCGCCTGTACCTGATGAAGGGTGACAGCGTCGTGCGCAGCTACAAGGTCGCGCTGGGGCTCCAGCCGGCCGGCAGCAAGGAGCGCGCCGGCGATTTCCGCACGCCCGAGGGCGTCTACCAGCTCACGCGCCGCAACGCGCACAGCGACTTCTTCCTGTCGATCCAGGTCTCGTATCCGAATGCCGCGGACATCGAGCGCGCGCGCCGCAACCGCTGGCCGGTGGGCGGCTCGATCATGGTGCACGGACTGCCGAACAACCTGCGCCATCCGCCCGACTACTACGCCACGGCCGACTGGACCGACGGCTGCATCGCGCTCTCCAACGCCGACATGGTCGAGTTCTGGCTGCTGAGCCACGACAACATGCCGATCGAAATCATGCCCTGAGCGCCGCCCCGCGCCGCATCACCCCATGGACACCCGTGACGTCATCCCCGACGCCGTCGACGCCCGCGTCGGCCCGCGCGGGAGCCTGGAGAACCTCTCGCAGGCCGAGATCGCGAAGCTCCTCGACACCAGCGCGCAGGGCCTGTACCCGCTGTTCCGCAGCTGCGCGCTGGCGGTGCTGAACGCCGGCAGCGAGAGCGACAACGCGCACGAGATCTTCGAACGCTACAGCGCCTTCACGGTGCAGATCGTGCGCCACGCCTGGGGCATCAAGCTGCAGATCGCCAACGCGCCGGCCGCGGCCTTCGTCGACGGCGAGATGATCCGCGGCATCAAGGAGCACCTGTTCGCGGTGCTGCGCGACGTCATCTACACGGCCAACGAGATCGTCGGCAGCGGGCGGCTCGACCGGCGCGACCCGGCCTCGATCACCAACGCGGTGTTCCACATCCTGCGCAACGCGCGGGTGCTCGATTTCAAGTCGCGCCCGAACCTGGTGGTGTGCTGGGGCGGACATTCGATCGGCGAGGGCGAGTACCAGTACACGAAGAAGGTCGGCTACGAGCTGGGCCTGCGCGCGCTCGACGTGTGCACCGGTTGCGGGCCGGGCGCGATGAAGGGGCCGATGAAGGGCGCGGCGATCGCGCACGCCAAGCAGCGCATCGTCACCGGCCGTTACCTGGGCGTGACCGAGCCCGGCATCATCGCCGCCGAGCCGCCCAACGCGATCGTCAACCAGCTGGTGATCATGCCCGACATCGAGATGCGGCTCGAGGCCTTCCTGCGGCTGGCGCACGGCATCGTCGTGTTCCCGGGCGGCGTCGGCACGGCCGAGGAGATCCTCTACCTGCTCGGCGTGCTGCTCGAGCCGGCCAATGCCGATCTGCCCCTGCCGGTGGTGCTGACCGGCCCGCGCGAGAGCGCCGCCTGGTTCGAGCAGCTCGCGGCGTTCATCGAGGGCACGCTGGGCGCGGCGGCGCTGGCGCGATTGACCTTCATCATGGACGATCCGCCGGCCGTCGCCCGCCACATGGTCAAGGCCTTCGAGGCGGTGCGCGAATTCCGGCGCACGCGCAACGATTCGTACAACTTCAACTGGCTGCTGTCGGTGCCGGCACCGCTCCAGCAACCGTTCGAGCCGACGCACGAGTCGATGCGCGCGCTCGACCTGCGCCGTGGCCGTCCGGCGCACGAGCTGGCGGCCGACCTGCGGCGCGCGTTTTCCGGCATCGTCGCCGGCAACGTGAAAAAGCAGGGCGTCGAGGCGATCGCTCGCCACGGGCCCTACGAGCTCAATGGCGACGCCGCCATCATGGGCCTGCTCGACCGGCTGCTCGCCGCGTTCGTGCAGCAGCAGCGCATGAAGCTGCCGGGCAGCCGCTACCGGCCGAGCTACCGGCTGGCCGGATAGCCGCAGGGCGCGCCGCAATGCGATCCACTGCGCGCCACCGGCACGCGTGGATGTGATCCAGTTCCTCACCCGGCCCGGCGCGTGGACGTACGCTGCGCTCAGACCACAGGTGAAGCGCACATGAGCAAACCGGATTCGCCTTCCCGACCCGACGGCGGCAAGAACGCCGAGGGTGCGGCTGCCGCCGAAGGCGGCGCGGAAGCCTACGCGCGCTGGCTGCAGCACATGCAGCGCACGCGCGGTCGCCACGCCGCGATCACGCGCAACCTCTACACCTGGTCGAACTACAAGAGCTGGGCGGACAAGGTCCGCACGTCCTGGGACCCCGACTCAGGCAAATAACGGCGGAGCGGCCACCGCCGGCGCCGCACCCGCTGCCGCCAGCGCGGCGCGCCCCGACGGTTCATCGAGCCACGCCAGCAGCGACGCCCAGGAAGCCAGGTCCTCGCTGACCTGGTAATGCTTCATCTCGTGCAGGCCGAGCCCCAGCTCGGCGGCGCGCACGAAATTCTGCGAATCGCGGAGCGTCGCGACGATCGGTATGTCGAGCGTGCCGAGGAAGCGCGTCAGCGACTGGTACATGCGGGTGTTGCGCCTCACGCGATTGGCGATGATCGCCAGCCGGTTCTCGCTCCGCTTGACCTTGGCCACCAGCAGCAGGCTGGTGATGCAGCGCGCGCAGGCGTGGATGTCGATGTCGGAGGGCAGCACCGGCACGAGGATCTTGTCCGCGTTCGCCACCAGTTCGGGCATCTCCGTGGCCTCGACCGCGGCCGGCGTGTCGACGATGACGCGGCCCGTGCCGTCGGGCACGCGCAGCTGGAAGGCGCGCGTGACCCGGTTGTCGCGCTCGAACGCATTGATCAGGTAGATGGGCGCCTGGCTCGCCTGGCGCTTGCGCACCCAGCGCGCCGCGGAAGCCTGCGGGTCGTAGTCCATCAGCGCCGGCCGCTCGCCGAGCTGCGCGTAGTAGCTCGCCAGGTTGATGGCGATCGTCGTCTTGCCTGACCCGCCCTTGGGGTTGAGCACGACGATCCGCTGCATGGGCATAACCTCGGGGCGGGGCAAGCCGCTTTATGTCCGGAAGCGCGAGCGTACGCAGCACCACGCGGCGCTGCAAGCGTCGCCGCGCGCCAACGTCGTGCCGGCTTGTGAGGCGCAACACGCCGGCGCGATCGCCGCATCCCTACCATGTCCCCACACGCTTCGAAGGAAACGACGCTTGGAAGTATTCCTGCTGCTCTGGGACGAGATGGATGACTGGCTGGGCGCCGCCCGCCACCTGATCCGCAGCCTCTGAGGTCCGCCCCGCCCGCAGCCCCGGCGCGCTGGCTGCCTTGATTTGGGCCGTTCCCGGCCCCATAGACGCCCCCGTTCCCGGTACCATTTCCGGCAACAGAGGGCGAATTCCGATGTCGACACCGCGCGAGACGCACGGCTTCCAGGCCGAAGTGCGCCAGCTCATGCAGCTGATGATCCATTCGCTGTACAGCCACCGCGAGATCTTCCTGCGCGAGCTCATTTCCAACGCCTCGGACGCCAACGACAAGCTGCGCTTCCTCGCGCTCGCCGATCCGGCGCTGCTGGCCGGCGAAACCGAGCTGGCCATCTGGATCGATGCCGACGCGAAGGCCGGCACGCTGACGATCCGCGACAACGGCGTCGGCATGAACCGCGAGGAGGCGATCGCGCATCTGGGCACGATCGCCAAGTCGGGCACGGCCGAGTTCTTCGGGCGCCTCAGCGGCGACCAGCAGCGCGACGCGCAGCTGATCGGGCAGTTCGGCGTCGGCTTCTACGCGGCCTTCATCGTCGCCGACCGCGTGGTGGTCGAGAGCCGCCGGGCCGATGCGCCGGCGTCGGCGGGCGTGCGCTGGGAATCGCGCGCCGACGGCGAATTCAGCGTCGAGCCGATCGAGCGCGTGCAGCGCGGCACCAGCGTGATCCTGCACCTCAAGGAGGATGCGAAGGAGTTCGCCGACCCCTGGCGGCTGCGCTCGCTCGTGCGGCGCTATTCGGACCACATCGCCTTCCCGGTGCGCATGCCGAAGGAGGGCGCGACGCTGGAGTACGAGGCCGTGAACCAGGCGCAGGCGCTGTGGGCGCGGCCGAAGGCCGAGATCAGCGACGACGAGTACCGCGCCTTCTACCGCCACATCAGCCACGACGGCGCCGACCCGCTGCTCTGGGCGCACAACCGCGTCGAGGGCAAGCGCGAGTACACGAGCCTGCTCTACCTGCCCTCGCGGGCGCCGTTCGACCTGTGGCAGCGCGAGGCCGCCCGCGGCCTGAAGCTGTACGTGCGGCGGGTGTTCATCATGGACAACGCCGAGCAGTTCCTGCCGCTCTACCTGCGCTTCGTCAAGGGCGTCGTCGATTCCAGCGACCTGCCGTTGAACGTCTCGCGCGAGCTGCTGCAGCAGGACGAGCAGGTCGAGGCGATGCGCGCGGCGCTGACGCGGCGCGCGCTCGAGCTGCTGGCGAAGCTGGCGGCCGAGGATGCGGCGAAGTACCTCGACTTCTGGAAGCAGTTCGGGCGCGTGCTCAAGGAGGGCCTGAGCGAGGACCCGGGCAACCGCGAGCGGCTGCTGCCGTTGCTGCGCTTCGCCAGCACGCACAACGAGGGCGATGCCGAGGACGTGGGCCTGGCCGACTACGTGGCGCGCATGAAGCCCGGACAGGAGCGCATCTACTACGTGATCGGCGAGAGCCATGCCGCCGCCCGCGGCAGCCCGCACATCGAACAGCTGCGCGCCCGGGGCGTCGAGGTGCTGCTGCTCGGCGACCGCATCGACGAGTGGGTCATGGGGCAGCTGGTTGAATTCTCCGGCAAGCGCTTCAAGGACGCCGCGCGCGGCGAGCTCGAGCTCGGCGCGCTCGCCGATGCCGCCGACAAGGACCGGATCGAGGCGGCGCTGAAGGAGAGCAAGGGCCTGCTCAAGCGCTGCAAGGACGCGCTCGGCGAACGCGTGCGCGAGGTGCGCCCGAGCACGCGGCTCGCCGATTCGCCCGCCTGCCTGGTGCGCGACGAGACGGAGATGTCGGAATCGATGCGCCGCGTGCTGCAGGCCCACGGCCAGGAGGCCCCGCCGGCCGTGCCGACGCTCGAGCTCAATGTCGCGCATCCGCTGGTGCGCTACCTCGACGGCCAGCCCAGGGGCCAGTCCTTCGACGAACTCGCCCTGCTGCTATACGATCAGGCGCGGCTGAACGACACCGGCCAGCTCGAGCAGCCGGCCGAGTTCACGCGCCGCCTGAACGGGCTGCTGCTGCGCCTGGCCGGCCTGCAGCCCGGGGCGCCGGCCGCACACGCCACTGGAGGTTGAACCGATGGGCAATGACGCGAAAGGCACCACCGTGCACGGCCCTGCCGTGCCCAGCGAACAGGAGCTGCGCGCGCGGCTGACGCCGCTCCAGTACCAGGTCACGCGCGAGAAGGGCACCGAACGCGCCTTCACCGGCGCCTACGCACACCACAAGGAAGCAGGCGTGTACCGCTGCGTGTGCTGTGGCGCCGACCTGTTCAGTTCCGACACGAAATACGACAGCGGCTCCGGATGGCCGAGCTTCTGGCTGCCGCTGGCCGGCGACAACGTGCGCACGCAGGTCGACCGCTCGCACGGCATGGTGCGCACCGAGGTGAGC
>DATKLZ010000159.1:0-26589 GCA_035542135.1 Steroidobacteraceae bacterium | reverse complement strand
GAGCCGGGCCGGATCGAGCTGGCTGCGCACCTGCAGCAGCGTGCGCGCCGCCTTGCCGAAGACCTTGGCGGCCATTTCGGCGACGGAATCGCCCGGCGCGACGTCGGCGTGCATGAACAGCTGCCCGCTCGCCAGGCTCTGCGCCATGCGCATCTTGAAGTCGGCGAAGCCGTGGCAGCCGAGCGAGCGGCAGCAGCGGATCACGGTCGGCTCGCTGACCTGCGCCTGGCTGGCGACGGCCGCGAGCGACAGCTGCAGCAGTTCATGCGGCCGCTCGAGCACCAGGTCGGCGACACGCCGCTCCGCGGCCGGCAAGCGCTCGCGCGCGCCCATCAGGAACTTGAGCCAGCCGCCCTCGCTGGTCCCCGTCGCGACGGTTCGTCCCGGGCTGTTCATGGTGCAGCCGCGGGCGCATCGGGGCACCAGTACACGTCGACTGGAACGGCGCGCTGGTGCAGGACCGCGCGCACCGGCAGTTCATCGGCCGGGCCCGGCTGCAGCGCCTGCTGGTAGACCGCCCACTTGCGCGCGCCGCTGATCTGGAGGCAGATGCGCCGGGAGCGCAGCAGTGCCGCGAGGTTCAACGACAGGCGCGGGTGCGGCGCCGCCGGCGGCCGCACGCCCACGCAGGCCGGCGCGGCCGCGGCATCGAGCGCGGCGGCGAGTCCGGCGCTGCCCGGGAACAGCGAGGCCGTATGGCCGTCATCGCCCATGCCCAGCACGACGACATCAAACGGTTGCGGCATGGCATTGACCGCGCGCCAGGCCGCCGCAGCGCCCTCCTGCGGCGTCGGCGCGTCGTTCTTCATGCCGATGAACCGCGCGGCGGCCGCGCGCTCGCGCAAAAGCGCCGCGCGCACCAGCGCCTCGTTGCTGGCCGGATCGGAGGCATCGACCCAGCGCTCGTCGGCGAGCGTGACCTGCACGCGCGCCCACTCGAGCTCGTGGCGCGCGAGTTCGCCGAACATCGCCTCGGGCGTGCGCCCGCCGGAGACGACGAGGCTCGCCCCCGCGCGCCGCCGCAGCGCCGCGGCCAGCTCCGCGGCGATCGCGTCGGCCAGTGCCTGCGCCTGCGCCGCACGGTCGGCGCTGCGCAGCAGGCGGGGTTCAGGTCTCGTCGCGCCAGGCATAGCCGTCGCGGCCGATCAGCGCCGTGGCCGCGGCCGGGCCCCACGAGCCCGCGGTATAGGTCTTGGGCTGGTTGCCGGTGCTGGCCCAGCCGGCGCGGATCGGATCGATCCAGCTCCAGGCCGTGTCGAGTTCGTCGCGGCGCATGAACAGCGTCAGGTTGCCCTTCACCACGTCCATGAGCAGCCGCTCGTAGGCCGACAGCGGACGCTCCTTGAAGCTCTCGCCGAGGTCGAGCGCGAGGTTCACGGGGCGCAGGCGCATCGCATCGCCCGGCGCCTTGGCGAGGATCGTCAGCGTGATGCTCTCATCGGGCTGCAGGCGGATGACGAGCTGGTTGGGCGCATCCTGCGCGCGGTTCTGGAAGATCGACAGCGGCACGTCGTCGAAGGTGATCGCGATCTCGGCCAGCGACTGCTGCAGTCGCTTGCCGGTGCGCAGGTAGAACGGCACGCCCGCCCAGCGCCAGTTGTCGATCTCGGCCTTGATGGCCACGAAGGTCTCGGTCTGGCTGCCGGAGGGCACGCCCGGCTCATCGGCATATCCCGGCACGGCCTCGCCGGCGATGTTGCCGGCCTTGTACTGCCCGCGCACCGTCTTGATCTCGACCGTCTCCTCGTCGATCGGGCGCAGAGCCCGCAGCACCTTGAGCTTCTCGTCGCGCACGGTGTCGGCGTCGGAATTGGCGGGCGGCTCCATCGCCAGGATGCACAGCAGCTGCAGCATGTGGTTCTGAACCATGTCGCGCAGCGCGCCGGTCTCGTCGTAGAACTTCGCGCGCCCTTCGACGCCGAGCTGCTCGGCCACGGTGATCTGCACGTGCCGGATGCGGCCGCGCCGCCACAGCGGCTCGAAGAAGGCATTGCCGAAACGGAGCGCCAGCAGGTTCTGCACCGGCTCCTTGCCGAGGTAATGATCGATGCGGTAGATCTGGTTCTCGGCAAAGCTCCGCGCCACCTCGGCATTGATGCGCGCCGCCGACGCCCGGTCGGTGCCGAGCGGCTTCTCGAGCACGACGCGCGCCTTCGGCGTCACGACGCCGGCGGCCGCCATGTTCGCGGCCGTGGCGATGTACAGGCTCGGCGATGTCGACAGGAACCACACGCGCGCCTGGTCGTCACGCGCCGCGATGCGCGCCTTGAGCGCCTTGTAGTCGTCGACGCGCGTGGCATCGACCTGCTGGTAGTCGAGGCAGGCGGCAAACTCGGACCAGCGCGCCTCGCTGAAGTCGGCGGCCGGCACGTGCTCGCGGCAGTGCTCGAGCGCCCGTTCGACATAAGCCTCGCGCGTCAGGGCGCTGCTGGCGGCCGCCAGGATGTGCGCCTTCGAGTCGATCTGCCCGGCCACGTAACGCTGGAAAAGCGCCGGTATGAGCTTACGCATCGCCAGGTCGCCGGTGCCGCCGAACAGCACGATTTCGAATGGATCCAGGGTCTGCACCGACCACCTCCCGCCGGTTGGCGGTCAATGTATGTAGTTAAACTACTATATATCCCGTAGTCCGGCCTTGCAAAGGGATTTTTAATTGTCAATTTAGGTCCTTATGCGCTATTTTGGCTTAGGTTAAAGACTTCTTGCCAAAGCACCTTGATGGAGTTTTACTACTTCCAGTGAAGCCATCGGCCCCAGTCCACGAGGCGGTCCGCGACGCAACGGACCGAATCCGCTCCCGCAGCCTCGACAGCCGGCGCGAGTACCTCGAGCGCATGCGCGCCGCCGGCGATGCCGACAGCGCCCGCGCGCGCCTGAGCTGCACGAACCTCGCGCACGGCTTCGCCGCCGCGCCACCGGGCGACAAGCAGGCGCTGCGGCAGATGAAATGGCCGAACATCGCCATCGTCACGGCCTACAACGACATGCTCTCGGCGCACCAACCCTTCGAGCGCTACCCCGCGATCATCCGCGCGGCGGCGCGCGAGGCCGGCGCCACGGCGCAGGTCGCCGGCGGCGTGCCGGCGATGTGCGACGGCATCACGCAGGGCCAGGCCGGCATGGAACTGTCGCTGTTCAGCCGCGACGTGATCGCGCTGTCGACGGCGGTGGCGCTCTCGCACGCGATGTTCGATGCGACGCTGTGCCTCGGCGTGTGCGACAAGATCGTGCCCGGGCTCCTGATCGGCGCGCTGAGCTTCGGTGCGCTGCCGACGATCTTCGTGCCCGCCGGCCCCATGACCTCGGGCCTGCCCAACCAGGAGAAGGCGCGCATCCGCCAGGCGTACGCCGAGGGCAAGCTCGATCGCGCGGCGCTGCTCGAATCCGAGGCGCAGAGCTACCACGACGCCGGCACCTGCACGTTCTACGGCACCGCCAACAGCAACCAGATGCTGATGGAGGTCATGGGCCTGCACCTGCCGGGCAGCGCCTTCGTGAACCCGGGAACGCCGCTGCGCGAGGTGCTGACGCGGGCCGCGGCGCAGCGCGTCGCGCGGCTGTGGATCCACGGGAACGATTACCGCCCGCTCGCGCAGATCGTCGATGAGCGCGCGATCGTCAACGCGATCGTGGGCCTGCTGGCCACCGGCGGTTCGACCAACCACACGATCCACCTGGTCGCGATGGCGCGCGCCGCCGGCATCATCATCGACTGGGACGATTTCAGCGCACTGTCGGCGGTCGTGCCGCTGATCGCGCGCATCTATCCCAACGGCGCGGCCGACGTGAATCATTTCCACGCGGCCGGCGGCATGGCCTTCGTGATCCGCGAACTGCTGGGCGCGGGGCTCCTCCACGGCGACGTGCGCACCGTGGCGGGCGATGGGCTGCAGGCCTATACGCAGGAACCCTGGCTCGATGCGGGCCAGCTGGCCTGGCGCGATGGCGCGAAGAACAGTGGCGATCCCAACGTGCTGCGCCCGGCCAGCGATCCGTTCAGCGCCGACGGGGGTTTGAAGCTCCTCAAGGGGAACCTGGGCCGCGCGGTGATCAAGGTGTCGGCGGTCAAGCCCGATCGCCGCGTCGTGGAAGCGCCGGCGCGCATCTTCGACACGCAGGAAGCGGTCGGTGCGGCCTTCAAGGCCGGCGAACTGGACCGGGATGTCGTGGTGGTCGTGCGCGGCCAGGGGCCGCGCGCGAACGGCATGCCCGAACTGCACAAGCTCACGCCCGCCCTGTCGGCGCTGCAATCGAAGGGCTTCAGGGTCGCGCTCGTCACCGACGGGCGCATGTCCGGCGCGTCGGGCTCGGTGCCGGCGGCGATCCATGTTTCGCCCGAAGTGCATTGTGGCGGGCCGCTCGGCAAGCTGCGCGACGGCGATGTCGTGCGGCTCGACAGCAACACCGGCACGCTCGATGCGCTCGTCGGCGCCGAGGCCTGGGACCCGAGAAGCGTCGTCATCCCGCCCAGTCCTGGCCGCAGCGGAACAGGCCGCGAACTGTTCGAGGTGTTCCGCTCGCAGGCCGCCAGCGCCGAACGCGGCGGTGGCATCGTCACGCCAGCGGCCTGAACGCGCATCCGGACGATCATCCACCTTGACTGCCCACCGGCACACCCATCACCCCAAGCGAGCGAGCCTTCCATGCAGATGAGAGCGATCATGGCGCGCGCACCGGTCATCCCGGTGCTGACGATCGAGCGCGAATCCGACGCCGTGCCGCTGGCGCGCGCGCTGTGCGCCGGCGGCCTCACGGTGCTCGAGGTCACGCTGCGCACGAGCACGGCGCTGGCCGCGATCAGCGCGATGCGCAAGGCCGTGCCCGAGGCGATCGTCGGCGCCGGCACGCTGACGGTGCCGGAGGATTTCGCGCGCGTCGTCGCCGCGGGCGCGCAGTTCGCCGTCACGCCCGGACTGACCGAGGAACTCGCCGTGGCCGGGCGCCACGCCGGCATCCCGCTGCTGCCAGGCATCGCCACCGCCTCGGAGCTGATCGCCGCGCGCGCCGCGAGCTACACCGCGTTGAAGTTCTTCCCGGCCGAGCCGGCCGGCGGCACGGCCATGCTCGCCTCGTTCGCGCCCGTGTTTGCGGACGTCGTGTTCTGCCCCACCGGCGGCATCACGCGCGAGAGCGCGCCGCGCTACCTGCAGCTGAAGAACGTGGCCTGCGTCGGCGGCTCCTGGGTCGCGCCCGCCGCGGCGGTGCAGGCCGGTGACTGGAAGAAGATCGAGGCGCTGGCGCGCGATGCCGCATCGCTCGCCCGGGCCGCCTAGGCCGCATTCGGGCCCGACCGACGTGCACGGGTGCGCGCACACCTGTTAGGCTTGCGCCAATGGGGGCATGGTCGCGCAAGTCGATCGAGACGCTGAAGCAGGAAGCGCACGGGGGCGACAAGCCCGCCCTGCTGCGCTCGCTCGGCGTCCTGAACCTCACCGCATTCGGCGTCGGCAACACCGTCGGTGCCGGCATCTTCGTGCTGACGGGCACCGTGGCCGCGTTGCGCGCGGGCCCGGCGGTGACGCTGTGCTTCATCCTCGCCAGCGTCGCCTGTTTCTTCGCCGGCCTGTGCTACGCCGAATACGCCTCGATGGTGCCGGTCGCCGGCAGCGCCTACTCCTACGCCTACGCCACCTTCGGTGAGCTGATCGCGTGGATCATCGGCTGGTGCATCATGTTCGAGTACCTGTTCTCGGCCTCACTGGTGGCGATCAGCTGGTCGGGGTATGTCACCTCTGCACTCGGCGACCTGGGGCTGCATCTGCCTGCGGCGCTGGCGAATGCGCCGCTGCAGGCGGACGAGCACGGCCATGTCACGACCACCGGCGCCTGGATCAACTTCCCCGCCGTGCTGGTCACGCTGGCCTGCACGGCGCTGCTGGTCGTCGGCACGAAGAAATCGGCAATGGTCAACTCGGTGATCGTGGTCGCCAAGGTGCTCGCGATCCTGATCCTGGTCGCCGCCTGCCTGCCGCACATCGATGCGAAGCTGTGGCATCCGTTCGTGCCGCCGAATGCCGGCCACTTCGGCGACTTCGGCTGGTCGGGCGTGTTGCGCGGCGCCGGCATCGTGTTCTTCGCCTACATCGGGTTCGACGGCGTGTCGACGCTGGCCGAGGAAGCCAAGAACCCGCAGCGCACGATGCCGCTGAGCCTGGGGCTGTCGCTGCTGATCTGCACGGCGTTGTACGTGGCGGTGAGCCTCGCGGTGACCGGCATCGCCGACTACCACCTGCTCAACGTGCCCGATCCGCTCTATCGGGCACTGAGCCTCGCACACGCGAACCTCGACTGGCTCAAGGTGCTGGTCGCCGTCGTGGCAGGCCTCGGCCTCATCCCCGTGATCCTGTTGAGCCTGCTGGGCCAGGTGCGCATTTTCTTCGCCATGGGCCGCGATGGCCTGCTGCCGCCCTCGCTCTCCCGCTGCAGCGAGCGCTACCACACGCCGCACGTGGGCACGCTGGTAACCGGCGTCGCCTCCGCGCTGGTCGCGGGACTGTTTCCGCTCGACCTGCTCGGCGAGCTGATCTCGATCGGCACGCTGATGGCTTTTGCGATCGTGTGTGCGGGCATCATCATCCTGCGCCGGCGCATGCCCGACCTGCAGCGGCCGTTCCGCACGCCGTGGGTGCCGCTGGTGCCGGTGCTCGGCGTGATCAGCTGCGTGGTACTGATGGCGGGCCTGCCGGGTGCGACCTGGATCCGCCTGGCGATCTGGCTCGCGCTCGGCTTCGCGATCTACTTCGGCTACGGCCGGAAGCACTCGCGGCTCAACGCGGAGCGCGTCTAGCCGCAATCAAGCGTGGTGGGTCGGGTGGGGCTCGAACCCACGACCAACGCCTTAAAAGGGCGCTGCTCTACCGACTGAGCTACCGACCCGGTGAGGGGGCGGCATCATAAAGCAAAACGCCCGCTTCCTGCGAAGCGGGCGTCGTTGCCCCGGCGCCGGCAGCCGGCGACGAATTCGCGGCCTAGAATTTTTGTCCGAACTTGATGCCGAAGGTCAGCGGGTTGATCGGTACGATGCGATAGTTGGAGTAGCAGAAACCAGCGGGATCGGCGCACTCCGACACGCGCGCCAGCTCGCCGCGCTTGTCCGTGACGTTGTTGACGAATCCTTCCAGTGTCCAGTTGTCCTTCCCCGTACCGATTGAGACATCGAAACTGGCGTACGCCGGAGTGTCGCCCACGATGTTGTTTGCGCGAGTCAGCAGGCTGAAGGTGGTCGAAGCCTGGTAGACAGCGGCGAGCTGGGCAAAACTCTGGAAGCCGTTGACGTTGAAATGATAGCGGGCGGTGGCATTAGCCTTGGTTTTCGGCGTACCGGGAAGCTGCGTACCCTTCTGTGACGCAAGCCCCGTTACGTCGCAGTTGTCCTGGCCCGAGATCACTACTCCCAGCGGCGTGGGCTTGCAAAAGTCCGTCGTCGTATTGGCCTTCAGGTATGTGCCAGACAAACCGAGAGTCAGGTTATCTGTTGCCAGCCAGTTGATATCGGACTCGAAGCCCTCTGTCCGGGCATCGCCGGCATTGACAATCGATGTGACGCCGTTGAGACCCTGGATCGCGACCTGCACATTCTTCCAGTTCTCGTGGAACACGGCGCCATTGAACCGGACTCGATTGTTCGCCCAGGATGTCTTCCAGCCGAGTTCGTAGTTGGTCAGGGTATCGGCCTTCCAGGTCCGCGCAGAGGGCCGCCGGTTATTGCCACCCGGTCTGTAGCCGGTCGAGTAAGTGGCGTAAACCATTCGGTTAGGATCAATCTGGTAGGTCAGGTTAACGCGGTGCGTCTCGCCGGATTCCTTCTCGCGCGAATTCGTATTGACGCAGGGCCGGGTCGCACCTGCCGGCGCGGGTATGACATTGCCCGCTGCGTCATGCGCGCACTCCGTTCTTTCACCGTCAGAATGCGCGAGGATGTTGTTGTAGCCGAAGAATCCGTACAGGGTGTTGTCAACCTGGAATTCACGAATACCCGCACTCACCTTGAAATGATCGGTGAAGTCGTGGGTCAGGTCGGCAAACACCGCCGAATCGCGGTCCGTTCGATCCTGGTCAGACAGATAGAGAATGCCCGGATTTCGGTCCACGTAGTAGTAGCTTGAAATGCCGTCCACCCTGAACTCGGCACGGATCGCGTCAGTCTGTCTTTGCGTGAAGGCTCCGGCAATCAACCGGGTTCGCCAGTCCGCCGGTGTACTGATGCGGATCTCATGGCTCATCTTGGTGTAGTCGTCGTGATTCTGCACGTATTGCGTCGGATCGGGCAGCGATGAATCGGGCCCTGGGTTTGCCGGATCGGCCGGCAAATACGTGTAGCAGCAATAGTCATAGGCCAGCGAGTAGCCCGAGTAGTCATACTCGTTGTCGACGTGCCGCTGGAACCAGCTGCCCGAGTACACGACATCCAGTTGCGCCAACTTGCCGGTCACGGTCAGCGCCGACTGCGTCCACCGGTCGTAGTTATAGATCGGACGCATGTCAGCCACTTTCAGATCGCCCAGTTTCGGGTCGAACGAGAAATCGCCATTCGCCCTCTGGTTCTGGTAGATGACTGTCGGTGAAACCGTCCAGCTGTCATTGAGCTCGAGCCTGAGCTCGGCGCGGCCACCGTAATTGTCAACGTCGTTGTAATTGTTCTTTGCCACGGCGGCGTTGGTGAAATCGCCCGGGTGGTCGACTCCGTTCGCGTCGGTGCGCAGGTAGGAAATGGTATGCGGCACGTTGTCGATGTAGCCGCCCGCGTGATCGTAGTAGCCGACCAGCCTGATGGCCGCGTGATCTCCAGCGGGCAGATTGACGAAACCTTCGAACGAACCGCCAGAATCGCCCTTTGCGACAAGGCTGCCCTTGACGTCATAGCCCGCCTCGAACTTCTTCGGGTCGGGCTTGTTCGTGATGATGCGCAGGGTACCGGCCAGCGAACTTGCGCCGTAGAGCGTTCCCTGCGGGCCCGCCAGGCCCTCGACCCGCTGGATGTCGTACATGTGTACATCGAGCACGCCGGAAATCGTGGTGACCGGCGTCTCGTCGAGGTAGGTGCCCGTCGACGGCAGGTAGCCCGCGTGCAGGTTCGAGTAGCCGGTGGATATGCCGCGGAAGTACACCTGCGACTGACCGGGACCGAGCGTCTGGAACGACAGGCTGGGCAGGAACTTCGCGTAATCGATGAAATTCGAAACCTGCAGCTGGTCCAGTTTCTCGCCGCCCAGCACCTGCACGCTGATCGGCACTTTCTGCACGTCTTCGACGCGCTTCTGCGCCGTGACGATGATTTCCTCGAGTCCCGCGCCTGTGTCCGACTGTTGTGCGGACGCAACGCTGCTGCAGGCGAATGCGGCGGTTGCAATCGGCAGTCCAGCCCAATGCGCTGCAGATCTACGCAGTTTGCGCTTGCGGCTACGAGTCATCGCGGTTCCCCCCTCGATCGTTGGTTTACCCGGTCACGCTGTGGAGTGTAAGCCACCACCGGGGAATGTCAAAAGACGGGCGCTTCCGGGTAAGCCGCCAGCACCGGTCCCAGCGCCGCCTCCAGTGGCGCCAGCCACGGCTCGTAGTGCCGCCATTGATCCACGCCGGCACGCGTGATCGGCCGGCGCACCTGGTGCGCGCTGGCCGTGCGCACCGCGCGCTCGTTCTCGTGGAAGCGCAGGCAGGCCTCCTCGAACTCCAGTCCGCAGTATTCCAGCAGGCGCCGGATCTCGGCTTCCGGATCATCCAGCAGGGCCTCGTGGATGACCCGGTGGATCCGCCCCGGCAGCACGGCATCGAAGTGGCCCATCAGCTCGACGTAGTCGCGGTAGTAGCGCCCGATGTCCTCGAGGCTGTAGCTGAAATTCTGCCCGCGTGCGAAGTGCTGCTTGAAGAGCGAGAAGCCGCAGGCCATCGGGTGCCGGCGCGCGTCGATGATCTTCGCGCGCGGCAGGATGAGCTGCATCAGGCCGATGTGCAGGAAATTGTTGGGCATCTTGTCGATGAAGAACGGCCGGGCGGACTTGCGCTGGATGCGCGTATCGGCGAGGTATTGCTCGCCCAGTTGCCGGCACTCCTCGGCGCTCAGCAGCGCCACGGCCGCCGGATAGCGATGTGGCTCCTCGCCACCCTTGCGGGCGCGCAGCCGTCCGGCGATGCCGATGATGTTCGGCAATTCCATGGTGCCCTCGACCGCCGAGTGGCTCGCCAGGATCTGCTCGATGAGGGTCGAGCCGGCGCGCGGCAGGCCGACGATGAAGATCGGATCCGGCGCGTCGAACCCATGCCCAGCGCGTGCCGCGAAGAAATCCGCCGTATAGAGGGCCTTCGAGCGTTGCACGAAATCGGCCGCGTCGACAGCGGAATAGCTGATCTGCTCCCGGCGCAATGTGTTGCCGCGAGCATAGTGCTCGAACGAATCGGCGTATTCACGCTCGTCCTCGAGGGCCTTGCCGAGCGCAAAGTGCAGATGGAAACGCTCGTCGGCGCCGAGGTCGGCGCGCGCCAGCTGCGCGCGCATCGCAGCCACTTCCTCATCGCTGAACCGGAATGTCTTGAGGTTCGCCAGGCTCCAGTAGGCCTCGCCGCATCCGGGCTGCAGGGCAATCGCACGGCGATAAGCGGCAATGCTCTCGGCCTCGCGCCCGGCGGTCGACAGCGCGTGGCCGTAGCTCATCCATATCTTCGCCTGCGCCGGATTGGCCTCCAGCACGTTCGCGAACAGTTCGATCGATTCGGCAAAGTCGCCGACCTTGGCCAGCACGACCGCCTTCAGGTTGCGGAAGGCGGGGTTGAGCGGTTCCTCTCCGAGCAACACTTCAATCTGCTGCAGCGCAGCCGCGGGCCGGTTCAATTTGTGCAACACGATGGCGTAGTTGTGGCGCGCGGCCGCGAAACTCGGGGCCAGCTCCAGGCAGCGCACGAGCAGCTTCTCCGCGTCGCCGAAACGCCCGAGGCGTGCCCCGACCTCGGCCAGCATGCGCAATGCGGCCACGTCGGTGGGAAACTGGCGCAAATGCGCGCGCAACAGGGCTTCCGCCTCGGGAATGCGGTTATCGACCAGCGCCGCGGCCGGGGCCAGCAGGCGCGGATCCCGCGTCGAGGCCTTGATGTGATTCGCGTATGCCGCGTCGGCCCCGGCCGCGTCACCGGCCGCGGTGAGCACATCGCCCAGCGCGCGCCACGCGTCAGGCATGTCGGGCTTCAGCTCCACGGCGCGCCGCAGCGCTCGGATGGCCGCCGGCCGGTCTTCGCTGCCTGCGATCGTGAGGCCGTATTCATAGTGGGCTGCGGCCCAGCGGTGCTGCGCGTCGGTCAGGTTGCGCAGGGTGCGCACCGCGGCGGGGACATCGCCGCTGGCGCGTTGCGCCTTGCCGAGCAGCAGCGTCGCCGGCGGATAGTTGGGAATCGCCTTCAGGATTTCGTTCGCCTGTTCGATGGCGAGCGCTGGATCGCGCTGCAGCAGCTGCTCGGCGTGTGCCAGCGCCACTTCGAGCGTGCCTGTTGGTTCCTCGCCGGCAGCGGGTCCGCTGGTCGCGTTCATCCCAGCCCTTCGCAGAAGCGCCGGATGCGTTTCGTTGCCTCGCGCAGCACCGCCTCGTCGGTGGCGAAGCAGGCGCGCACGAACCCCTGCGCCGCGGCGCCGAACGGCACGCCGTCGAGCAGCGAGACGCCCTCGGCGCGGTACAGCTGGTGCACGAATTGCTCTCCGCCCAGGCCGGTGCCACGGATATCGATCAGCATGAACATGCCGGCCTGCGGCCAGCAGGCGCGGATGCCGCGAATGCCCTCCAGCCCTTCGAACAACACCGCACGACGATGGCGGCAGTACTCGCGCACCTTGCCCTCGCACTCCTCCGCCATCGCCAGCGCCGTGATCGCGGCCTCCTGCACGAAGCCGGGCAGGCCGTACAGCATGCACTGCGCCAGGTCGTGGGCGCGTTCGATGAAATCGGTCGGGCCGACGATCCAGCCGGTGCGCCAGCCGGTCATCGCGTGCGTCTTCGACAGGCTCGCCACGGTAAGCGTGCGCTCGGGGTATCGCACGCCGATGCTCGGCACGCGGCCGTCGTCGGCGATGCCGGCATATACCTCGTCGGAGACGATCCACAGCTCGTGGCGGCGCGCGATCGCCACCAGGCCGTCGACTTCCGCGTCCGTGAGCACGACGCCGCTCGGGTTGTTGGGCGTGGCGACGAAGATCGCGCGGGTGCGCGGCGTGATCGCCGTCTCGAGCGCGGCGAGGTCGGGGTGGAAGTCGCGCGCCGCGGGCGTCGCGACCGGCACCAGCTTCGCGCCGGAGGCCTTGATCGTGGCCGGATACGTCGCATACATCGGATCGAGCGCGATCACCTCGTCGCCCGGGCCCGCCAGGCACAGCGAGGCGACGAACAGCCCGTTCTGCGTGCCACCGAGCACGATGACGTTGTCGGCCGTGACGCCCTGCCCGCTGCGCGCCGCGTGGCGCGCGGCGATCGCGGCGCGCAGCGCCGGGCGCCCCGCGGTCTCCGTGTAGTGCGTGTCGCCACCGCGCATGCGCGCGATCGCCGTGTCGATGACCGGCGCGGGCGTATCCAGGTCGGGGTCGCCGACGCTGAGCACGATGACGTCCTGGCCCGCGGCGGCGGCCTGGCGCGCCTCCCAGTGCAGCACCCACGGGTCGGTGCCCTCGGGCGCGACGCGCTCGGCGAGCGCGGCGAAGCGTGGTTTGGCGGGGTTGCTCATTCAAAGGCCTCGGCGCGTACTTCGATGACGACGGTCTGGCGGCGCGCGGCGAAGTCCCGCAGCGCTGCCACCAGCGCGCCGGTGCTGTCGATGAGCCGGTGCGGATAGCCATAGGCGCGCGCGATGTGGCTGAAATCCGGCGGCCGCACGTCGACGCCCACCGGTTCGATCTGCGCGCCCAGCATCGCCGCCTTGATCTCGCGGTAACCGTGGTTGTTCCAGACGATGATGGCCGTCCACGCATCCACATCGCGCGGCACCGCCAACTCGCCGAGCGAGAACTGCAGCCCGCCATCGCCGACCAGGCAGACGACCGGCCGGCCCGGCGCGGCGAGGCTGGCGCCGGTCGAGGCGGGCAAGGCGTAGCCGAGCGTGCCGTATCCCGTGGCGCTGTTGAACCAGGAGCCCGGCCGCGCAGCGGCGAATCCGAGGTTGCCCGCGTACACGGTCTGCGTGGAATCACCGACCAGGATCGCCTCGGGCAGGGTGTCGCGGATGGCATCGAGGAAGGCGATCTCGCGCTGCATCGCCGGCGAGAGCTCCGCCAGCGCCGCGGCGGTGGCCGATCGCGCGCGCTGGGCGCCCTCGCCGCCGCGGCGCGCGCCGAGCGGCTGCGCCAGCAGGCCCTGCAGCGCGGCGCGCGCATCGGCGTGCACGGCCAGCGCCGGCCGCGCATTGCGCGTGAGTTGCGCGGCATCGATATCGATGCGGACCAGGTTGGGATGCGCCGGGAAATCGGCGACGCAGTAGGCGTCGTAGTCGGTCTGGCCGAGTTCGGTGCCCACGGCGAGCACGAGGTCGGCTGCGGCGATCATCGCGCGCACCGCGGGCAGCGTGGGGCTGGCCGACACGCCGAGCGGATGATCGGGCGGCAGCAGGCCGCGCGCGTTGATGGTCATCACCAGCGGCGCATCGAAGCGCTCGGCGATCTGCCGCAGTTCGGCGCCGGCGCCCAGCGCACCGCCGCCGGCCAGGATCAGCGGCGACTTCGCGGCGCCCAGGCGCGCGGCGGCATCGGCGAGCGCGGCGGCCGAAGCCGTGGGCGCGGTCGCCGCAGCGCCGGATGCGATGCCGGCCGCAGGCCTGGGCAGCGCGGCGGCATCCATGGTCATCAGGTCACGCGGAATCTCGATGTAGGCCGGCCGCGGCCGGGCGTGCGCGAATCCCGCGAAGGCCTCGTCGAGCACCGCGGGCAGTTCCGCCGGGCTGCCGATGCGGCGGCTCAGGCCCGACACGCGCGCGGCCACGCCGAGCTGGTCGGTCAACTCGTGCAGGAAGCCGCGACCCGTGCCGATCTCGCTGCTGCGGTTTTCGCTCGCGACCACCAGCAACGGAATCGAATCGCCGTAGGCCTGCCCCATCGCGGTCACGATGTTCGTGAGCCCGGGCCCGGTGATCGTGAAGCACACGCCGGGACGCCGCGCGACCCGCGCATAGCCGTCGGCCATGAACCCGAGCCCCTGCTCGTGGCGACCGGTGACGTGGCGGATGCGGGAAGCCGACAGGCCGCGGTACAGCTCGATGTTGTGCACGCCGGGTATGCCGAACACGTGCTGCACACCGCGAGCCTCGAGAGACTCGATCAGGTAGCTCCCGAGCGTCTTGGTCATGCGATCCCTGCCGTTTTTCAGGGCCGCATCATACCTTGCGCACCGTCTGCCGGCATCAGCGCGGCTCAGCCCGCGCCGGGAGAGCCGGCATAGCGAGTGGGATCGTCGACGCCGGCCGAGAGGAATCCTTCGCGCCGCAGTCGGCAGGAGTCGCAGCGACCGCAGGCGCGACCTTGCGCGTCGGCCTGGTAGCACGACACCGTCATGGCGTAGTCGACGCCGAGCGCCAGGCCTTCGCGGATGATGCGCGGCTTGCTCCAGTGCTGCAGCGGCGCATGCACCTGCAACGGCGCTCCTTCGACGCCCGCGCGCGTGGCAAGTCGCGCCAGCTGCTGGAACGCGGCGATGAACTCGGGCCGGCAATCGGGGTAGCCCGAGTAATCGACGGCGTTGACGCCGATCACCAGGTGCGGCGCCGACAGCACCTCGGCCCAGGCGAGCGCGAGCGCGAGCAGCACCGTGTTGCGCGCCGGCACGTAGGTGACCGGGATGCCGCTCGTGGCCTGCTCGGGCACGGTGATCGCGGCATCGGTCAGCGCCGAACCGCCGAGCGCACCGAGGTCGACGTGCATGACGCGGTGCGTTTGCGCTCCCAGCGCCCGTGCCACGTTCGCTGCGGCATCGAGTTCGCTGTGGTGGCGTTGCCCATAGGCGACCGACAGCGCATGGCACTCGAAGCCGCGCGCGCGCGCCCAGGCCAGCGCCGTGGCGGAATCGAGTCCGCCCGACAGCAGCACGACGGCGCGCGGCATGTCGCCCGCTTCAGCGGCCACGCTCTTCGCCCCACAGGATCTTGTGCAGCTGCACCTGGAAGCGCACCGGCAGGCGATCCTCGAGGATCCACTCCGCCAGCGCTCGCGGCTCCACCTGGCCGAACGAGGGCGAGAACAGCACGCCGCAGCGCTGCCCGAGCGCCTGCCCGGCGAGCAGCGCGCGGCTCCATTCGTAGTCGGCGCGCGAGGTGATCACGAACTTGATCTGGTCGATGGCGTTGAGCGTCTGCAACTGCGGGTACAGGTTGCGGTCCACCTCGCCCGAACCCGGCGTCTTGACGTCGACGACGCGGCTGACGCGTGGGTCGATGCCCTCGATGGCCAGTGCGCCGCTGGTCTCGAGCGACACGCGGAAGCCGCGCTCGCACAGCTCGTGCAGCAGCGTCAGGCAGGCGCGCTGCGCCAGGGGCTCACCGCCGGTCACGCACACATCACGGGTGTTGAACTGCGCGACGCGGTCGATGATGTCGGGCAACGTGTACCATTCGCCGCCGTGGAACGCGTACGCGGTATCGCAATAGTGGCAGCGCAGCGGGCAACCAGTGAGCCGCACGAACACGGTCGGCATGCCGGCAAACTGCGCCTCGCCCTGCAGCGAGTGGAAAATCTCGGTGATCTTCAGCCGCTGCGGGGAGGTCGATGCCTGCTCGACGCTCAATGCCCGTCCGGCGGCAGTTTGCGCAGCCGCTCCTGCGCGAGCCGCGCCGCCTCGGTGTCGGGGAAGCGCGCGACGACCTGCTGCAGCGTCGCGCGGGCCGCCGCCAGGTGCTTCTGCTCGTATTGCGTGTAGCCGAGCTTGAGCAGCGCGTCGGGCGCCTTGCGCGAGGCCGGCCAGCGCTCGCCGACGGTGCGGAACGCGGCCGCGGCCTCGTCGTAGTCGCGCGTGACGTAATAGGCTTCGCCGATCCAGTACTGCGCGTTGTCGAGCAGCGGACTCGACGGATAGCGCTTCATGAGGTCCTGGAAGGCGGCGATCGCATCGCCGTAATTGCCGCCCTTGAGCTTCTCGAAGGCGGCGTTGTAGGCCGCCTGGTCGTCAGCGGCATTGCCGACCGGGCTGCCCGCGGGGCCACCCTGGCCACCGGCGGCGCCGGTCGTGCCGGCCGCGGCTGATGCAGCGGCGCCGGCACTGGCGCCCGCTCCGCCGGCGGCAGTCACGCCGGCCTCGAGCACGCGCAGGCGCCGGTCGAGATCGGCATACAGGTCGCGCTGCGACTTGCGGGCGGCATCGGCCCCGTTCTGCAGCACCTCCACGCTGCCGCGCTGCTCGCGCAACTGCGCCTCGAGCGCGTCGATGCGCCGCGACATGTCCACCAGGCTCTGGTTGCTGACCACGCGTTCGACGCCGCCCAGGCGCGTGTCGAGATCATTGAGCTTGATCTGCACCGGGTCTTCGGCGGGATTGCTCGCGCAGCCGGCCAGCAGCAGCGCGCAGCACGTCGGGGCAAGCAGTGTCTTCATGCGCATGCGCCGCGGCTAGTTCAGGTAGACGAATTCCACGCGGCGATTCTTCGCCCAGTCGGCTTCGGTCTGGCCGGTCGCCACGGGACGTTCCTCGCCATAACTGACGGTCGTGACTTGCCCCTCGCCCACGCCCTGCAGCAGCAGCGCGCGGCGCACGGCCTGCGCGCGCCGCTCGCCGAGGCCGATGTTGTACTCGGGCGAGCCGCGCTCGTCGGTGTGCCCTTCCAGGCGCACCCGGATGCTGGCATTGGCCGAGATCGCGCGCGCGTGCGCCGCGATGACCGAGACGAATTCCGGCCGGATCTCGGCGCTGTCGAAATCGAAATAGATGAGGCGCGCCACGCCGGCTGGCGCTGACGCGCCGCTGCCGCCGCTGTCGCCCACCGTGCCGGCGCTGACGGCCGTGCCATCGCCGGCCGCATTGGACCCGGCGGTGCTGCCCGCCGTGCTGGCCGTCGGGGCGGGCTTCACGGCGCTCTTGCCGGAGCAACCCGTGAACAGCAGCAACGCAGCGCCGGTCAGGGCGAGGATGAGATTTCTTTGCATCGGCAGATACTCCAGTTTGATTCACTACGGGCTGGTGAACGGACCCCAGACCGGCTCGCGCACATCGCCGCGATCGGACTTCAGTCGCTGCGACACCTGGCCGTCGACGGCCACCGTCTCGAGCGTGCCGCGGCCGCCGGAACGGCCCGCGTAGATCAGCGTCATGCCATTGGGCGCGAAGCTGGGCGACTCGTCGAGGCTGCCGCGCGTCAGCACCCTCACGGTGCCGCTGGCCAGATCCTGCACGGCGATACGATAGTCGGATCCTTCGCGCGTGACCAGCGCCAGGGAGCGTCCGTCGGGCGACGGGCGCGGCCGCGCGTTGTACGGCGAATCGAAGCTGATGCGCTGCACGCGCTGGTGCTGCGCCACATCCGTACGGTAGATCTGCGGGCCGCCGGACCGGTCGGAGGTGAAATACAGGTCGGCGCCATCGGCGCTCCAGGCGGGTTCGGTGTCGATGGCCGGGTCGTCGGTGATGCGCGTCAGGGCTTGTGTCGCCAGGTCGAGCACGTAGATGTCGAGGTTGCCGCCGGTGCCCGACAGCGTGAGCGCGAGGCGCCGACCGTCGGGCGACCAGGCCGGCGCGCCATTCACGCCGGCGCGCGCCGATACGCGCTGGCGCTGTCCGGTGCGCAGCTGCTGCACGATCACCGCCGCGACATGGTCCTCGAACGACACGTAGGCGAGCCACTGGCCGTCGGCCGACCAGGCCGGCGACATGATCGGCTGGTGCGAATCGAGGATGACCTGCGCGTTCTCGCCGTCGGCATCGGCGACGACGAGCTGGAAATGCTGCGCCGGCGGAGCCCCGTCGACCGCGACGTAGGCGATGCGCGTGGCGAAGGCGCCGCGCGTGCCGAGGATCTTCTGGTACACGAAGTCGCTGAGCTGGTGCGCCGCGGCCCGCGGATTGGCGGCGACGGCCGCGACGCGCACGCTGCCGAGCGAGGCGCCGCTGAGCGTGTTGACAAGCTCACAGTCGATCGTGGCGCGCGCGGCATCGACGGGCGTGACCCGGCCCACCAGCACGTAGTCGGCGCCGTCGGCATGCCAATCGGCGGCGACCACTTCGCTCGCCCTGGCGGGCAGCTGGTGCATGTTGCGCCGGTCCATGCCGCGGAAGCGCCCGCTGCCGTCGAGGTCGTGCTGCACGACCGCCGCGTAGTCGAAGCCGCCGCCTCCGGGCGCCGCCGACAGCGGCACGATCGCGATCGGGATCGGATCGGTCACGCCCTTGGTGATGTCGATCTGCAATTCGGCCCACGCCGCGGGCGCGCAGGCCAGCGCGCAGCACAGCAGGATGGCGGATGTCATGCGATGACCCAGGTTGCTGCTCACTTGCACGATTCACTCATCGGGATGGAAGTTGAATTTCAGGCTGCGGTCGAACAGGTCGGGGTTCGATGGCGTGGGCAACGGCGAGGCGCGCAGCACGGCGGCCTTGATCGACTCGCGCACCGCGGCGTCGCCATTGCAGCTGCCAATCTCCACGCCCGTCACCTCGCCGCCCGGCACCTGCGTCACGAGCACCTCGCAGTTTACCCCAGGCCGCGCGCTCGGCGGGCGGATCCATGCCCGCGTCACGCGGTCGCGGATCAGCGCCAGCCACTCCGTCGCGGCCGCGCTCCCGCGCGCCGCATTGATGCGCTCCTCCTCCGCCAGCTGCGCGCGCAACTCGGACTCGCGCCGTGCCTTGTCGCGAGCGCGCTGCGCATCCTCCGCGGCCTTGCGCGCCGTGGCCTCCTGCTCGCGATGCTGCGCCTCGATGGCGGCCTGCTCGCGCTGCTCGCGCAGCACGCGCTCATGCTCGGCACGCTCGTCCGCGGCGCGCTGCAGCTCGCGTTCGTGCTCGGTGCGCAGCTGCTGCTCGCGCCGCTGCGCCTGCGCATCGGGTTGCGGAGGCGGCGGGACAACCGGCGCGGGCGCGGCCTGGGCCGGCGCCGGGCTGGCCGTCTCCGCCGGCGCCGGCGTCGTCGTCCGGTCGATGACCACGGTGGCCTCGATCGCCAGCTGCCGCGGGGCCGGCTTCGGGCTGCGGTAGCGCCACCAGCCCCAGCCGAGCGCGCCCAGCACGGCGGCGTGGAACAGGATCGACAACAGCACCGCCTGCAGGCGCCACGCGCTGCTGCCGGAGCGGCGCGCCGTGTTCATGGCCGCGGCGCAGCGGGCGGCGGCAGGGGCTCCGTGAGAAATCCGACCTTGCTGGCGCCCGCCTGCTGCAGCATGACCATGGCCGTGACGACCCGTCCGTAGCTCACCGCGGCATCACCTTTCACCAGTACCACGCGCTGCGGCGCGCGACGCAGCGCCGCGGTGGCGCGCGCCAGCGCCGTCGCGTCGTCGATCGGCTGCTGCGGCGTGGCGCCCACGTTCAGGTACAGGCGCCCGCGCGCGTCGACCGACAGCACCAGCGGCTCGAGGTTATTGACCGCGCGCGTGTCGATGGGTTCCGAGGAGGCCTTCGGCAATTCGACCTTGATGCCCTGCGTCAGCAGTGGCGCGGTGATCATGAAGATGATCAGCAGCACCAGCATCACGTCGATGTACGGCACCACGTTGATGTCGCCCATCAACCGGCGCTTGGGCCGACCCGCCATCTAGCCGCCCGCTCCACGCGTTGCGTGACGCTGCAGGATCGTCGAGAACTCCTCCATGAACGCGTCGTAGCGCAACTCCAGGCGCCCGACCTGGTCGGCGTAGCGGTTGTAGGCAATGACCGCCGGGATGGCCGCGAACAGTCCGAACGCAGTGGCCACCAGCGCCTCGGCGATGCCCGGAGCGACGGAGGCCAGCGTGGCCTGCTGGACATTGCTCAACGAAGTGAAGGCGCTCATGATGCCCCACACGGTTCCGAACAGGCCGACGTAGGGGCTGGTCGAGCCCACCGTGGCGAGCGTCGCCAGGTTGTGCTCGAGCCGCTCGATCTCCTTCAGCTGCGCCACGCGCATCGCGCGGCGCGCGCCCTCGAGCAGCTGGTCGGGGGCCGTGCCTTCCTGCTGGCGCAGCCGCGCGAACTCGCGGAACCCGAACTCGAAGATGCTTTCCATGCCGGTCGCGCCACCGCGCGATTCGATCGAGCGGTACAGCGCGGTCAGGTCGCCACCCGACCAGAAGCTGTTCTCGAAGCGCTCGGCATCGGCGCGCGCCTGCCGCACCATCATGCGCTTGCCGAAGATGATGGCCCAGGACATCAGCGAGGCCGCCAGCAGCAGTCCCATCACGAGCTGCACGACCGGGCTGGCCTGCACGACGAGCCGCAGGATCGACAGGTCACCGCCCATTACTGGAGTCCTCCGAAGATTTCCGGCGGCAACCGCCGCGGGCGAAAGTCGTCGGCGCCGACGCACACGACGCGCACGCTGGCCTCGGCCAGCAGGTCGCCGTCGGCGCCCTCGCGCCGGATCTGCTGCCTGAACACCACGCTCGCGCCCCCTTCCGCCTGCGGCTCGCAACTGACCACCAGCAGGTCGTCGAGCCGCGCCGGGGCGCGGTACCTGATGTTGACCTCGGCGACCGCGAACAGGATGCCGAGCGTCGCGGCCAGTTCGTTCTGGTGGTGCCCGCGCGCGCGCAGCCACTCGGTGCGGGCGCGCTCGAGGAAGCGCAGGTAGTTGGCGTAGTACACGACGCCGCCGGCATCGGTGTCTTCCCAATAGACACGCGCCGCGTGCTGGAAGGCGCTCACGGATTGTCACCGAACAGCGGCAGGTTCGCGGCGGCGCGCTCGGGCACCTTCAGCCCGAAATGCGCCCAGGCGCTGCGCGTGGCGATGCGCCCGCGCGCCGTGCGCGCCAGGAACCCCTGCTGGATGAGGTAGGGCTCGATGACGTCCTCGAGCGTGCCGCGCTCTTCGCCGATCGCCGCGGCCAGGCTCTCGATGCCGACCGGGCCGCCGTCGAATTTCTCCATGATCATGAGCAGGAGCTTGCGGTCGAGGGAATCGAAGCCCAGCGGGTCGACTTCCAGCAGGTCGAGCGCCGCGGCCGCGACCTGCTCGTCGATCTGGCCGGCGCCGCGCACCTGCGCGAAGTCGCGCACCCGGCGCAACAGGCGGTTGGCGATGCGCGGCGTGCCGCGCGCGCGCTGCGCGATGCGCGCGGCGCCCGCGGGCGTGATCGGCACCTGCAGTATGCCCGCCGAGCGCGTCACGATGCGCTCGAGTTCCGCCACGCTGTAGAACTCGAGCCGCTGTACGATGCCGAAGCGGTCGCGCAGCGGCGAAGTGAGGAGCCCGGCGCGCGTCGTCGCGCCGACCAGCGTGAACGGCGGGATGTTCAGCTTGATCGAGCGCGCCGCCGGTCCCTCGCCGATCATGATGTCGAGCTGGTAATCCTCCATCGCCGGGTAGAGCACTTCCTCGACCACGGGGCTGAGGCGATGGATCTCGTCGACGAACAGCACATCGCGCGGCTGCAGGTTCGTCAGTATCGCGGCCAGGTCGCCGGGCCGCTCGAGCACCGGACCCGAGGTCTGGCGCAGGTTCACGCCGAGCTCGGCCGCGACGATCACGGCCAGCGTGGTCTTGCCGAGGCCGGGTGGACCGAAGATCAGCGCGTGGTCGAGCGCCTCGCCGCGCGCGCGCGCCGCCTCGATGAAGATGCCCATCTGGCTCTTCACCTGCTCCTGGCCGACGTATTCGCCGAAGCTGCGCGGGCGGATCGCGCGATCGAGCTGCGACTCCTCGCCGCGCCCGGCGGCGCTGACCAACCGCTCCTCGTTCACCGGCGCGCTCATTCGCGCGCCGCGCCCTGCAGCGCGCTGCGGATCAGCTCTTCCGTGCTGCCGCCGCCCGCGTTCGCCAGCAACCGCGTGGCTTCGGCCGGCTTGTAGCCGAGCGACAGCAGCGCGCTGTAGGCCTCGGCGGCATGGCCCGTCGGCGCATTGGCCATCGCCGCCGCGGCGCCGGTGGCCGTGGCCGCCAGCCGGTCGCGCATTTCGACAACGAGCCGCTCGGCGATCTTGCGGCCGACGCCGGGGATGCGCGTCAGCGTCGCGGCGTCGCCCGCCTGCACGCTGGCGGCGAAAGCCTCGGCGGTGGATCCGGACAGGATCGCCAGCGCAATGCGCGGACCCACTCCGGAGACCTTCAACAGGTTGCGGAACAGCTGGCGCTCCGCCGCCGTGCCGAACCCGTACAGCACGTGCGCATCCTCGCGCACGACGAGGTGCGTCAGCAGCTTCACCGGCTGGCCGACCGGCGGCAGGCCATAGAACGTGGACATCGGCGCTTCGAGTTCGTAGCCTACTCCGCCCACCTCGATAACCAGCGCCGGCGGTGATTTCTGGGCCACGACGCCTGCGAGCGAGCCGATCACGGGCGCACGACCGGGCGCGCGCGCGGTGGCGCGCTGCGGCGCGTGGTACCGCGCGGCGCGGGCGTGGCCAGCGCCGACAGGCGCCGTGACTGCGCGTGGCACAGCGCCACCGCCAGCGCGTCGGCCGCATCGGCCGAAGGGCGGCGCGGCAGGGCGAGCAGCGCGGTGACCATCTGCGCCACCTGGGTCTTGTCCGCGGCACCGTAACCGCTGACCGCCAGCTTGATGGCGCGCGGCGCGTATTCGTGCGCGCTCGCGCCGAGCGTCAGCGCCGCACACAGCGCCGCGCCGCGCGCCTGGCCGAGCTTGAGGGCGCTGTCGGGATTGCGATGCACGAACACGCGCTCGATCGCGATCTCGTCCGGCCGGTGCGCTTCGATCAGCGCCGCGACCGCGTCGAAGATGCGCCGCAGGCGCATTGGGAAGTCGCCGGTGCCTGCCTGGATGCAGCCGTTGGCGATGTGGCGTTCGCCGCCGGCGCCGCATTCGATGAGGCCATAACCGGTGCGGATCGAGCCCGGATCGAGGCCGAGGATGCGGCAACGGGTCATCGCGGCGGCGTTCGCGACGCCGGTGGCCGACGTGGCGCCCGGCGCGGTGGAAGGAGCGGCTTCAGGCCGGAAGCTGCGCCACGAACTGCCCGAATAACGCGCCATGCCGCCCCTTGCTGTGGAAGCCCATTACCAGAATGATAGCCGGAAGAGCCCGCCGCCACACGCCCAATACTCAGGCCCAGCACGTTGGAAACCGCGCCGAAAAACCCGCCCGTGCCCGCCGCGCCGATCGCCGCGGCGGAAGCCGTGTTCCGCGAGCTCGGACTGGCGCCATCCGCGCTCGAAGCGGGCGCGGAAGTAGCGCAGCTGGTAGCGCAGATCACCGAGGAACCCGACATCGCGGTGGCCGCCTGGATCGTGCAGGCGCGCGCGGCCGGGCTGTCCATCAATGCCGCGACTGCCGCGGCCCGGTTCGGCGCGGCGGCCGAGGCCCTGGCGCGGCAACTGGAACTGCTGGGCGACATCGGCCTGCCGCCGGACTGGACCGCGGGCCGCGGCCTCACCGCGCAGCAGGCCGAGACGCTGCGCAAGATGCTGCTGGCGATCGCCGCGGATCCGCGGCTGATCGTGGCCCGCCTGGCGATGGAACTGGGCAGGCTGCGGCACGCGCGTGGCCTGCCCGAGGCCGAACGGACGCGCCTCGCGCTCGAGGCGCGCGAGATCTACGCGCCGCTCGCCAACCGGCTCGGCGTGTGGACGCTGAAATGGGAACTCGAGGACCTCGCGTTCCGCCAGCTCGAGCCGGCCGACTACCACCGCATCGCCGCCGCGCTGGCCGAGCGGCGCGTGGCCCGCGAGCAGTACATCGAGCAGGCCTGCGCGCTGCTGCGCACCGAGCTGGCCGCGGCCGGCGTGCGCGCGCAGGTCTACGGCCGGCCGAAACACATCTACAGCATCTGGCGCAAGATGCAGCGCAAGCACCTGGCCTTCGAGCAGCTCTACGACGTGCGCGCGGTGCGCATCGTCGTCGACAGCGTCGCCGACTGCTACGCCGCGCTCGGGATCGTGCACGGCCGCTGGCGCATGCTGCCCGGGGAATTCGACGACTACATCGCCACGCCGAAGGACAACCAGTACCGCTCGATCCATACCGCCGTGCTCGGCCCGGAGGGCAAGTCGCTCGAGATCCAGATCCGCACGCGCGACATGCACGAACACGCCGAGCTCGGCGTGGCCGCGCACTGGCGCTACAAGGAGGGCGGCGCCCGCGACGCCCACTACGAGCGCAAGATCGAATGGGCGCGCCAGATGCTCAATCCCGTCGAGGCGCCCGGCGGCGGCGGCGATTTCATCGACCGCGTCAGGAACGAGCTGTTCTCCGACCGCCTGTACGCTCTGACGCCGCGCGGTGAGGTCATCGACCTGCCGCGCGGGGCCACGCCGCTCGATTTCGCGTATCACGTGCACACGCAGCTCGGCCACAGCTGCCGCGGCGCCCGCGTCAACGGCCGCATCGCCCCGCTCGACCAGCCGCTCAGCAATGGCGAAGTGGTCGAGATCATCACCGGGCGCACGGGCGGGCCGAGCCGTGACTGGCTCAATGCCGACAGCGGCTTCCTCGCCTCGCCGCGCAGCCGCGCCAAGGTGCGCGCCTGGTTCCACCAGCAGGATCTCGCGGCACAGGCCGCGGCCGCTCCGCCCGTCCCGACGCCGCCGCCGCCGCCGCTGGCGCCCGCCCCGCCGCCGCGCCGCGGCAGCGCGCGCGCCTCGTCGGTGGTGGACATCGAAGGCGTCGGCGACATGCCGACGACGATGGCGCGCTGCTGCGCCCCGGTGCCGCCCGAGAAGATCGCCGGCTACCTGACCATCGGACGCGGCGTCACCGTGCACCGCGCCGGTTGCCGGAGCCTGGCGCGCATGGCGGCGCGCAATCCGGAGCGGCTCCTGCACGTGGACTGGAACCGCAGCGCCGAACTGCAGCTACCGGTGCAGATCCGCATCGAGGCCTACGACCGCCGTGGGCTGCTGCGCGACGTGTCGGACGTGATGGCACAGGAGCGCCTGAGCATCGAGGGCGTGAACTCGAGCACCGATCCGGCCGACCGGGTCGCCACCATCGTCATGCGCACGGCCGTGCGCGACACCGCGCAGCTGCGCCAGGTGCTGAAGAAGCTCGCCGGCGTGAACAGCGTGCTGCGCGCGCAGCGCGTCAACGCCTGAGTCCTCGCGCGCCAGCGCCTCAGCGATTGAGGTTGTCGATCGCGCGCCCGTCGGCGGCCAGCGCCGCTTCGTGCAGCGCCTCCGACAGCGTCGGGTGCGCATGCATCGTGCGCTGCAGGTCCTCGGCGCTGCCGCGGAATTCCATCGCCAGCACCGCCTCGGCGATCAGCTCGCCGGCCATCGGGCCGATGATGTGCACGCCGAGGATCTCGTCGCTCGCGCGCGCCGCCAGCAGCTTGACGAAACCGGCCGTGGCTTCCATCGCGCGTGCGCGGCCGCTGGCCAGGAACGGGAACACGCCGCTCTTGTAGTCGACGTTCGTGGCCTTGAGCTGCGCTTCGGTCTGGCCGACCCAGGCGATCTCGGGCGCCGTGTAGATCACCGACGGCACGAGCGCGTAGTTCACGTGCGCGTAGCGCCCGGCAATGCGGTCGGCGACCGCGATGCCCTCTTCCTTGCCCTTGTGCGCCAGCATCGGCCCGCGCACCACGTCGCCGACCGCCCAGACGTTCGCGGCGGCGGTGGCGCAGTGCTCGTCGACGACGATGAAGCCGCGCTCGTCGAGCGCGACGCCACAGCCCGCGCCCAGCAGGCCCTGCGTGTACGGCCTGCGCCCGACCGCGACGATGACCTTGTCGGCGACCAGTGACTGCTCTGCGCCGCCGGCCGCGTAGCGCACGGTCACGCCGTCGCTGGCCGCCGTCGCGCCGCTCACCTTCGCGCCGAGGCGGATGTCGAGCCCGAGCTTGCGGAAGTGCCGGCCCGCCTCCGCGGCGAGCTGCGCATCGGCCATCGGCAGCAGCGCATCGAGCGCTTCGAGCACGACGACTTCGGATCCGAGCCGCCGCCACACGCTGCCGAGCTCCAGTCCGATGACGCCGGCGCCGATCACGCACAGGCGGCGCGGCACCGCATCCAGTTCGAGCGCGCCCCAGGAATCGATGATCTGCCGTCCGTCGAACGGGAGCGATTTCAGTTCGGTCGGCGCCGAGCCACTCGCCAGCACCACGTGCCGCGCGCGCAGCCGCGAGATGTTGCCATCGGGCGCCGTGACTTCAACGACGCGATCGGCCAGCAGTTTCCCGGTGCCGAACAGGGCCGTCACCCCCGCCCCCTTGAGGAGCGAGGCGACGCCGCGCGTCTGCGCCTTGACGATCGCCGCGCGGCGCTTCTGCATCGCCGCCAGGTCGAGGCTCAGCGCGCCGGCACTGATGCCATGCACCGCGAATTCGTGCTGCGCGCGGTGCCACAGTTCGGAGGATTCGAGCAGCGCCTTCGACGGGATGCAGCCGGCGTTCAGGCAGGTGCCGCCAAAGGCGTTGCTGCCGTCGCGGTTCTTCCAGTTGTCGACGCAGGCCGCCTTCAGGCCGTTCTGCGCCGCGCGGATCGCCGCCGGATAGCCGGCCGGGCCGCCGCCAATGACGACCACGTCGAAGTCAAGGTTGTCGTTCAAGGTATCAGACACCCA
>DATKLZ010000158.1:0-9548 GCA_035542135.1 Steroidobacteraceae bacterium | reverse complement strand
GTACATCGAGCTCGACCTCTCGGCGATGAACCTCAACGACACCCTGTACCTCAAGGACGTCAAGGTGCCCGCGGGCGTGACGATCTCGGCGCTGGCGCATGGCGCCAATCCGCCGGTGGTCTCGATCCATGCGCCGCGCGTAGCCGAGCCGGAACCGACCGAGGAGACGGCAGCCGCCGCGACCGAGGGCGAAGGCGCAGTGGCCGCCGGTGCCGAAGGCGCGCCCGCAGCTGCTGGCGCGGCCGGCGCGAAGAAGGAAGAGGGCGCCAAGCCGGAAGGCAAGGACGCGAAGAAGGAAGGGAAGAAGTAGCCGCGCGGCGGCGCAGGTACTACGGAGGCATGATGCAAGGCGCCAACACGCGCCTTCATCCGCTGTCGGGAACGCCGTAAACCCGTCCATGGGGGCTCCGGCCGCGCCGTCCATGGCGCGGACGGTCCCGACAGCGGATGAATGCACGTGCTGTCGCCTTGCTTCGCGCTACCGTGGTATTCACGTCATCGTGCGGTTGCATGTTGCCTGCTGATCGTGGAGTAGCGTCAACGTGACCGGTCTTCCGTTGAAGTTGGTGGTCGGGCTCGGCAATCCCGGGGCCGAGTACGCGCGCACGCGGCACAATGCCGGTTTCTGGTTCGTCGACGAGCTGGCACGCAGCGCGGGTGGCCACTGGAAGCGCGAGTCGCGCTACCAGTGCGAGCTCGCGCGCATCAGGCTGGCCGAGCGCGAGCTGTGGCTGATGAAGCCGCACACCTTCATGAACAACAGCGGCGCGGCGGTGCAGGCCGTGGCGGCATTCCATCGCATCGCGCCGGCCGAGGTGCTGGTGGTGCACGACGAGATCGATTTGCCGCCGGGCGTCGTGCGGCTCAAGGAGGGCGGCGGGCACGGCGGGCACAATGGCGTGCGCGACGTGATCGCGCGGCTCGGGCCCGGTTTCTGGCGGCTGCGCATCGGCGTCGGCCATCCCGGCGCCAAGGACCAGGTCATCGACGCGGTGCTCGATCGCGCGACCGCGGATGAACAGCAACTGATCGACGCGGCGCTGCTGCGCGCGCATGCGGCGCTGCCGGAGCTGCTGCGCGACGGCGCACAAAAGGCCATGCACCACCTGCACACGCGCGATGAGGCGCGGGCCGGTGGCAAAGCGGGAGAACAATGAGCATCAAGTGTGGCATCGTCGGGCTGCCGAACGTCGGCAAGTCGACGCTCTTCAATGCGCTGACGCGCGCGCAGATCGCGGCCGAGAACTATCCGTTCTGCACCATCGATCCGAACATCGGCATCGTGCCGGTGCCCGATCCACGGCTCGCGGTGCTGGCTGAGATCGTACATCCCGAGAAGATCGTGCCGACGGCGGTCGAGTTCGTCGACATCGCCGGGCTGGTCGCGGGCGCTTCGCAGGGCGAGGGCCTGGGCAACAAGTTCCTGGCGCACATCCGCGAGACCGACGCGATCGCGCACGTCGTGCGCTGCTTCGACCACGACGACATCGTGCACGTGGCCGGCAAGGTCAATCCGATCTCCGACGTGGATGTCATCAACACCGAGCTGGCGCTGGCCGACCTGGCGGTGACCGAGAAGGCGGTCGAGCGTGCCGCCAAGGCGATGAAGAGCGGCGACAAGGAAGCCGCGCGCCGCCATGCGTTGTACGAGCGCGTGCGCGCGGCGCTCGATGCGGGCCAGCCCGCGCGCGTCGTGCCCGTGGCGGATGCCGATCGCCGCGACCTGCGCGAGCTGCAGTTGCTCACCTCGAAGCCGGTCATGTACGTTGCCAACGTCGATGAGGCCGGGCTCTCGCACGACAACGCCTACCTCACGGCGCTGCGCGAGCGCGCCCGCGCCGAAGGCGCCACCGTGGTGCCGGTGTGCGCGGCGATCGAGGCGGAGATCGCGCAGCTCGAGGAGGCCGAACGCGCGGAGTTCATCAAGGACCTGGGGCTCGCCGAGCCCGGCCTGAACCGCGTGATTCGCGCCGGCTACGAGCTGCTCGGCCTGCTCACCTATTTCACCGCGGGCGTCAAGGAAGTGCGCGCCTGGACGGTGCGCGCCGGCAGCACCGCGCCGCAGGCAGCCGGTGTCATCCACACGGATTTCGAGCACGGCTTCATCCGCGCCGAAGTGATTTCCTACGAGGAATTCGTGCGCTGCCGCGGCGAGGCCGGGGCCAAGGAGGCCGGCAAGATGCGGCTCGAAGGCAAGGACTACGTCGTCCGCGAGGGCGACGTCATGCACTTCCGCTTCAACGTCTGAGCGGCGCCGCCGCCGGCATCGCCAGCAGCTTCGCGCGCATCGCGATCACGTCGCGCTTGAGCTGCGGCAGCAGCGGCCGCACGCTGGCGCTGATGTCATTGTCCTTCGCGCTCGGCGCGAGGTAGTTGTGGCAGTAGTTGCGGAAGTACGCGGCATAGGCCTGCTCGTAGCGGCGAAACGGCTCGCCGAAGGCCTGGTGCGGCAGGATCGTGTCGCCCAGGTGCTCGACGCACATCAGGCTCGCGGTGCTGTGCAGGTAGGTGCTGTGCTCGGCCACCACCGCCTGCGTGTAGCTCCTGCGCGCGTGGAAATGCTGCACCAGCTCGCGCCGCCGCCGCCCGCGCACGCCGTGGCCACGCAGGTAGTCGAAGAAGGCCCTGCGATGCACGAGCGTGAACGCCGTCGTGAGCAGCGTGGTCGCCTGCAGGGCGTTGCGGTGCGGCCGCGCCACGCCGGCCATCAGCAGCGCGTGCGCCGATTCCCAGTTGCGGTATTCCAGCGGGCTGTCGAGCAGCCGCGACGCGATCCGTTGCTCGCCCGCCGTGCCTTTCTGTGCGGCGAACTCGATGCGCGCCTCGGATTCCTCCATCAGCTGCTCGACCGTGACCAGCGGTGGCCCGCCGGCGAGGTTTAGTCGCAGCAGTTTCGAAAAGGTATCGGCAATGCTGGTGCGCGCAGTGGAACGGTTCATCGCACTTGAATCCCTCGATCAAAATCAGCGGCCGCGCCGATTGGATTCGGCGGGCGCCATAAGTATGGATGGCGGATGTTGCGCGCTTTTTGCGCCCCCAGCCAAGATATTTTTTCTCACGCAAGTGGGGGAATCACCCAGGAAGGGCCTCGCCAGCCGATTCTGTAAAATTGCAGTAACATTCATGACTTAGGCGCGGGTTAGTGCCGTTCCATGGCGCCACCGTGCATCGCCTTGACGCGCGGCGGGCGGGCCGGGAGAATCCGCCACCCTTTCAAGGGCATGGACCGTTTGGCTAGGTAGCTCAGCTGGTTAGAGCGTGGCACTCATAATGCCGAGGTCGTGGGTTCGAGTCCCACCCTAGCCACCAATCCCATCAAGCACTTGCGGTCCTGAAGCCATGTTGATTGGCCTTGCCGCGCGCACGCCGATCGCGTGGCAGATCGCGTACGCCAGGTCCGAGCGATTGAGCGTGTAGAAATGAAACTCGGTCACGCCGTGGCGACGCAGGTGTTCGACCTGCTCGATGGCAATCGCCGCGCCGATCAGCCGGCGCGTTTCGGCGTCGGCGTCCAGGCCTTCGAACCGGCTGGCAATCGAGGCCGGGATCCCCGCCCCGCAGCGCCGGGCAAATCGCTGGGTCTGGGAGAAATTGATGATCGGCAGGATGCCCGGCACGATGGGTGCGCTGATGCCGGCGGCGACACAGTCGTCGCGAAACCGCAGATAGGTGCTGTTGTCGAAAAAGAACTGCGTGATCGCGCGCGTGGCCCCGGCATTGATCTTGCGGTGCAGATTGTCGAGGTCCTCGCGACGGCTTTTCGCTTCCGGGTGCACCTCGGGATAAGCGGCAACCGAGATCTCGAAGTCGGCGACCGAACGCAGCCCGCGGACGAGGTCGAGCCCCCACCGGAATTCATCCGGGCTCGGCACATGGCTCGGAACTGATCCGGGGGCGTCGCCTCGCAGCGCAACGAGGTGGCGGATCCCCTGTCTCCAATAGGTCCGTGCGAGCTCGAGGACCGATTCACGCGATGAACCGATGGACGTGATGTGCGGAGCAACCGTCAGCGTGGTCTCCTGTCGGAGGCGGCTGACGATCTCGAGCGTCCGATCCCGCGTGGATCCATCGGCGCCGTACGTGACCGACACGAACCGCGGTGCGAGTGGCGCGAGGCGACGGACGGAGGTCCACAACAGCGACTCCATGTCCGGGTCGGTGGGTGGAAAGAATTCGAACGAAACCGTGACCGAAGCGGGCTGGTCCTGGTCGGCCCGAAGATCCATAACGCACCCACGTGTGAATCACACAGGCGCCGACGCGAGCCTCGCTGCGGAGCGGACTGATCGTGCGCACAAGAGCCGTGTGAGCGGTGGACCCCTGGGGCCTCGTCGCTTTAGCCGGATTTCTTACGCGCCCGCAAGCTGGTCTTCAAATCGGCGCACCGCCAGACTAAAGACCCCGCGGCAAAGCGTCAACGGCTGTGATGCCGGGATTGCGCTGGCCAGGCTTGTCATCGCATGTGCGCGGCGCGGACCTAGACACTGTCCCGCGTGGCGCATCGGCCCACGTGAAATCACCTGTGAAGTGGCCGCCGCCATCAACCAGCCTGGTCTCCCGCGCCTTCAAATGGGCAGCTCCAGTTCGCGCCTCTTCCTGCACCGGCCGTGTCGGTGGCGCCTGAAGTCGCCAGCGCACTTGGCGCGCCGCCCGACGTGCTGATCGGGCGCAAACTGGGCATGCCCGGGCCGGACGAGCTCGCCATGGGTGGCCGTGCCGCGCGGCCGTAGCTACTTGCCCCAGTGGTACGCGAACTCTATGCCATAGGTGCGCGGCGTGCCATATACACCCTGGTTGAATCCCAGCACCGACAAGTCGAGGTTGTAGACCTTGTAGCGTTCATCGCTGAGGTTGCGCACGTAGGCGTGAGCATCCCAATCACCACTGCCGCTCGTGTAGCCGAAGCGCGCATTGCTCAGCGCATAGCCCTTCTGGTAGTCGACCGGCGCGTTCACCAGCTCCATGTACTGGCTGTCGTTCCACTTGGCATCGGCCTCGATCGAGAGCTTGCCGCCAGCCGCAGGCCACTGGTAACGCACTGAGGCATTGAGGCTCAGCTTCGGCGCTTGTGGCAGGTCGCGGTCGAGCGCGATGCCGCTGGGCAGCGGCACCTTGTCGGCCTTGGTGTCGAGCGCCGAGGCGCCGATCTCGATGTTGAGACCCTCAGTCGGCACCACCGCGAACTCGACCTCGGCGCCTGAGACCTTCGCGTCGAGGTTCACGACGACCTGCGTCAGGCCCTGCAGCACGAAGCCCTGGTAATTCTTGTAATCGTAATGGAACACCGCGGCATTCAGTCGCGCGCTCCTGTTCCAGAACTCCGACTTGAAGCCCAGTTCGAAGCTGTTGAGGGTTTCCGGGTTGAACCGCAGCGTCGCCGTGTCGACCAGCCCGGTGCTCGGCGCCGAATAGCCGCCGCCCTTTGCGCCGCGGTTGTAGGAACCATAGACCATGTTGTCGGTGCCGAACTTGCGGTCGAGCTCCAGCTTCGCCGAGGTCATACCCCAACTGTGTGAATCGTCGAAGTCCGCGCTGCCGGCGCCGAAGGGATCGAGCTCATGGAAGCGGAATTCCTTGCGGTCGTTGGTGTAGCGCGCGCCGAGGATGCCGGTCCAGTTCGCGGTGAAGTCGTTCTCGAGTTGGCCGAAGCCCGAGTACGAATCCGACTTGAGCGAGAAGATTGCGCCGCCGCCGGGCAGCCCGCCGATGCCGGTGAAGTCGGTCAGCGCCTGGTTGTCGGTCGTGTAGCTGAGGAAGTAGACACCCGCGATCCACCGCAGCGCGCCCTGGCTCCCGTTGAGGCGCAGTTCCTGCGAGAACTGGTGGTACTTCTGGTGCGTATCGTAGTTGAAGATCGAGAACGGCCCCATGTCGGAGTCTTCGCCGTAATCCTTGTGCATGTGCAGGTAGTCGGTGACCGAAGCGAAGTGCGCACCGCCGGCGAGGTTCCAGTCGACGTGCACGGTACTGCCCCACACGGTACGGTCGAACAGGCCGGCGCGATTCTCAGCCTGGTTGAACAGGTCGGACGAGGGGTTCTTGTAGCCGAAGGCGTCGCAGCCGCCGCAGACGCCGTTGCTCAAGTCGTTCGGCCCGATGAAGTAGCCGAGGCCGGTCGCCGGATCAGGATGCGAGGCCTGCCAGGAATAGATGCCCGAGACCTCATGGTCGTTCTTGAGGCCATGCACGTTGAGCAGGATTTCGCCATCCGCCGAGGGCTTGAACAGCAATTGGCCGCGCAGCGCGTACTGCTTCTGGTCGTTGGTGTCGGGCCCAATGCGGTTGTGGATGTAGCCGTTATGGCTGTCGGTGGCAAACGCAAGGCGACCGAATACATCGTCGGACAAGGCGCCGTTGAAAGCGCCCTGCGTGTTGAGGGTACCGTAGTTGCCGGCGGTGACATCGACGTAGCCGCTGGTGTCGGCTGTCGGGCGCTTGCTGATGTAGTGAATCAGGCCGCCGGTGGCGTTGCGCCCGAACAGCGTGCCCTGCGGTCCGCGCAGGATCTCGACGCGATCGACATCGTACATCGACCCGGCGAGCGCGCCCATCGAGGCGACGTAGGCATCATCGACATACACGGCAACAGGCGCTTCCTGGTGGTCGCTGAAGTCGTTCTGCGAAACGCCACGCAAATTGTAGACCGTGATGGTCGGGCTGTACTGGTTGAACTGCAGGCCGGGAGTCATGGCTGCGATTGCGGTCGCGTCCTTGAGTCCGCCAGCCTGCAGGTCGGCCGATCCCAGCGCGGTGATCGAGGTGCCGACGTTCTGCAGGTTCTGCTCGCGCTTCTGCGCCGTGACGACGACTTCTTCGAGTACCGTGTCTGCGCGGGCGAGCTGCGCCAGGAATGGGCTGGCAACACTCAGGGCCAGGATCAGCAGGCTGACGCGGGAATGGGTTCCGTGTTGGGACATGGATTCGCTCCTGGGGTCGGTCATCAATCGGCTCAACAATGCAAACCGCCAGCTTGGGATTCTTATCCGTGCAGGCACATCCGCGCTGTGCCGTATAGGCCAACCGGTCCGTCCATGTTGCGCATTCGCAACGCTCAAGCCCCCGTGGCAATGGCAAGGCACTCCCTCGCCAGCCGTGTCGCCAGGCGCCTTTGTCCTGGGCGGGATGGGGAATAGGCTCCACGTACCAGCATGGCGCCCTCGATCAGCGCGGCGAGCAGCGTCGCGCGCATGCGCAATTCGCTGGCGGCGAGATGCGGCACGAGTTCCGCGATCCGCTCCGACAGTTGTGCCAGGTCGACCCGGTAGAGCTCATCGAGCAGCGTTCCCGATCCACGGTCAAGGCGGTCGAGCAGCGCCCAGAGCTGCGTGAAGTAGCGCCGCGTGCCCGGGTCGGCAATGTCGCCCAGGTTGAAGGCGACCACCGCCCGGAATCGCCGCCGTGGATCACGACCGGCTTGTGCCAGCAGCCGCTGGTAGTTGTCCCGGTAGCGCTCACCGGTGTCGTGCAGCAACGCGCGCACGAGGTCGTCGCGGCGCGGGAAGTAGTACTGCACGTTGGCCAGGTGCATGCGCGCGGCCACGGCGATATTGCGCATCGAGAACTGCAGGTGACCGCGCGCCGTCAGCAGGCGCTGCGCTGCGACAATGATGCGCTGGCGCGTCCGCTCTCCGGTCGAACCGACCGCGCGTTGACTGTGATTGACCGCCATGCGGCGGCTATTGTAGCCTGAACCCAATAAATTGGTCACATGACCAAAAGAGAGTGCCCATGACCGGAGACAGCCCGACCGGGACGAATCCCCGGGATATGAACGCCATCGCTCCGGCGCGGATCACGCGCCGCGATTTCGTCGGGGGAACGCTGCTCGGCGCCGGCGCGTCGCTGCTCGGCATGCCATCGCCGGCCGCGGCGCGCGGCGCGGCGGCCGCCCCGCCGGCATTGACGGGCATGACCGGCCTGGGGCCGGACTGGACGGGGCCCGGCGGCGTAGGCGACTACGCGAGGTCCAATGGCAACACCCATGAAGTGGTCAATGCCGCGCACGGCGGGATTCGCAACGGGCAATTCGACCAGTTGTTGCGCGCCGCGGTCGACACCGGCGAGCACCCGGATGTCGTCGTGATCGGATGCGGTATCTCGGGACTGTCGGCCGGCTGGGCGCTGCGCAAGAACAATTCCTCGGCGCAGGTGCTGATGCTGGACCAGCACCCGATCTTTGGCGGCGAGGCAAAGCAGAACGAATTCGATGTTGATGGCTATCACCTGACCGCCCCGCAGGGTGCGACCGGCATCGTGGTGCCCTTCGACCAGGCGAAGCGTGCCGGCTTCTGGACCCATTTCGCCGATGACCTGGGTTTCCCGGCGGAATTCGTCTACCAGAGACCTCAAGGGATGAGCCGGGACATTCTCGTGCCGCAGGACGCATGGTCTCCGATGCACGTTGCCTGGGAGCGTTCCGATACCGGTTTCTATTACGAGGACAAGGGTTGGGTGCGCAATCCCTGGCGCAATGGCTTCAGGGATGCTCCCATTTCGGAATCCGCCAAGAAAGCGCTGGTCGACCTGGAGCTGTTTCGCACGCCGCCGCAACGCGGGGATTGGGACAAATGGCTGGATTCCATGACGTACCAGCAGTTCCTGACCGACGTGGCCGGCGTCAGTTCCGAGGCGCTGCCGGAGGTCACGCGCTACCTGAATCCCCAGACCTGTTCCATGGGCTGTGGCCTGGGCGCCGACATCATATCCGCGTATTCGGCCTACAACTTCCTGCAGCCCGGGGTCATCGGCTATTACCGCTACCAAAATGGCGGCGCTGATCCGACCGACACCATCTATCTGGCAAGTTTCCCGGGTGGACATGCGGGCACGGCGCGGCATTTTCTCAAGAAGATAATCCCCGCGGCATTGCTGGGCGAGTATCGGATGGCCGACATCCTCAACAGTCCAGTGCAGTGGGATGCGCTCGACAAGGCCGGTGAGCCGGTACGGATGCGATTGTCCTCGACCGTAGTCGACGTGCGCCACGAAGGGGAGCCTGGTTCGGCCAAGGGCGTCATCGTCAGCTACCTGCGCGGTGGCAGGATGTATCGGGTACGCGCGCGCGCGGCGGTGCTCTGCGGGCAGCAGCACGCGAATCGCCATATCTGCAAGGACCTGTCGCCGGAGTATCTGGAGGCGATGAACGCGTTTCATCATGCGCCCATGCTCGTGGTCAACGTCGCGGTGAGGCACTGGAAATTCCTCGAGAACCTGGGCATCGCCTCGGCGCGCTGGTTCGGCGACTTTGGCTGGTGGCTCAGCCTGCGACGCAACCTGGAGATCCCGGGCCAGGTCACGCAGCCGCTCGATCCCGCCAAGCCGGTCGTGCTGACGTTGTACATTCCGTTCCCGCTACCGGGCGTGCCGTTCCCGCAGCAATGCACGGCAGCGCGCATGCAGCTCTTTGGCATGAGCTACGCGCAGATCGAGGCGGCGGTGCGCGCGCAGTTCACCAGGATGTTCGGCGACCACGGTTTCGACGCCGGGCGCGACATCGCGGGCATCATCACCAACCGCTGGGGTCACGCCTACTTTGTCGGTCCTCCGGG
>DATKLZ010000157.1:0-7944 GCA_035542135.1 Steroidobacteraceae bacterium | reverse complement strand
CGCGTGGCGGCCGAAGTGCGCGAGCCGCGGCTGCGCTTCCTGCTGAGCTTCCATCCGCTGTTCGTCGGCGGCAATCCCTTCACCACCAGCGCGCTGTACGGGTTGATCCTGCACCTCGAGCGCGCCGGCGGCGTGCACTTCGCGATGGGCGGCACCGGCGCGCTGGTGCGCGGGCTCGTCGGCCTGGTCGAAGGGCAGGGCGGGCGGGTGCGCTGCGGCGCCGAAGTGAGCGCGATCACGCTGCACGGGCGCACGGCCACCGGCGTGCGCCTGGCCTCGGGCGAGGCGATTCCCGCGGACGTGGTCGTCTCGAACGCCGATGCCGCCTGGACCTACGGGCGACTGCTGCCCGCGCAGGCGCAGCGCCGCTGGTCGCCGCGCTCGCTCGCCCGCGCCCGCTACTCGATGGGATTGTTCGTGTGGTACTTCGGTACGCGCGTGCAGTACCCCGACGTCCTGCACCACACGATCCTGTGCGGGCCGCGTTACCGGGAGCTGCTGCACGACATCTTCGAGCGGCAGGTGCTGGCCGACGACTTCAGCCTCTACCTGCACCGCCCGACCGCCACGGACCGTTCGCTGGCGCCGCCCGGCTGCGACACCTTCTACGTGCTCTCGCCGGTGCCGAACCTCGGCGCCGCGATCGATTGGCCGGCGCGTGCCGAGGGCTATCGCCAGCGGCTCGAGACGGCGCTCGAGGCCACGCTGCTTCCCAAGCTGCGGCAGAACATTGTAGTGTCGCGCGTCATGACGCCCGCGGATTTCCACGATCGCTTGCTGGCCTGGCAGGGCGCCGCCTTCGGCATGGAGCCGCGGCTGCTTCAGAGCGCGTGGTTCCGGCCGCACAACCGCTCCGAGGATTTCCGCAACCTCTACCTGGTCGGCGCCGGCACCCATCCGGGCGCGGGCGTGCCGGGCGTGCTCAGTTCGGCGCGGGTGCTCGACCGCGTGGTGCCGCATGGCCGTTCGCTCCGCTGAGGCCGAGGCGCACCGCGCCGCCGACCTGGCCGCGTGCCGTGCGCTGCTGCGCAGCGGCTCGCGCAGCTTCCACCTCGCCTCGCTCCTGCTGCCGCGGCGCGTCAGCGAAGCGGCCACGGCGCTGTACGCGTTCTGCCGCCTGGCCGACGATGCGATCGACGTGGACGGCGGCGGTGGCGCGCGCGCGCTCCGCGCACTGCATGAACAGCTCGACCGCGTGTACGCCGGCCATCCGGCCGCGCCGATGGAACGCCTGCTGGCCGGCGTGGTGCACGAGTACGCGATCCCGCGCGCGCTGCTCGATGCGCTGCTGGAGGGTTTCGCATGGGACGCCGCGGGCCGCCGCTACGCGACGCTCGCAGAACTCAATGGCTACGCCGCGCGCGTCGCCGGGAGCGTCGGCGCGACGATGACGCTGCTGATGGGCGGGCGCGCGAGCGCGGTGCTCGCGCGTGCCTGCGAGCTGGGCGTCGCGATGCAGCTGACCAACATCGCGCGCGATGTCGGGCAGGACGCGCGCGCCGGCCGGCTCTACCTGCCGCTCGACTGGCTCGCCGAGGCCGGCATCGATGCCGACGCGTGGCTGGCGCGGCCCGCGTATAGCACGGCGCTCGGCGGCGTCATCGAGCGGCTCCTGGTGGCGGCCGACCAGCTGTACGAGCGCTCGGTGAGCGGCATCGACGAATTGCCGCCCGATTGCCGGCCGGGCATCCACGCCGCGCGGCTGCTGTACGCGGAGATCGGCCACGAACTGCGGCGCGGCGGCCTCGATTCGGTCGCAAGCCGTGCGCGCGTGGCGCGGCTCCGCCAGGCACGGCTGGTGTGCACCGCCCTGTACGCGGCGACCCGACCGGCGCCCGCGGCCGCGCCGGCGCCACTCGAGCAGATCCGCTATCTCGTCGAAGCCGTCATGGCCACGCCCGTCGTGCACGAGCGCGGGCAGCAGCAGGAGCGCGCGCCGGAGCAGGGGCGCGTGGAATGGCTGCTCGAATTGTTCCAGCGCCTGCAGGAGCGCGACGAGCTCGCGCTCGGCGGCGAGGGCCGCTAGCGCGCACCGGCCGCCGGCGCGCGCCGGCGCGGCATCCTGAAGGGCAGCAGGTACTGCACCCAGCGGCGCGCGAAGCGATCGAGATCGAGGCTCTCGTGCACCAGCTCGGCCGGCTGGCCATCGAGCCGCGTGCGCCAGAGGGAGCGCGCGTAGAACGGCGCATCGACGGTGCGGGCCAGCAGCCGCGTGGACTGCGGCGCGTCGCTGCGCAGGTGACCGCGGATGCGCCAGCGGCTCTGGCCGAGCGGCAGGCGCGGCGGCAGCTCGAGCGCGCGCGGCGCGTGCCCGGCCGCCGCGAACCCGAGCGCCAGCGGCCAGTCCGCATCGGCGCGGTGCCGTGGCTCGTAGTAGACCGCGGTGGCCGAGGGCGAGCTGGCGCGCGACCACTGCCAGCCATGGAAATCCTGCTCGAGCGCGCGCTCGCCGCGGTTGCCGTCGAGGTAGCCCGCGCCGCTCCAATGCAGCGCCGGTGCGTGCAGCTCGACCTCGACGCGCGCGCGCGGCGCCAGCGGCGTCCACAGGTGGTGCTGCGCGCGATCGAGCGCGTAGGCCACGCGCGGTTCCACCAGCGGCGTCACGCGCACCGTGCCGCGCAGCGCGCGCGGCAGCGGGCAGCCGCGTTCCTCGAGTTCGAACCGATAGGCGTGGCCGTCCCAGCGCAGGCTGCTCGGGCCGATCACCAGCGCATCGGGCGTGACGCGCAGCGCCTGCCGCGTCCGCTCGGTCATCGTCCAGCGCCGGTGGCGCCCGCTCAGCACGACGTTGAAGGCGCAGTGCTCGCGCGGATCGGCGGCGCGGCGGCGGCGCGCCGCGGCGTAGTAGGGTGAGAACACGCTGCCGATGAACGCGATGATGCACAGGCCGTGCGCGCCGTCGTCGCTCAGCGCATCGAGGTACCACCAGGCGTAGCCGCCCGGGTTCAACGGCGCATCGAATCCCGGTCCTGCAGCAGGCAGCGCGCGGCGTTCCGGCCCGACAGCGCCGCCATCGGCAGGCCCGGGCCCGGATGCGTGCTGCCACCCGCCAGGTACAGTCCCGCCACGCTCGTGCGCGGCCCCGGCCGCCGGAACGCCGCCCTCCAGCCGTGCGTCGCGCGGCCGTAGAGCGCGCCACCGCTCCCCGGGAACAGGCGGTTGAAGTCCTGCGGCGTGGTCGGCTGCAGCCGCTGGGGCGCGTGCAGCCGCAGGCCGCAGCGCTCGAGGGTCGCCAGTGTTCGGGTCAGGCATTGCTGGATCTCCCCAGGGTGGTACTCATGCCGGTCGCCATCGGGCGGCGCATTGACGAGGCACAGGATCCGCTCCGCGCGCCCCGCGGCCGGCTCGCAACCGGGTCCGCGATCCTGCGCGCAGACATACACCGTCGGATCATGCGCCAGCGCGCGCGCGCCGCACAGCGCGCGGAATTCCGCCCGGTAGTCGCCGCTGAAGAACACGTTGTGGTGCTCGAGCGGCATGCCCGAACTGGCCACCGAACCGGTCCAGGTCACGGCCGAGAGCGAACGCTCGGCCAGGCCGATCGGCCGCACGGCGCGCGCTGCCTCCGCGCCGAACAGCCCGCCGGCAAGCGCTGCGCTGTCGCAGGCCATGATCACGGCGCCGACCGGCACGCGTTCGCCGCCGGCGAGTTCGAGTGCGTCCACGCGCCCGCGGCGCAGGTGCACCTGCGCGACCTCGGTCCCGAGTCGCACTGTCGCGCCGCGCGAGCGCAGCAGCGTGGCCAGCGCCCCCGCGAGCGATTGCATGCCGCCGGGGATGCGCCACACCCCGGCCTGCTCCGCGTGCGCGACCAGCATCAGCGTGGCCGGCGCGCCAAACGGCGAGGAGCCGCAGTACGTGGCGTAGCGACCAAACAGCTGGCGCAGCCGCGGATCATGGAAGTAGTCGCCGAGCGCGGTCCACAGGCTCGTGAACGAGCGCAGGCGCCACAGGTCCGCCAGGCCCCCCCAGCCGGCGCGCGCCACCAGCGAGCCGAGGCTGGGGCGCTCCGCGCGCATGAAATTCGCGTCCAGCGTCTCGAAGGCGCGGCGCGCGTCGGCGCAGAAGCGCAGGTAACCGGCGGCCTCGCGCCGGCCGGCGAACTCGCCGATCGCGGCTGCGGAAGCGCCGATATCCGCATGCAGGTCGAGCCGTTCGCCCGGGCTCCAGGCGTGGCGCGCGAGCACCTCGAGCGGGCGCAGCTCCAGCTGCTCCGCCAGGTCGCTCCCGGCGTCGCGGAACAGGTCGGAGAAGATGCCACGCAGCGTCAGCACCGTGGGGCCCGCGTCGATCGGCCGGCCGGTGTCGTCGTCGCATTGGCGCAGCTTGCCGCCGGGTCGGGGTCCACGCTCGAACAGCGTCACCGCACAGCCCCCGACAGCCAGGTCGAGCGCGGCGCACAACCCTGCGATGCCCCCGCCCACGACGGCCACCGCCGAGGCGGCCTGCGAGTTCATGGTTGACCTGGCGGCGAACACGTGTCTATATTTTCGTACACTTCAAAGTGACTAGTGAAACTTACACTACCGCGGGAGGCCCGGCGTGAACACTGGCGCACTGATCGAGCAGTTCCTCGCGCAGACCCTGCGGACGGTCGGCGGCCGCGGCGGTCCGCCGAAGCTTTCGGCGGCGGTGCACCACGCGGTGTTCCCCGGTGGCGCGCGGTTTCGTCCGCGGCTCTGCCTCGCGGTGGCGCGGGCTTGCGGCGCCCGGGAGGCCGTCGCGGCGCTGGCCGCGGGCGGCGCGATCGAGCTGCTGCACTGCGCCTCGCTGGTCCACGACGACCTGCCCTGCTTCGATGATGCCAGCACGCGCCGCGGCCTGCCCTCCGTGCATCGCGCCTTTGGCGAACGCCTGGCGGTGCTGGCAGGCGACGCGCTGATCGTGCTGGCCTACCAGGCCGTCGCCCTGGAGCAGCGCGTCGAGGCGGCGCAGCGGCTGCAACTCGTGGCGCTGCTCGCGGAAGCGGCCGGCATGCCGCACGGCATCGTGGCCGGCCAGGCCTGGGAGTGCGAGAGCGAGGCCGTGCTGGCGACCTACCAGCGCGCCAAGACGGGCGCCTTGTTCGCCGCGGCGACGGCGGCCGGCGCCATTTCCGCGGGCGCCGACCCCGAACCCTGGCGCCGCGTGGGCGCCTTCATCGGCGAGGCCTACCAGGTGGCGGATGACATCGGCGATGCCGCCGGCTGCAGTGAGCTGCTCGGCAAGCCGACCGGGCGCGATGCGGCCCTCGGCCGGCCCAATGCGGTCGCGCAGCTCGGCGCCGGCGCGGCGCAACGGCGGCTCCATGAGCTGGTCGCCGCGGCGATCGATGCGATGCCGGCCTGCGCGGGCGAGGCCGAGCTGCGCGCGAAATTCCTCTCCGCCACCGAACAACTGCTCGCCAGCCGGCTTGCACGTCCTGCCGCTTGAGGCCATGCCGCGCGGCGCCGCCGCGGGCTTGCTGTCCTGGCGCAATCGCCTGCTGTCGAGCGCGCGCTTCCAGCGCTGGGTCGCGCGCACGCCCCTGCTGCGCCTCGTCGGGCGGCGCCGCGCCCGCGCGCTGTTCGACCTGTGCGCGGGCTTCATCCATTCGCAGGTGCTGTACGCCGGCGTGCGCAGCGGCGCGATCGAGGCGCTGCGCGACGGACCGCTGCGTTCCGCTCAGCTGCGCGCGCGCACCGGTTTCAGCGCCCAGGGTTTCGAGCTCTGGCTCGACGCGGCGCGCGGCCTGGGCCTGGTCGAATCGCGCCGGGGCGAGGTGCACGCGCTGGGTCCGCTGGGCGCGGCGCTCGCCGGGAATCCGGCCGTGCTGACGATGATCGAGCACCAGGCGCTGTTCTACGCCGACCTGCACGATCCGCTGGCGCTGCTGCGGGGCACGGCTCCCGCGGGCAGGCTGGCCGCGTACTGGGCGTACGCGCGCAACGATGCGGCCGCGGCCCTGCCGGCCGCCGCCGTCGCGGATTACTCGGCACTGATGTCGGCCACGCAACCGCTGGTGGCGGGCGAGCTGCTGGATGCCTATCCGTTCCGGCGGCATCGCGTCCTGCTCGATGTGGGTGGGGGCGAGGGCGCGTTCCTGTGCGCCGCGGCCGGCGCCGCGCCGCAACTGCAGCTGATGCTGTTCGACCTGCCCGAGGTGGCCGCGCGGGCGCGGCAGCGGCTCGCCGAGGCCGGCCTGGCCGGCCGCAGCCGGGTCATCGGCGGCGATTTTCGCACCGACAGGCTGCCCGCCGGCGCCGACCTGGTGACGCTGGTGCGCGTCGTGCACGACCACGACGATGAATCCGCGCTCCGCCTGCTGCGCGCCGTGCATGTGGCACTGCCGGCCGGCGGGAGGGTCGTGATCGCCGAACCGATGCGCGCCGTGCCCGGATCGCTCGCCGCGGCCGATGCCTATCTCGGCTTTTACCTGCTGGCGATGCGGCAGGGACGGGTGCGCAGCGTGGAGGAACTGTCCGCGCTGCTGGCCGCGGCCGGCTTCCGGGCCTGCCACCGCCACCACACGCCTCGACCCTGGCAATGCGCCGTGGTCTCGGCGGCCGCGACGGGTGTTAACAGAACTTGACAACACAGACAGTAAGCGTAGGCTGACATCAGCGAATAACGAGAGGGTGGGACTCGAAGCGCTCCCAAGGGCACCGATGCACCTGCATGCCGCCAAATCCGGGCTGAGCGCGCTGGCTGTTGTGATGCAGCAGCCACGTGAAATCGCGTTGCAGCAATTGCCGCTCGATGCCTGCTCGGCCGGCGACGTGGTCGTCGACATGGAATGGTCCGGCATCAGCACCGGCACCGAAAAACTCCTCTGGTCAGGCACGATGCCGATGTTCCCGGGCATGGGCTATCCGCTCGTGCCGGGCTACGAGGGCGTGGGGCGCGTCAGCGCGGCGGGCGAAGCGGCCGGCATCGAGGTCGGCACGCGCGTGTTCGTTCCCGGCGCGCGTTGCTTCGGATCCGTGCGCGGCTTGTTCGGCAGCGCTGCGGAGCGCGTCGTGCTGCCGGCCGCGCGCGTGCTGCCGGTCGCCGAGCGGCTCGGCGAGCGGGCGATCCTGCTGGCGCTCGCGGCCACGGCGCTGCATGCGCTGGAAGTCGGACGTGAACCGCCGCAACTGATCATCGGCCACGGCGTGCTCGGCCGGCTGCTCGCGCGCCTGGCGCTGGCGCGCGGCGCGGTGCCGCCTGTCGTCTGGGAAAAGCAGCCCGCGCGGCGCCACGGCGCCGCCGGGTACGATGTCATCGATCCGGACGCCGACACGCGCCGCGACTACCGCAGCATCTGCGACATGAGCGGCGATGCCGCGCTCCTCGATGCGCTGGTGCAGCGCCTGGCGCCGGGCGGCGAGATCGTGCTGGCCGGCTTCTACGCCGCGCCGCTGAGCTTCGCCTTTCCACCCGCGTTCATGCGCGAGGCGCGCCTGAGCATCGCGGCCCAATGGCAGCCGCGCGACCTGCAGCGCGTGCACGAGCTGTGCGTCTCCGGCGCGCTGTCGCTCGACGGATTGATCACGCACAGCGCGGTTGCCGCGGACGCCGAGTCCGCCTATCGCACCGCCTTCACCGATCCCGATTGCCTGAAGATGTATCTGGACTGGGGAACTCGCGCATGACCACGACCACCGCGTTGCCGGCTCCGATCGTGCTGCAGGACGCGCGCACCCGGCGCTTGCGTGCCGAAGCGTCCATCGAACCCGAGCCGGTCGCCGCCGCGGCGCCCACCAGCAAGACGCAGGTGATCGCGATCTACGGCAAGGGCGGCATCGGCAAGAGCTTCACGCTCGCCAACCTGAGCTACATGATGGCGCAGCAGGGCAAGCGCGTGCTGCTGATCGGGTGCGACCCGAAGAGCGACACGACCTCGCTCCTGTTCGGCGGGCGCGCCTGCCCGACGATCATCGAGACCTCGGCGCGCAAGAAGCAGGCTGGCGAGCAGGTCGCGATCGGCGACGTGTGCTTCAAGCG